>JAUCDK010000012.1:0-34724 GCA_034675265.1 Patescibacteria group bacterium
AAGTATTGAAAAGTTTTTTCAAACATAATTTTCCAATATTTATACTGCGCAAATCCTTTATTTGGCATCGGAATTTTTATTACTTCAAATCATTCTCATACATCTTGGAGTAAATTATCTTTCCAATTTTTTGTTTTTTCTGCATAAGGATTAAATTCTTCTCATAAAAGATATTCCTCAAAATTCTTATAATTTGAAGCGTCCTCTCCACCTCAAATAATAAATATTTTTTTATTCATATTCACGAATAAATTCTAATGCTGTTTCTTTATATTCTTTATCTTTCAATTCTACATACAAAGTCACTTCTTGTAAAATATCATCGATTTCCTCCAAAATATCATCTGGGATTCCAGAAGTATACATATATTCTAAAATATAATCTAAACTTTCAAAATCATCTTTTTCTAAAATTTCCTTAATTTTTTTGAGATAATTCTCATAAATTTCTTTGTTGTTCATATTCACTATTATAATTTATAAAATGTATTAAAAAATGGTGCAATGGCCGCTTTAAAAGCATCACAAAATTCATCTTTTCTTGTAAACATATCGTCACTCCAAGCTCACATACTTCCATTTTGACTGGCAATATTTGCAATTCAAGAAAGTTCTGACATCACAGGACCAAGTTCTAAACCATCTTCATAGAGCATTTTTTCTACTTTTTTTGGAACTTCAATCATAGGAGAAAATCAAAAATGTCATTCTCATAAACTATTTTCTATATAAATAATTCATCCAATATATTTTTTTCCTAAAATATCTGTCGTTCCTCACTCAATTCCAACATAATAATCTGCAATAATTCATTTTTTTCTTATATTTTGAGCTCTATTTTTTGCTCCAGTCATCGTTTCTTCAATGCTAAGTGGCATATCGGAAATATCTGAAGAAACTGATTCTAAAATATATTCTATATTTTGCACATTTTGAAAATATGGACATTCCAAAACGGCTTGTTTTACTCCTTCTACTTTTGGAGCTTTTAATGTTCAAATTGCTATTTTCATATTTTTTTAGTTAAATAATTTTAAAATACTGTCAATTTCAGCTACACTTTGTATTTCATACCTATCTTTTTTATCATTTCAAATATGAATAAAATCAATATTTTTTGCTTCTGCAAGAAATCTATCATTATTCCCATCTCAAATGTACACTGCTTTTTTATAAAAATCCTCATCACAACTATATTCTTGAAAATATTCCAAATGTGCTTCACTTTTTCTTACCTCCTCACTTCCATATATTATTTCAAATAATTCCAATATTCATCAGATTTTTAATGCATTTTTTGCTACTTTTGTCGGACTTGCTGTGGTAAGAAATAATGTATAGTTTTGTGATAATTGAGATATTTTCTCACATACTCAAGGGAAAAAATATATATTTTCATTTATTATCTGAAATTCTTGAAGAATATGTTGTTCAAGATTTTTCTCTAAAATTATATCATCATATACTTTATTCAAATAATATGGTAAAGGAAAATTTCCATATATAAGAAATAATTCTTGTGCTTTTTTATAAAATTCAGGAGTATGTTTTTGTATAGATGATAAAATTGCTTTTTGTATTTTTCCTTTTGTATCAATCAAAGTTCCATCTAAATCAAAAATTAAATATTTTTTCATATTATTTAATTAGTTTATAATCTCTGATTTTTCCATCATTTCAAAAATAAAAATCATATTCAATTGTTTCTCCAGCAAGCATTCTTGGAAACCAAATTTTATCATCTTCCCACATTTGCTCATATGGAATTTCTGAAATTTCAAACCACTCAGGTTTCATTTCTTCTGTTTCAGTTGGAGTTCATTCAAAAGCAAGAACCTTAAAAATATGTGCATCTAAATTCCAAGTGCTATCTTGATCAAAATAAAAATGTAATACTCAAACTTTTTCTAAATCATTTTCTTTTGCTTCCAAAGTAGTTTCTTCTTGCATTTCTCTAATCATAGCTTGTTCTTGAGTTTCTCAAGCTTCAATTTTTCATCCTGGACCATTCCAAAATCCTTGTCAAAATCATCTTTTTTTCATACAAAGAAGTATTTTATCTCCCTTCAAGATAATTCATAAAGTTGCTTGTTTCATATGTTAAGAATTATATTTTAAATCATGTTCTTTTTTGAGTTCTTGTTTTTGGATTTCTTTTGTTGTTTGCCAAGAAATTCCATTTTTTCTTCCATTTATTCTTTGAGAAAATTTTTTATCTGCATGAGAAAAAACATTTTCTAAACTTTCAATGTATCATTCTTTTTCTAATTTTTTTAAAAGATTTATATAGCACCGAAATATATCTCCAAGTTCATCTTCCAAATATACTGAATTGTTTTGTTTCAATTCCTCTTTTACTTCTTCTATTTCTCACTCCAAATCTTTCCAATATACTGAAATATCTTTTTTATTTTCTCAACCATTATCAATGAAATATTTTTCTTCAATAATTGAAAATAAATTTTCTAAATCAACTTTTTTCATAATTTTAAAAAATTAAAAAAGCACAAAAATAATATTTTTGTGCTTTGAGGTTCAAATTTTTGAAAGGTACCACCTAAAGCTATACTTGATTTATTTTATTTACAAGAGATTTTCAAACTCCGAGAGGTTCTAATCATAATTTCTTATTTTCTTCCTCCAGCTCGTGGTTGATAGCCACTCAAATGCTTTTAAATTACACTATAAATATATAGAAAAATGCAATTAAGTCAATTTGTTTTGACTTCTTTTTGAAAATCCATATATTCCCTCCTTATTTACGTAAGTTATGTCATGAAAATACTCCAACCAAATATTTTAAAAGATTGAGTTTCTACTCAAGAGCATATTAAAATTCTTTCAAATCCTAAAAATCAAATTTCTATTGTTGAAATAGTCAATCTTATAGTAAAATTTAGTGTTGATTATATATTAGAATGAGTAAAAACATCTTCAACTTGAGTTAAAAGTATGCCATCAGAAGATATTTTATGAGAGGCTGTTTGGTCGCTTATGTTTCAATATAGATGACTTATATCTACGATTCTTCATGAAGATATAGTAGTAAATAAAGACATTGATACTTTTGTACTAAAAGTATCTTATCAGTTAAAAATGCTTTTAGATCTTCCAAAAACTCTTGCATTAGTATTTGAAATTATTTGAAAAAAAATTCCTTATAATTCAAGAGGATATAATGGTTTAGATCTATGAACTGGAAGTTGAATATTACTCCTTGCACAATATATTCAAGCAAAAAGAAATTGATTTGCTGATGAAGAAATACAAAATATTTGAATAGAATTAGAACATAATCCTGCTGAAATTTGAAATCAATTAGCTCAAAAATTTCGTTTTGGGAAAATTATTCAATGAGATACAACAAAACAAAAAACAATTCAAGAATTATGACTTCCTTTTTTAAGTTTCGTTTCAAATGAAAATCTTCCCTATGAAAAAAATCAACTTTCAAAAGAGCCATTTATAGAAAATTTATCTTCATTAATACGTGCTTGATATCAATTATCTGACATAGAAGGATTTTTTCCTCAAGTTTTTTATTATACAAATTTTCCACCATATACAATAAGCAATAAACGTCCCAAAAAAATAGATGTAAAACAAGTACCTTCATTTCATTGATTTCTTGATACTTATGAAAGTGACTCGAAATATATAAAGGTTCCAAGTATTCAAATGTGACAAATCCAAAAAAATCTCTCTGAAATAGGGAGAGATTTTGAACCATTTTTTAGCAGAGAATTTCTTTCTTCAATATGAAAAAGATGGTAAAATCTTATAAAGATTTTACCATATATTCTCATTCTAAGTGATATCATCTTTTTTCATAATATCCTCTTACTCAAACTCAGGCAATTACTGCCATTTTTTTGTATCCATTTTCTAAAGCAATTTTTTCTGAAGTTTCAATTAATTGTTTTCCAAAACCAAGATGTTGTCCAAAAATACTTCATTTTTCTCCAATACTTAATTGGTCTCCAAAAGTATGAATTTCTCTAATCAGTGCTGCTCAAGATAATTCTGGCATATTTTCATAAATATTTTCACTTTCTAATCCTGGTAATCTGAGTCTTAAAAGTGAAAAAATAGTTCTATCACTTTTATCTTCAAAAGTAAGAAAATATTCTTTTCCATCACTCGCATCATATTCAAAAGTATGAATTTCTGCATTTTTTGGGTCATTTTTCTTATCTTTAATTTCTCTATGTCTGATATCAATAAGTTTTACTCATTTTTTGTGTAGTTTTTCTTCTACTAATTGTCTGAGATTACTTAAATGACTTCAAGCTAATATTTCTGATGCTGGAATATCTCTATATGTTCTATTCAAACGAATATATTCTGGAATCATTTCTTCTAAATCTGCTGTTAAATCGATAAGTGTTTCATCATCATACGGAGTAAATCAACCATCTCTCCAAATATCAGTAAGTTCTGCTTTATCAGTAACAACCATTGGATAAATTTTGAGTTCATCAGGACGAAATGCTTGATTATCAAACACTTCCTTCAAAGCTTTTCTATCAAGATCTGGAGTTGAACCAAGTAAATTTGGCATCATATGTGCAACTACTTTAAATCAAGCATTTTTAAGCATTTTTGTTGCTTCAATACTTTCTTTATTTCCATGTCATCTTTTATTGAGTTCATTGATTTCATCAATAGTAGTTTGATATCCAATTTCTACTCTTGTAACTCAATAATATCTGAGTAGTTCAATTTCTTTTACATTTACCCAATCTGGACGAGTTTCTATAGCAATTCAAATAACTCTACATCTTGCTGTTTCATTTTTTTTCTTTGCTTCATCAAGTGTTTTTGATTTTTTTAATCCATATCCAGCTTTCAACTTAAAAGATGCAAATTTATCGCTCGATAAATCTGTATCTTCTATATAATCTTTCATTTCATCATATGTATTGAAAGCATCATAAATTCCTTTGATAAACTCATCTCTATAAGTTTTTGGATACACAGACCAAGTTCATCAAATAATTCTCACATCATTTTTTTCTATTTTATGCCCAGTAATTTCTAAAGCTCTTAAACGATTATGAATTTGTAAAATAGGGTCAAAATCATTCAGTTCTGCTCTTTGAACTGCTGGTTCATTTGGAATATATGATTTTGGAAGTCATTCAAATGTTGGACAATACACACATTTTCCAGGACAATAAAACTGTTTCGTTAATAAACTAATAACAGTAACTCCTGATAAACTTCTTACTCATCTTTTTCTAATAACTTTTCTAAAAGCATTTGAATCTTCTACCTCCCCTAATTTTATTAATTCATTATATCTATCAATAATTTGAGTACTTGGTAATGGTTTTTGTAATTTATATGTTTTATAAATTTCATTTTTTATTTTATGAAATTTATCTTTTGTTAAATCTTTCTCTTGCAATCAAGCTCTAATAACTTTATCAATAATTTCTTGGCTGTTCATTTCGTGTCTTTAAAATTTAATACTTTCCCATTTTATGAAAGTTTTGTTTTTAGTCAAAAAAAAGACAAAAAGAATTCAATTTGATTTCTTTAAAAAATTATTATAATCAAAATTACACTATTTTATAATGTACATAAACTATGGAACAAAATAATTGATTAGAAAATAATATAAAAATTGTTGGAATCCTTCATTTTTTAGGAAATATTTTTTCTGGATGAATCCTTGGAACACTTTTAGTGATAGGATACTTACTTTTTTCAAAAGATATAACTCCTAAAACAAGACAAGTTTGTTATAATATTATAAATTTTAATATAAGTTTTTGGATTTATTTTGCAGTTTCATGGATTCTTATATTTTTTCTTATTTGATTTGTATTATTACCAGTTGTATTTCTTGTTTGGATTATCATACTGATTATTTGATTTATCAAACATCTTGCTGGAGAAGATTATGAATATCCTTTATCTATTGCTTTCCTCAAATAAAAAAATATGAGCTTTCGCTCATATTTTTTTATAATTAATAATTCATCCAATCTAAATTTTCCATATCTAATTCATTAAAATCACTTGGAACTTCAATTTTTACATCTTCTTTATAAGTTCTTGTTGCAATATTTGAAATAATTAATTTTGCTATTTGTTCATCCATTTGATTTACATCAAAATATAAATCTAGATTATTTCTATTATTTGAAAGATCATAATTCATATTGAATTCTCATGTATAAAATCCATTAAAATCATATTGAGAATTCAAAGTAAATAATTCTTTTGAAACATATCATTTTCATTGTAATCATACTCATTCAGCTGAAATATTGAAAATATAATTTCCATTTTCATAAGAAGCTTTTGCAGTAAAAAGTACTCATTTTGTATTTACATCAACTCCTGCTGATTTAATATTTAATTTTTCTAATGTATTGTCTGCTTTTAAATTACCAGAAATACTTATTCCATATACATTTTTTAAAACATATTCCCAATCGTCTGATTCATAATTATATCATCTTTGTTTGATTGAGTAAAATCAAGAAATCTTTTTATCTGCAATAGCAAAGTTTCAAACAAAATCATTATTAAAATTAATTTTTGAATCAAGACTTACTATATTATTATTTGTATCTAATTTTGAATCTAATGATGCTGTATATTTTCATTCTTCAGCATTAAATTGAGATATAATACTTTTACCTTTTACATATGAAAAAGTAAATCATTCATTTTTATATTTTACTTGATCTGGAACAACATCAATATTTACTGCTACGATATTTTGAGGAGTATATTCGATAGTAAATCAAACTTGAGTTCCATCAATTTTAGCTTCGTATCATAAAGTATTTTTTTCATCTCCAAGTATTATATACATTTGTCAAAGTGATAAAAATTCTTTTAAAAATGATTTATAAACTGTGCTTGAACATGATTTTGGAGTATACCAAGAATTATAGAAATTTAATTTTTTATCTAATTCAAAGTATGTATCACACGCATATTTTGTAGGTGCAAGTAAATATTTATCTCCTGATTTTTGATATGCTTGAAAAAGTGGTTGAGATAATACGTTTTGTGTTTCATTTAAAATAGTATCTAAACGAAGATTATTAATATATTGATATACTAATTGAGTATTTACATCTGAAGGAAGTTTTAAATATTTATTTTCTTCAAATTGTTTTTTTACTACTTCTAAAATTTGAGAAATATTTTCATCATTTACTTTAAAATCAAAATCTTTGAGTAAAGTATAAATTTCTCCATCTTTTGAAATCATAGAGAAAAAACTAGAAAGATCTAATTTCATTCCTGTTCCATAAGTAGGTTGATATCTTGTTTTAAGAGAAATATCACCAGATATATCACTATTAAGTGCAGCATTTTTTACTACATAATTTTTCATATCAAAACTTGCAAATCATTTTCAAAGAGTTGCTTCATCAATTTCAAACTCAATTTTTGAATCTCAAGTTTCTTCATAATGAGTCATTTTTTTAAAATCTTGAGTGAGTTTTTCAGCATATGTTTTTGTATTATCAAACAATTGTCATTGTAATCTTAATACCTCTGCTTGAATATTAGCTTTTTCATCAAGAGTAATTGATTCAAGATTTGCATAAGAAAAAGAAAATTGTGCAATCAGTAAACTTGATGCAACCACTCAAGCTATAATTTTTTTTCAAATATTCATAAAAAAAAGTTAATAAATAAATACATGTTAAAAACTTAACATATACTATTGTAATATATATTTAGTTTCGTGCAAGTTTATTTTATATTTTTTAATATTTCTCCATTTTGCAAAACAAAAAGATATGAAATATTATTTTCTTCAAGAAAAGAAATTGCTTTCTCTTTTCACATAGCAAAACAAGCAGTAGCAAGGCCATCTGTCATATATCAAAATGGATGAATAATACTTACAGAAACAAGTTCGGTTTCTAATTTTTGTGAAAATGGATTTCTCAAATGATGATATTTTTCTCACTGAATTTCCCATTTTCTTAAATAACTTCATGAAGTTGAAATACTCATATTAGTAAGAAGTATAGTTTCAATTGGTGTTACATCTCAAAAAGGTGAATCAATAGCGACTTTCCATTTTTCTCACTCTAAGTTCAATCCACTTATATAAATATCTCCTCATAAGTTTACCAAATTATTTTTCCATCATTTTCCACGTAAAAATTGAGAAATTTTTTCAGCAAGATATCATTTTGCAATACTGGCAAAATCAAGATTCATATTTTCATCTAATTTTATAAGATTTCCATAATTTTTTACATTTTGAAAAGAAAGATTTTCTACCACTTCTTTTTTTTTCAAAAATTTGCGTATCAAAACTATGAGAATATCATATTTTATTTGCATTCATAAGCGGATTAAAATATCCTGAAGTAAGCGTATATACTTCACGCGATTTTTGAATCAGAGATAAAAATTCATCACTTACTTCACATTCTTTTTTTTCATTTAATATAGAAAGTGTTGAATCATTTTTAAAACGAGAAAATTCATTTTCAAAAGCTACTATTTTTTTATAACTTTCATTTATAAGAGGAGTCAATCAATTTTTAGATTCTCAAACAACTACTATAGTACAAATAGTTCCAAGAGCCTTAAAGGTAAATTCAAATTTTTTCATATAAATTTTAGATAAAATAAAAATAACTATACTACTTAAGTATAGTTATTTTTTTATAATAATAAAATTATAAAGAAGATAAAAAGTTATTAAATCCTACAGTAACATAACTTGCTCATGAAACAGTATCTACTTGTAATCCTTTTAATTCTTTTCCAACAATTTGTGATGGAACATTTCTTGCAAATGAAGCAAGTGGAGTTCTATCGTTTTCAACATCAACACCATCAACTACAATTCCAGTAATTTTTCCATTTTCTAAAAGAAATTTTCCACTTACAGGAATAATATTTCCATCTTTTTCATAAGAAAAAGCAAATAATCTTTCAGTATCTTGAGTTGCAGAATCAGTTTCAACACTTGAAATATTTTGATTTAAATTTTCAGTATTAGATTGTTCTTCAACATTTACATTTTGTACTTCTGGAGTATTATTTTCAACTGGAGTAGTTACTTCTGGAGTAACAACTTCTTCTTTACCACAAGACGCAAGAGCGATTATAGGTAATATAGCTAAAGCTCAAATTTTTTTCATAATTTTTTAGTTATTTTTTAAAGCAGTGGGATTTTATGAAAATATTATTGATTGTCAAAAATAATTTTATTGACTTTTTATTACTATATTTTATATAGTAATATTTTTGCTTTTCACTTGGTTTTTCTTAGTCTTTAGAAAAATTTTCATCCTCTTCTTCTGGTATAAATTTTTGTATTGATGAAATATCTTTGTAGTATTTTGGTTTAAATGCATAATCAACATCAACATCTTTTATATCAAAATTTGAGAACACAACTCATGAAGCAGTATTTTCAAAATTTACGTGCGCATCTACTTCTAAACTCATATCTCAAAATGTAATTGAAAGTGTTTTATCATCAAGAAGATAAATATTTTGAAAATTCCAATCACTTCTCATTCCATAATCATTATAATATTCTCTTTTATATTGATTTTCATGTAATAATGTAGAAATATTTTCAAATTTTTCAATTAATTCTTGTTGTAAAAATTGTGTTTTTGCATCATTTATTTCGTATTCATTAGCATCACAAACAAATCATTGTTCTTCTTGTGAATAATAAATTTCTCTAAAACGACAATTTGAAGAAATATATCTTTGGTAATCACCATATTTTTCAGCCAGATGTACATTTGTAAAATAATAATATTCTCCATCAATAAAATATTTTTTATTTTGTGGAACAGAAAGTACTAAATCCGTTTCAAAAATAGAAAATGGAACTTTATTTTTAAATATTTTATTATTTTGAGTTCAAAGAATAATTTTATTTCCGTCTTGTTTTAAAACTAAATCACTAAATTGAGATTGTATCATATTTGAAATTTCTTCATTTCCATACACTGTCCTCACTAATTTTACACTCATCGTATTTCCTGTTGAAGATTCAACTTTTATTCCAGAAATTTTTCAGATTTCTCAAAACATATTATCCATAAACATATTTGAAACATCTAATTCAACTTTATCAGCTGTTATATTATTCATATCAAGCACTGCTTCTTGACTTAAAGCGACTCTTCCAAAATATTTTTCTGTTAAATTAAATCCTGTTGAAACTCCTAAAAATAATGCTATAAGAAATGAAATTCCTGCTCAAGCAAAGAAATATCAGTTGAGAGTTTTTTTCTTGATCGCATATAAAAAAGTTCAAAAAGTTAGTATAGTAGCTGAAATAATTCAAAATATAACTCCCCATAAAAAATATCCTGGTAATACAGAGAAAAATTCCATATTTCAAATACTAAATCCTGAAAAATAAAATGCTCCCATTATTAAAAGAACAAATAACACTGATGCAAAACAAAAACTTAAAATTCAAAAAAATACAAACCTAATAATTGGGAAAATATTATCACGAATAAATTTTACAATAAATCAAATCATTTTAAAACTTTTTACAAAAATAAACTTTATTAAATATACAATCGTATTATGAGTATTATAAATAAAATCTTTTACTTCTAAATAAATTTGTTTTTGGAAATATCATAAAACAGAAAGTTTTTCATATGAAGTTCATTTTACTGGAAGAATCAATCAAGCAAGTAAATATAGCCATGCACTCATTCCAAATACAAAAACAAATAATACAAGTATCACTCTTATCATCCAAACAGGAATTCCTATTTTTTGTGCTAATACTCAAGAAATACCAAGAAAAATAGCTTCATTATTATCTCTTTCCCATTGAGATTCAATAAGTTTTTCATAAAATAATTCTTGTGATTGGATTGATTTTTCCTTTTTTGGTTGAGTTTTTTTACTTTCTACATAATCAGAAAATATAACTTCTGGTTCTCAAACTTCTTTTAAAATTTTATTAATTTTTAATTGATCAAATTCAGATTCAAGAGAAAGTTTTTCAAATACCATTTCCTCAATATCGTGATATAATTCTGAGTCAATATTATTTTCTAAAATATAATTTTGAATTTTTTGTAAGTATTCAGTTACAATATTTTTTTCTTTTTCTCAAATATTGAGTTTATATTCTTTAAATTTATCCATAGTGATGTTTTAAAAGTTAAAATTATTTGTCTAATATTTTGGCAATAGAGTTTTTTATATCTATCCAGTTTTTTTCCATTATTATAAGCATATCTCTACCCTCACTGGTCAAAGTATAATACTTTCTTGGATGTCATGAATCAGATTCTACCCAATAATAATTGATAAGATTATCAGTTTTTAAACGAGAAAGAAGCGGATAAATAGTTCATTCTGCAACTATTAAGTCTCCTTGTTTTAATTTTTGAATAATTTCTCCTCAGTAAATATCTCACTTTGAGATAATACCAAGAATAATATATTCCAAAATTCCCTTCCTCATTTGTGTTGAGATTTTTTCCATATATTTTAATATTACTTTGTATTACAAGGTAATATTATTTTTTATTGCTTATTTGTCAAATAATTTTTAAAACAAAATAAAAACCTACTTTTAAAAGTAGGTTTTTAAATATTGTAAATGAAAAGATTATAGATTATTGACATGGCATTCTATATATTTTAGCTGTAAAATTACACTGTACTGTTCAAAATGCACTTGTAAAACAACAATTTGTTGGAGTACTTAATACATACCATATTCCGTCTTCAGTACATTCTTGTCATTGAAGAGATGTTTGATAATATGAAGCTCCTAGTTTAACTGTTGAATAAGTTCATCATGCTGAACAAGTTGACTTTATACTTACAGAGTTTCCTCAAGGATATGCATTCCGTCATACATATGGATATCAAGTTACACTTCATCTCCAACTTGCATAATTATCAAATATTCAAGTTGATTGTCATAAATATACGGGCGCAGCATAATATTTAGGTTGTTCTTGCCAATTTGCATAAACAGTCATAGAGCTATTTATAATAGTAGACTCATTTATAGCAGCTCCTCATCAAGAATACCATCATAAAAAAATATATCCATTTCTAGTAGGAGAAGTTGGTAGAGTTCCAAGTGTAGTGTTTGCTACTACCGTTTTTGTAGTTGGAGAAAATCAAGATCATCCATTTCCATTAAAAGTAACTATATAATTGTTCGGAGTACATAGATTACTTCATACATTATAAGTATATCAAGCATTACAAACGAATCTACATTCATCAGAACTCGAAGTCGTATTATGTGTTGAAAGTAAATTTGGAAACCACTCAGTTCCATTCCAAGTTTGAGAAATTGTGGCTACACTATTATATACTGAATTACTTGGAATACTTGAACAGCTTTGAGTTCTTGAATTTGGCTCACAAGTATTGCTTCAAGAGTTATATGTGTAATTTATATTACATTCAAAACTACATTCTCAAGGTGTTTCTTGATAGTTCCAACTTACTTGATGATTTTCACTGGTTGCTGTTGAAGTTGCATTAAGTGGAAGATTATTTTGACATTTATTTTCTACACAAGTATTATTATATGGAATATATCATCAAGTGGTACAAGTCGTATTTACTATATTTTCTGTTGCTCATATTGTATCAAATTCTCCATTAATACAAGTGATAGTGAGTTGGAGATTTTGAGTTCCATGAGAAATAGAATTTTCTTTTATGAAAGTTCAAGTTTGATTGTGGGAAAGTCACGAAAGAATATAACCATTATAACTTTTTTCTCCACAAGATAGTGTTCCACTTAATGAAGATTCTATTTCTTGGGCAAGGATATTTCAGGTAGATGTTGTTTTTCATCCATTTCAGACATCTCATCATATATAAGTAATTAATTCTTTTTGTGCATATTCATTATCAAGAATATTTACTCATGTATTGGTCGTAGTATATTGGATTGGGGTATTATTTTCATCAGTAATTATTCCAAGTTTATCTCAGTAAATATACACATATCTTTGAGATAAGTTAGCATAAATTTGAGGAAATAAAGAAATTGTTTTTATGTTATCTCAATTTTCTAAATATCATAAAAGTTGTCATTTTTGTTGTGTTGCGTCTACGGCATATACATAATTTGTTGCGTCTTTCGGATCTGTTCATTTTCCATTAAGAGAGATGAGTTGTTTTATTCCTTTTGAAATTTCTCCTTGATAGGTTAGAATATTATTTCCTGCAGATATTTGAGTTGGATTATTTGGTAATGGATAGATTCAGCTTTTTACTTTGTAAATTGAAAGTCATTCAAATATTGTTTTTATATCGGTTACTCTTACACTGTCTCTTGCTGTGTTATTATAATTTTTAAAAGATATAAAAGCCACAGTAGCAAGAATTGCTAAAATAGTTATAACAATAATAAGTTCTACTAAAGTAAAACCTTTTGACTTTTTTGCAGAAGACATAAAAATATTTTTTTCCTTTTTTATTATTTGTGTTTCCAATACTATAAAATTAGGAGATAAATTATCAAGTATTGTAACAAATATATATTTTTTTGCAAGTATTTTTATTGCCAACAAAAATAAGAGCTTATAGCTCTTATTTCAATATTTGTAACTGAATATTTATTCAAATCTCAGTGCATCGATTGGTTTCATTTTTGCTGCTTTCCAAGCTGGAATAATACCAAATATAATTCACATTCAGACAGAAACAGCACTTGAAAATAACATTACATTCAAACTAAAAGTTGCCGGAAGTGGTGAATATTTATTAATAAAATAGATTCATACCAAACTCAATCAGAAGGCTATTAAACATCATAAAATACTAATTACAACCGATTCAGCTAAAAATTGTGATAAAATATCTCTTTTTTTTGCTCAAATTGCCTTTCTAATCCCTATTTCTCTCGTTCTCTCAATTACAGAAACAAACATGATATTCATAATTCAGATTCATCATACTAAAAGAGAAATTCAGGCAATTCAACCAAGAAATAATTTCATTTGGTTAATGGTTTCATTAATATATTTTATAGCTTCATCATTTGACTCTAATCTAAATTTTACTTCACTTGGAGAAGTAACTTCTGAAAGTTTTAAAAGTAAATACAGTACATCTCTTTTGGTTGCATCAATTTTTAAAATATCATCTACATAAATTGCCATACTAGCAAACTTTTTTACTCAAAAACTATTTTGAACCGTAGTCATCGGAACAATAATAGAATAGTTAAGTTGCCAATCTTTACTTTCTCATAAAACTCAAATTACATCAAAAGCATATCAACCAATCATAATAGTCTTCCCTACTGGATTTTTCCCTTCTAAATCATATTTTACAAAATCATTTCCTAAAACAACTACTTTTGCAGATTCAGAAAAATGTTTCTGAATAAATCAAAATCAACTTACTACTTCGATTCATTTTGTATGAAAATAATCTTGAGTTACTCATACAATTGATCCATATAAATCTTTTCATTCAAATTTTGTAGAAGCTCCATTTGCATTTGCAAGAGCCAAAACTGTTTTTACATTTCAAACATATTTTTTTATTTTATCAATAGAGTCTTGAACAAATATTTCCTTTACTTGAATATATGGAGTTTCAGCTTGTGGTCATGATTCTATTGCTCAAAATCTTCCTCAATCATTTGGAGTAATACTAATTACATCATTTGAAACAGAAAGATTTTCCAGCATTTGAGCCTTTAATCATTCTCAAAGTGCCAACATAATCGTCACCGAAGCTATTCAAATTACAATTCACAAAGTACTCAGTGTTGATCTGAGTTTATTTCTCCATAAAGCGTCTAAAGCTTGAATAAAATACTTTAAAAATCTCATGAGTATAAAATTAAAAATTATCTACTATTTCACCATCTTTTATTTTGATAATTCTTGAAGCTTTTTTGGCAATCTCATTATCATGGGTAATAATAATTACTGTTTTTCCAGTACTATTTATTTCTTTGAAAAGATTTAAAATTTCTTCTCAAGTTTTTGAGTCAAGTGCTCCAGTTGGTTCATCTGCTAAAATAATATCAGGATTTACAACTAATGCTCTGGCAATAGCAACTCTTTGTGATTGTCATCAAGATAATTCACTTGGTTTATTTTTTAATTTATCTCAAAGTCAAACTTTTTCAAGATATTCTTTGGCTAAATTTTTTGCCTGAGCATTTGAAATTCATTGATATCAAAGTGGAATCATTACTTGCTCTAAAGCTGACATTCTTGGTAAAAGTGAATAATTTTGAAAAATAAATCATATTTTTTTCGCTCTTATATCTGACATTTTTCCATCTTTCAAAGTATCAATTCTTTCTCCAGAGAGATAATATTCTCAAGAAGTTGGAATATCAAGCATTCAAATAATATTCATAAGTGTTGATTTTCCACTTCCTGATGGTCAAACAATCGCTACAAATTCTCACGCTTTTATTTCAAGATCAATTCATTTTAATATTTGAATACTCCCAAGTTTTCAAAGAGAATAACTTTTGGTAATATTTTTAAAACTGAGCATACATTTTTTTAGTTACAAAGATATCTACAAAAATATTATTTTTTTACTAAAACATCATTCCTCATCCATTTGAGAAATCTTCTATTTGAAACATATTTGCATCAAAATTGATTTCAAGCACTTGTTGTCAAACTTCAAGTCCAGAGAGAATTTCAGTATTTCCATTACTATTAAGTCCAAGTTCTACTACTTGTTTTTCTTTTTTTCCATCTTTTAAAACAGTCACATAATTTTCTCCTGTTTCATTATTGAGTTCAATAGCCATTGTTGGGACCAAAATTACTCATTCTTTTTTTTCAAAAACGATATCTACATTCGCACTCATTCATGAAAATATATTTAAATCTCATTTATCAATCACCATTTTTACTTGATATTTTTTTACTCCATTTTCATCAATTGGTTTTGAATCAATCGTATCAAGAGTTCAAGTAAATATTTTTTCTGGATATGAATCAAAATTTACTTGTGCTTCCATACCTTTTTTTACTTTTACAATATCTATTTGATCTAATTTAATTTTTATTTCCATCATATTTGGATTTACGATGTGAATATATTTTTCTTCTGAAGAATTCGTTGAAAGATTATCTCAAACTTTTAAACTAAAACTATCAACTACTCCATCAAAAGGAGCTTTTAATACATAATTTTCAATTTTTTTATTTACTTGATCAATAGCAATTTGAGCTTGTTTTAAAGTGTTTTGAAGTAATTTTACTTCTTCTGATTCTGCAATATTTATATATTTTTTATTGAAATTTTTTAATGCAATTTCATAATCTTGTTTTTGAGTTTTTATATCAATTTGTTTATCTTCTTCTGCAACTTTATTTCTATATTTTAAATCTTCTAAATCTTTTTGTGCTTGTATTAAATTTCTTTCATCTTTTTCAATTTGTAAATCAATTTCTTTTACTTTTTCTGGTAAAACAAGATAGAGATTATTAAAATCTTTTTCTAAATTTACCAAATCTTTATCTAAATCTTGGAGAGATTTTTTTAATTCTTCCACAACAATTCTTGATTTTTCGTTTAATTCATCTGGAGTATCAAGATTTTTTAATTTTTCAATAGTAGTATCAATAGATGCTTTACTTGAATGTCCTGAATTTCTTAAAGTACTTCAGATTGATTTAATAGCACTAATATCCCCATTTGATAAATCTGAAGTTTCAATACTGTATTCTGCTCATTTCACCAAAGCATCTCAAAGATTATACATAGTTTCATATAAATCTTTTTCAACATTTAATACTCATGTTAAATATGCAACAGTAAGATTATCTTTATCTCCAGAATCATATTTTGTTTCTAAGTCATTAATTTTTCATTTTAATTCCCAATAATTTCTTTCTGATAGAGTTCTATATTTAGAACTTTTTGCAGAAAAATAAATATTTAATTGAACTGATTTTAATTCACTATCAAGCCCAAGTAAATTATTTACTGTTTTAAGAGAATCTTCAAATCATGAAATATCATTTCCTATTGTTTCATATGTATTACTAAAAGTATTCTCATAATCACGAAGTTTTGTTTGAAGACTTCTTTGCTCATCTAAAATTTGTTTTTCAAGATTCCATTTTTTATCATTAAATGTTTTTTTCTTGTATTCTAAATCTTCTTTTTTATCTTTTACATCGGTAGTAAGATTTTGTTTAGAAATTTGACTTTCTTTTTTTAATTTTTCTAAAGCTAATTTTGAAGATTCTATTTCTTTTATTTTTTCTGTTACTTTTGTCGTATTATCTTGCTTTAATTGCGTAAAATCATATTGTGCAAGAGTAATTTTTCTTTGTGAAGATTCTAAATTTGTTTTATCTTTTATTTTATCATCTCCAGTAAGCTTTTCCATTTGAGTATTTAAATTAATTTTTGCATTGTCATAATTAATTTGTGCCTCTTTGAGTTCATTTTGAAGTTCTCCACTATCAAGTTCAGCTAAAACCTCTCATGACTTTACTAATTTTCATTCTGAAATGTTTACTTTTGAAACCGTTCCATCAAGATTAAATTTAAGTTTTTGTTCATTGAGTAAATTTGTTTCTCAAAGTACTTTAATACTATTAATAACATCTCCTGTTCATACTTCAAAATACACATCTTGTTGAGGTGTTGTTAGATTATCTCCTGTTTTATTGGCATAAAAAAAATGATATCCTCAATATCAAACTCATACAAGAACTACTCAAAATCAAAGAATTTGTAAAACTTTCTTTTTGCTCATAAATAACTTCATAATAAAATAAAAGAGTATAATTTTTATATTACTTTGTATTACAAAGTAATACTATTTCTAATTATTTGTTTGTCAAATATTTTTATCACTTCTTGTAACTCTTTTATCTAAAAAAAGTGACAAAAAAATAAAATAGAAAGTATTATATATAATTTCATTATAAATCAAAAAATAAAAGTGAGAAAATCTCACTTTTATTTTTTACATAGAAAACATCATTTACTATGATCATTTACCATTCCAACTGCTTGCATAAATGCATAAATAATCGTAGTTCATACAAAATTCATTCCCCTCTTTTTTAAATCTTTAGAAATTTTATCAGAAATTGAAGTTGAAGTTTGATAATCTCAGAGATTTTCAAAACTATTTACTACGATTTTATTATCTACCATTCCCCAAATATATGCTGAAAAACTTCAAAATTCTTTTTGTATTTCTAAGAAAGCCTTCGCATTTTGTATACTCGATTTAATTTTCAATTTATTTCTTACAATTCCTGGGTCTAAAAGAAGTTCGCTTTGCTTTTTTTCATCATATTGTGCCACTTTTTTAACATCAAAATTATCAAAAGCTTTTCTATATGTATCTCTTTTCATCAAAATAGTTTCCCAAGAAAGTCCAGCATGAGCTCATTCCAAAATAAGCATTTCAAATAATTTTCTATCATCATAAACAGGAACTCCCCATTCTTCATCATGATATGTTACATATACCGGATTAGAAAGTTTTACCCAAGCACATCTTTGCATAAAATCAAAGTTAAGAAATATTTTTGTCCATATTTTATTTTTTCAATAATTCTTTCCAAAATTCTATATCAGAAATTTGTTTCCAAGCTTCTGTAAGATCTTTTTTAAAATCTTCAAATTCTTCTTGGTTGTGTGGAACATCAATATATTTATATTCTCCATCTCTTCCCTCAACAAAGTCAAGTGCTAAACTTCCAATTTCATATTTTGAAGAAAATTCACTATCAAGTTGACACAAAAGTTTATAAAACATCAGTTGTCTAAAATATTTTCATTCTCACTCTTTTTTATTTCCATTTCTATCAATTCCTTTAATCTCTCAAAGTGATTTTGGTTTTCAAGTTTTATAATCAACTAATGCAATGCTATCTTTAAAAAATGCCATTTGTCCAAAACTATCATTATTATCTGAAGTTGCAAGTCAAAGTTTCTCAATTTTATCTATTTTTCAAGTCAAAGGAACTCACTCAAAACTGAGTCATTTTGGTCTAAAATTGTATTCCAAATACAAAACTTCTCTTACATTATTTTTATATGTTTCGTAAAATCATGTAAGTCCTGTTATTCATTTTTGTAATAATTTTTCAAAATTTTCTGGTGGTAAAACTTCTTTTTCAAGTAAAACTTTAAAAGTAACAGTAAGATAATTTACATCATCCATTTTTCCAGTTTGTTTGTATCTTGAATAGAAAAGTTCCAAAACTCTATGATATACTTTTCAGAAAATAGTTGCATCATTATCAGCAAATGGGTATCTAAATACTACTGAATTGAGAAAATTTAACGGATCTTCTAAAAATACATTTAAATCCGTTGGAGAAAGTCTATAATTTTCTAAAAATTCTTGTATATAATCAAATTCTAAAGCTCAATATTCAAATAATTTTGGCTTTAAAACATTTTTTATACTTTGCTCAAAAAAAGTTCCTGAAAGTTCTAAATTATTTTCTTTGTTTTCTAAATTATTTTCAATTTCTGAAATAAAAACACTCGCAAGTTTAATTTTATTTTCACTTGAAAGTGGAAAACTCAAAATAAGTTCTTTTTTAGCTCTTGAAGCAGCAACAAAGAAAAGTCTTCTTTCCTCTTCAATCGGTTCAGAAATATCTTGTAATCCATCTCACGCAATTCAAGTTGGAAGTTTTAATTTATCAATTACTCTTTTATTGTCCCAATTTCCTGTAAATAAATTTGCTATAAAAACAACTTCGTACTCAAGTCATTTACTTCCGTGAGCTGTTAAAACTTGTACTCACGCTTTATTTTTTCTTAAAATTTGTCTTGAAATTGAATAATTATAACTGAGATGAAGATTTATTTTTGCAAGAAAATTTTGAAGAGAAAAATCTTTTTTCACACTTACATAACTTTTTATTTTATTAAAAAGCGTGTAAATATCTTCAATATCATCAAAATTCCCATGTTTTTCAACATATTCAATAATTCCGATTTTTTCAATAAAATATGGAAAAAATTCTACAAAATGTAACTCTGATTTTTTTTGTAATAAATCAAGAAACATTTCTCTAAAATCTATAATTGCTTGTTTATCTATTAAATCGATAGTTTTTGTTTCCAAATCAAGAATATAATCGTACAATCCTAATTTAAATTTTTTGGTATAATTAAAATTATATAATTCTTTATTTATCTTAAAAATATCTGTTTGAGAGAGTCAAATAATTGAACTTCTTATGACATCAATAAAATATTTATCATTTTCAAATGTATTTTCTAAACACGATAAAAATTTGATAATAAATTCTACATAATCATTTTTTAAAATATCTGTATTGAGTTTTGAAGTAACTGGAATATTATTTTGTTCTAAAAAATTTGAAAATTCCTCAACTTCAGCATTATTTCTCACAATAATTGCAATTTCTTCATATGGAATATTTGCTTCTAATCTTTTTTTGATTTCTCAAACGATATATCATGCTTGTTCTTCTTTTGTATTTGGAGTCACTAAAATCGGAATATTTGAAAGAGAAGAAAGTTCAGCGTTACTCGAAATAAGTTTTTTTTCAAGTCCTGAAATTCTTGTTGAAAGTCTTTCATTATTATTTTCAATCAAAGAAGTACATAAATCCAAAATTCATTGAGTCGAACGATAATTATTTTCTAAAACTATCATTTTCGTTTCAGGAAAATGAGTTGAAAATTCGAGCATATTCTCAATATTCGCTCATTGAAAACGATAAATTGATTGGTCATCATCTCATACAACCAAAATATTTGGAGTATCTTCTCAAACACTCAAAATGAAATCTATAATTTTATTTTGTGCATTATTGGTATCTTGAAATTCATCCAGCATAATAAATTGATATTTTTCTGCATAAAAATATTTTACCTCTTCATCTTGTGAAAACACTTCTACTACATAATTAATCATATCTGAAAAATCATATTTTTCTTCCTTTTTTAATGTTTCTAAATAAATTTTATAGAGATGATTGAGTTCAAATAATTTTTTTATGTGTTTTTCTTGCGTATCTTTTGTGGTTTCATATTTTTTAAGAGTTGGTTTTATTTCTGATAAGATTTCAGCATAATTTGTCTCTTGTTTTTTGATAATATTTTCAAATTCGTTTGGAGTCACTGCTTCTTGTTTAAGCGTGTTAATACGAGATTTTATATCTCTTAAATACAAAAATGGATCAAAATCATTCGTAAGATATTCGATATTTTTATTTTGAATTTCTGTTGTTAAAATATTTTTAAGTATTTCCAAACTATCCACATCATCAATTGGTGCAGAAGCTTTATATTGAATAAATTTTTCTGGAAAATTTCTAATAACATCCTGACAAAATGAGTGAATAGTAGAAACAGAAACTTTGTATCCGTCAGCTCATAAAAATTTTTCTAATCTTTTTTTAATAGCAATTACTCACGCATCGGTAAAAGTGGTGATAAGAATATTTCACGGATTTATTCCTGTTTGATTCAGAATATTTGCGGTTCTGAGTCCTATGATTTGAGTTTTTCAAGTTCCAGGTCCAGCAACTACCATAACTGGTCCATAAATGGTGTCTACAGCTTCTTTTTGGCTTGGATTGAGTTTGTTGTATTCTGTTTCAAAGATATCTTTTTTCATGCAAAAAATTTAAAAAATAGTTTGTTTTATTATATGAATTTTTTGAAGAATGGAAGTTTTTTAGGAAAATTATTGCCACATAAACCAATTATATCACGCACTATGATTTCCCCCTCAATTTGGAAGACATAAAACTCAATTTGAAATTGTTTGAATAGAATGTGTACATCAATATCATCAGTGTCATCAATTATTTATTGATAAATACCAATTTCAATTATTTGTATTATTATTGTTTATAATATTATTCGCATAACTACATCATGTCGAAGGGAGTGGAACCCATGTACTTCCACAATCTAATGAGTACGAAGAGTTTGTCGTAGTTGCCCGATATGCATCACAAGAACTTGTCCATCAAAAAGTAAAGTTTCAAACTTTTCTAAATTTATATAAAGGACACGAGAGACTTCATCATATATAGATATCTCAATTACTTTTTGTATCCCACCAAGCTTTTATATTTGCTCCTCAATTAGAAGTTCCTCATGCATACCAATTACAATTACTTTCAGCTGTGACACTGCTTACATGAATATAAATATTTCCTGCATTGTCTCTTACTCTTATCTGATTTGCATTTAAAGTATAATTACTTCCTGAAAAATCCTTTGTATTTCCAGCCTGCCAAGTATTTCATCCATCAAAACTATATGGGGCTGAGTGTAATCAAATTAGATCATTTGCACCATTTATAGAAAATCTCAATACATTACAACTTACATTTGACGAAGTAATATTTGTAATCGTAGGGGCTGTTTTATCTCTACATTCATTTCATTCTTTTGTCCAAGCACTATTACATGTCCAAGCACAATTTCCAGGAGGTGACCAACTCGTTCCATTCCAATTAATATCTACATTTGTAAGAGTATAACTTGCATTTATTGGTGCTCATGATTGTGTACATGCTACTTGTTTTGTATTTGAAATACAAGTTTGATTGTCTTCTGTATGATAATTTTCATTACAACTTTGAAGAGTTGGAAGAGAATTTTCATTTTCATTTATATAACTTCCATCGTTACATTCTATATCAACAGAATATTTAAAAATTCCATTATTTTCTGAAATATTATTCGAAAAAATATTTATTCAATCTCAATGAGATATTGCTGGAATACTATATGTATGACTATTATAAAGATAACTTCAATTCGCAGTACAATTATTTATTTCTCATTTTACACAATTTATATATTGATAGTCCTCATCTCATGAAAGTACCCCATCATTACAAGTTTTTATTTGAGAATTATTTTCACAAGTATTAATAGTATCAAATTTATTTATAGTTTCTAGTTTATGGAGAGTTATATTTTGTCAATTCTGTACTATAATTCCAGATATTTCACAGCTTTTAAATATTTTTGGTTCTGATAAAGCTCATCATCACAAAATCATATTTTTTATATTCTCTTTTATGTTTTCATCATTATAAATATCTCAAGAAAATAGATTAAAACTTTCTAAAATATTTCCTGTAAAAATTTCTTCAAAATTTGCTTTGGTAAGTGTAGTTATGTTGACTCAAGTAAGAGTCGCATTTGGAGATTTTGTTATTTCTTTTATGAGCGTATTTGCATTTATTTTTTGTATATTTTCTGTAGTATTATTTCAACTTTTATCATATGGAAGATTTGATTTATTATTTAAAATATAATAAGTATCATTATTTAATAATTCAATACTTCATGTATTATTAAATAAAATACTTGGGATATTTGCAATATAAATCTCGCTTCAAGATTGAAATTTTAAATATCATAAGTAATTTCAACTTACTTTTGCCTCAATATTATCTGCATAAACATTCTCTATAAATGGTCTATATCCTATTTCTCATTCTATAATATTTGCTATTTGATAATATTTTTTATCTGTAGATGTTCCATACATATAGTTTTTATCTACTAAAGGATCTTTAGGAATTTTATTTATTTGTATAACATTTGAAATAGTTTCTCCTATTTCTCATACATAGGTAAGATTGATATTATTTATTTTTCCAGTTCCTGAAATATTATCTGGAATTGGATAGGTAGCTGTTTTTACTTGAAAAAGATTCAATCATGTTTCTATATTTTTAATTGCTGTTATTCTATTTCCGTCTCTCGCATTTCCAGAATAATTTTTAAATGATATAAATGCAATCGTTGCTAATATTGCTAATATGGTTATAACTATAATAAGCTCTACTAAAGTAAAACCTTTTTTAATTCAAAAAAATATATTTGTATTTTTTGTCTCCATAGAAAAATTTTGTTAAAAAATAATATATAAAATAAGTCTAACATATATAAAAAAATTTGCAAAAAAATAAAAGCCTAAGGCTTTTATTTTTTTGATGTTCTGATTGCAACAGCTCTATTTAATTCTTCAATCATTTTTTTATTTGTTTCCCAATTTACACAAGCATCCGTAACACTTACTCCTGGAAGTAAATCATCACTTAATGGTTGATTTCCTTCATTAAGATTTCCTTCGATCATAATTCAAACTATTTTTTGATTTCCCGCAGCAATTTGTCTTGCAATTTCTGCTGATACAATAGGTTGATTCTTGTAATCTTTTTGAGAATTTCCATGAGAAGCATCAACTACGATTCCTGTTCTTAACATAGATCATTTTAAAATATGTGCTGTTTTTTTAATATCTTCTTCTGAATAATTTGGTCAAGAAGCTCATCATCTCAAAATAATATGTCCATCTGGATTTCAAGAAGTCGTAACTTTTGCTACCTTTCCTCATTTTGTAACTGATGGAAAACTATGTTTTCCTCTTGATGATTTAATAGCATCAAGAGCGATTTGAATATCACCACTTGTACCATTTTTAAAACCAACTGGCATAGAAAGTCCTGAAACTAATTTTCTGTGTTCTTGGCTTTCAGTTGTTCTTGCACCAATTGCTCCCCAAGTTACTAAATCTCAAATATATTGTGGAGTAATGGTATCTAAAAATTCAACCGCAGTTGGAATTCCCATTTGATTAATTTTGAGTAATAATTCTCTTGCTATATGTAATCCTGCATCAATATCACAACTATCATCTAAATGTGGGTCATTTAAAAGTCCTTTCCATCCAACTGTTGTTCTTGGTTTTTCAAAATATGTTCTCATTACCAAAAATAAATGTGGATTTTCTTCTTTAATTGATTGTAATAATTTTGCATACTCAAGTGCTTCGTCAACATTGTGAATAGAACATGGTCCTGTAACAACAAGAAGTCTATCATCTTGTAAATTAATAATATTACTTACTGAAATTCTACTGAGTTCAATGAATTGCTCTGTTGCTTCATCAAGTGGATATTTTTCAACTAATTCTTTTGGAGAAATAATTTCTTCAATACTTTCAATTCTTTTATCATCAACACTTGAAAGTGTATCATTTACTGGCTGTATCATAAAACAAAATTTAATAAATAAAAAAGTTCCTCAAAACTTGAAGAACTTGTAGGTTGGTATAATCAAACAACAAAAAACTAATCCTTCAAAGAGAACCTATTAAAGAAAAAGAAAAAATATGACCATTTTTTTGTAACTCACATAATCTTGAAAATTATTATTAAGTAATGTTTTTATATTGATAAAAATATATTTGTCAAAATTTTTTATAATTTTATATATCTGGCAAATATTGGAGAAAGTTTTTTGAACTCTTTATAGAGTTCTGCTTGTATATCTTTTAATACTTTTTCTTCAAATTTATATTCAAAAAATTCAACCAATTCTATAGGATTAAGCTCAACAGTTGTTCTTACTAAATGTGCATTTGCTCATAAATAAAATAAAATATTTTTCTCTGAAAACGCAATTTTTTGAGAAAAAAGAGTAATTTGGGTCAAAAGATCATCAAACTTTGCTTGTATATTTTGATATTCTTTTTTTTCTAAAAATTCTGGATAATCATATCCTAAAATCGGAAGAGAATTTTGTAAAACTCAAAAATGAGGAAAAATATATTTTAACTTTGTATAATGAAAAAAATCAAGAGTTAACTCAAAACTCAAACTTGCATGTCCAAATTCATATGGTAAAATATCTCCTGATTTTCTTTCTCAAAGCGAAAGTCTAAAAAGTACATCTTTATCAGAATTATCCATATTTTCTACAATATCTATCGATTCATCAACAGAAAGTCATTCACTCGAAAGATTTTTGAAAAGAAGTGAGGTAACGATTTGATTATCAAAATCTCATTCAAATATCACAGAAACTTGTTCATTTGCTTCTATTCATTGAAAAAGTCCAGCCTGTTCTTCATCGTATTCATTTGAATAATTTTCAGAAATAAATTTTCTTAATTTTACTTGATTAATAAGAGGATTTTCACTAAAATTTCAAGAAATATTTTGCGTTTCAAATGCTTTTTTTACATTTCATAAAATATTTCTTATTTCATGAACTTCAAGTGCTGAAATAAGATGAATTATTTTTTGAGTTTTATTTTTTTGAAACGAAATTTTTACAGATACCAAAGCTGCAACTGGTAATAAATAATCTTTTAATTCAGGATTGGTTTGAGAAAAAGAAATCAACTCTTCCCCATATTTTTTATATTCTTCAAAAGACTCTGATAGAACAATATCATCTTCCTGATACATTTCTATTTTATCAGATTTTATGATTTGAACTTCTGCAACTTGATACAAATTATTTTGTAAAGAAATAGCTGAAACAAGAGATATTTTATCAATATTTATGATGATATTTTCATCATTTTTTTGAACATTTACTGACATTATTTTTTATATTTAGAAAATAAATATTTTTCTTCTCAAACTGAGATGGTATCTTGAAAATATGACGTATATTTTGATAGATCAACTTCCACAAAAGTGTCACAATCATGTGTTCCAGGAATATTTGTGAGATATATTTCATCTACAAGATTTTTTTGAAAGCTATAATTATAAATACTTGCTCATCAAATGATAAAAATTTTTTCAACTTCTTCATCTGCTTGAGCTTTTTCTATCGCATTTTCAATACTAGTAAATCATTCATATATCTCTGAATTTTGAATTTGTGAAGAAACAACAAAATTTTTTCTTCCAGAAAATGGTCTGAATTTTTCAGGAATACTTTCCCAAGTTTTTCTTCCCATAATAAGGGCATTTTTTTTGTCTGGATTTTTTGTATCTAAAGTAATTTCTTTAAAGTTTTTTAGATCTGATTTCCAAGGAATATCATTTCATTTTCAAATTCAAAATTCTTCATCTACTGCCAAAATGGCAATTATTTTTTTATTCATATTTTTTTATATTAAACAGCAATCGGAGCTTTAATCGCAGGATGAGAGACATAATCTTTCAACTCAAAATCATCAATTTTAAAATCAAAAATACTTTTTACTTCTGGATTTATTACAAGAGTTGGAATTGGAAATGGTGTTCTTGAAAGTTGTTCTTTCACTTGATCAAAATGATTTGTATAAATATGCGTATCTCAAAGTGTATGCACAAAATCTCCATATTCTAAATCACAAACTTGCGCAATCATCATAGTCAAAAGTGCATACGAAGCAATATTAAACGGAACTCATAAAAAAGTATCTGCTGATCTTTGATAGAGTTGACAAGATAATTTTCCATTTGCTACATAAAATTGAAATAATGTATGACAAGGTGGAAGTCATGATTTTGCCATTTCCTCAATTTCTACTGGATTCCAAGCTGAAACTATCATTCTTCTACTATCAGGAGAATTTTTTATTTGATTAATTACATTAGTAATTTGATCGATTCATCAAAAATCTCTCCATTGTTTTCCATAAACAGGTCAAAGTTCTCACCATTTTTTTGCAAAATCTGCATCATTTTTAATATTTTCTATAAATTCTTGCAGTTTTTCTGACCATTCTGGAGAATATTTTGGAAAATCTTTTTCTAAATCATTTGCTTTCAAATATGCCTGAAATGGCCATTCATTCCAAATTTTTACATCATTATCTACTAAATATTTAATATTTGTGTCTCCATTTAAAAACCAAATAAGTTCATGAATAATTCCTCTCAAAAACATTTTTTTTGTAGTAAGAAGTGGAAAACCTTCACTTAAATCAAATCTCATTTGATAGCCAAAAATACTTTTTGTTCAAACTCAAGTTCTATCACTTTTAAGAACTCATTTATCCATAATAGTTGAGAGCAAATCCAAATATTGTTGCATAATTCGATAGTTAAAATTAAACAATTTCAGTATATAAGAAGAGGAGAAAAAATCAAAAGAAAAAACCAAGATAGACACATCTTGATTTTTTCTTTTTAACTACTAAATTTAAATAGCATTACATCCCCATCTTTTACGATGTAATCTTTTCCTTGTAAACTTACTTTTGCTTTTTCTCTTGCTCCAGACCATCCACCAAATTCTACCAAATCAGCCCAATTTACCACATCAGCTTTAATAAACCATTTTTCAAAATCCGTATGAATTACTCCTGCTGCTTGAGGAGCAGTTGCACCAACTGGAATCGTCCAAGCTCTTACTTCTTTTTCTCCAGCTGTAAAATAATATTGTAATCCTAAAGAATCATACGAAGCTTTGATAAGATTATCAAGTCCAGTGGTAATTAATCCCATTTCTGTTAAAAATTCTCTTCTTTCATCTTCGCTCATTTCAATCATATCAGCTTCAAGTTTTGCACAAATTGGCACTACTTTTGCATTGGTTACTCAAATAATTTCACTTAATTTTTCTTCTGAAGTATCCATCATTTCTTCTGAAACATTTACAGCATATACAAATTTTTTATTGGTAAGTAAATGTAAATCATCAAAATATTCTTGTTCTTCTTCAGAAATTACTGAAATTGCAAGTTTTCCTTCATTTAAATCTTTTAAAACTCTTTCGTATACTTCTTGAGCCGTTGCTGCTTCTTTATTTGCTCTGGCTTTTTTTGCATTGTCATTCACTCTTCTCCCGAGAGTGTCAATATCTGCTAAAATAAGTTCTGAATTGATAACTTCAATATCTCTTTTGGGATTTACATTTCCAGAAACGTGAATAATATCATCATTTTGAAATACTCTTACTACTTGTAAAATAGCATCTGCTTCTCTAATATTTGCTAAAAATTTATTTCCAAGTCCTTCTCATTTTGAAGCTCATTCAACAATTCCTGCAATATCAATAAATTCACAAGTTGCTGGAATTACTTTTTGTCCATTTACTGCAGCTCTAATTTTTTCCAGTCTTACGTCATTTACATTTACCATTCATACATTTGGTTCAATCGTACAAAATGGGAAATTCGCAGCCTCAGCAGCATAATTTTTTGTCAAAGCATTAAATAAAGTTGATTTTCATACATTTGGAAGTCAAACAATTCCTACCTTCATTTTCTCATATTTAAAAAATAATTTCGCTTATTATATGAAAAAATCTCTCAAAGCAAAAAAGTTTTGAAAGATTTTAGATTTTCATTAAGATTTTATAAAAATATTTTTTTATTTTTCTATTATGCTTGGTTATGAATTTGTTTTTCTGATTGCTTTCATTTTTTATGTGATTATTTTAAGTGTATTTTTAATAAAAAAATTATCAATTTGAAAGATAATATTCTATAGTTTATTTTATTTTTATGTCATTGCTGTTTTTGCTGTAACTCTTTTTCCAATACCAATTGCATGACTGAAAGATATAGGAAAATATGGTGGGCAAAATAATAATTTTATGCTTTTTCATTCTATTTTTGAAATTCTATTTGATGAACATCTGTATTATCTCATAAAAATAAAACAAATTCTATGAAATATGGTACTTTTTATTCCTCTTGGATTTTTTCTGGGAATATTATGAGAAAAAAATAATTTTAAAAAAGTAGTTTTTATCAGTTTTCTTTTTGCTATTTTTATTGAATGTTTTCAAGGAAGTATTGGGTTTGTGTTATGATATAACTATAGAAGTATTGATGTTGATGATGTTTTTTTGAATACTTTGTGATGAATATTTGGTTTTTGTTTATACAAAATCAGTAAAAAAATATATTCAAAATAAATTGAACTATTTCATTTTTTCACTACAATTTAAGAATAATGATTGTGGATAGTTTGAATTTTTGTTTTGCTATTGAAAAATTGCTTGAATCCCAATCTTTGATTGGTTGAGTTTGTTGAAATAGTAAAACAAAAATTTTAAACTTTAATATATTCTCTATTTTCTTTAAAAATATTAATTTTTCTTACTGCGGAACTCGCTATGCTCGAACAGTCCTCGTTTCAAAAAATGAATATTTTTAAAGAGTTTAATCTATAACAAAAAAATTATGACAACAGATGAAAGAAAACAAAAGATTTTGCAAGAAATTCAAAAAAATGAATTTCCTGATTTACATTTTCTCTATGAAAAAGAAAGTTTAGCACTTTTTGAAGAAATTTTAAAAGAACTTTTAGCTCAAGAAAAGCAAAAATTTACCACTTTTATATCAAAACCAAAAGAAGAAATTACTTTTGATGATTTTCAAGATTTTGATACTTTGAGATATTTATTTATGCTTCTGAATCATATCGATATGGTGGATAAATCGGAAATAAGTGAAAAAATTATTGAAGATTTTGAACCACTTTATACCGAACTTTCAAATGAAATGACTTTCAGTTTTCCATACTATGAAAGAGTTTGTTATGTTTTAGAAAATTCAAATCTTGATAGTGAGCAAAAAAGAATTTTAGAACTTGAAAAAAAATCTTTTGAACTGAATGGAATCAATTTAAAAAAAGATATTCAAGAAGAAATCAAAAAAATAAATCTTGAACTCTCAAAACTTTCTTTAGAATTTCAAAATAATATTGTTGCTTCAAAAAAGAAATTTTCATACCATATTTCAAGTATTGATGCTATAAAAGAACTTCCAGAAGCCACTCTTGAAAATGCGAGAAAAAAAGCAGAACAAGAAGGAAAAATTTGATATCTTTTTGATGCAGATCCAACAGCTTTTTGAGATATTATGGAATATTGTAGTGATGAAAATGTGAGAAAAGATTTTAGTGAAGCAAGAAATCAATTCGCAACAGAATCTGAAAATGATAACAGAAAAGTAGTTTTAAATATTCTTAAATTGAAAGAAAAAAAAGCAAAACTTATGTGATATAAAAATTACTCAGAAGTTTCACTTGCAACCAAAATGGCAAAAGAACCAAAAGTAGTTTTTGAACTTTTAGAATGAATTACTCAAAAAGCAAGTGAAAAAGCAAAAAAAGAAATAGAAGAACTCAAAAATCATTTTGGATTATCAAAATTACAATCTTGGGATAGTGCTTATTATTCAAGAAAATTAAAGCAAGAAAAATATTGACTTGATGAAAAAGAACTCAAAAAATATTTTGAATATGAAAATGTAAAAGCATATCTTTTTGATTTTATCCGTAAGTTTTATGGAATGGAAATGAAACAAATTGCAACTCAAACATATCATAAAGATGCTCTTTTGTTTGAAGTATACAAAGATGGAAAACTTATTTCGTATTATTTACTTGATCCATTTTACAGAAGCGAAAAAAGACCTGGAGCTTGGGCTGACAATCCAAGAGGAAGATTTGGTGAAAAAGTTCCTTTTATCGTAAATGTTTGTAATTTTCAAAAACAAGACTGACACACACTTTTAACTATGAGAGACGTAGAAACTTTATTTCACGAATTTGGACATGCACTTCATGAAATGCTATCTGAAAGCCAATATAGTGATTTAAGTGGATTTAATGTAGAATGGGATTTTGTAGAATTACCAAGTCAACTTCATGAAAATTGGGTTTGAGAAAGAGAAAGTTTAGAAAAACTTGGTCGTCATTTTGAAACAGGAACGTCAATTCCAAAAGAAATGCTTGATACTCTTGATGATTTAAAAACGTATATGAGTGGACTTTTTACGCTCAGACAAAATGAATTTGCTTTACTTGATATGAAACTTTACAGTGAAAAAGCTCCTGAAACAGTAGAAGAACTTGATGAAAAAACATTGAAAATAGCAAATGAAATTTCTCTTTTTACAAGAGATGAAAACTATAAAATGTATGCAAGTTTTTGACATATTTTTGGTGGATGATATGCCGCTTGATATTATAGTTATATGTGGGCAGAGCTTTTGGAAGCTGATGTATTTGAGAGAATTAAAGAATTATGAATGTTTGAAAAAAATGTATGAGAAAAATTTATTGCTACTATTTTATGACAAGGAACAAAAAAAGAAGCTGGAGAATTATTTAGAGATTTTATGGGAAGAGAACTTTCAAATGTTGCTTTTATGAAAAGAAAATGATTTATGTAAGAAAAAAACTACCTGGATTGGTAGTTTTTTTATTTTCCACTTTTTACTCTATTACAATTTTTACACAGCATTTGGCAATTGAGAGAATTTGTTTTTCCTCATAAACTCCAAGGAGTGATATGATCGGCTTCCATTTCATTTATCTCAAAATGATTTTTACAATGTATGCAAATTCCCTCTTGCTTTTCATAAGTTTCTCTTTTTTGGTTTGGTGTAAAGGCTCTTATACTCAAATATTTTTCATTTCTCGTAAGAACATATTCATAGATTCCAGACTTTTTTGTGACATCTTCATCTTGCATAAGTTTGGTGATTTCACTTTCCAGTTTACTCGCGTCAAAAAATGTGTTTTTAAACTGATTGTAAAGTGGTCAAAATTGCACTCATTTCATCTCTTTTCTGTAGTTTGGAAATGTAACTTGTATCCAATTTATGACATTTTGAAAATATTGCCAAAGTTCGTTTGCATTTTCGTTATGTTGGTGTTTTGCCATATACTCTTCAATATTTCAGGCAGAAATCCATTCAAGAGCTGTTTCTAAATACTCTTGACGAATACTTGAACCATTTAAATAATCACTGGCTATATTATAAGCTGGACAAGAAGTTTTAGAAAAATATCTTTTTGCGTCTGTCAGCCAGGTTCCAGTGTAAATAGCGTTTCTGAGTTCTTGAGGAGTGAGTTTCTCTCCGGCAATATTTATAGTTTTAAACCAATCAAGTTTTTCTTTGTCGGTTCACTCACAGATATAAATCATCAGTTTATAGTTTAATATTTGCTCTTGTTCTGTATCAGTCAAGTTATGAAAATATTGGTAATCTAGTGAATATTTTCCGTCAATATATTCACAAATACTGATAGTTCTTTGTTGTCAGTCGAGCACTTCGTAGGTTCAGTCTGAGTTTTTTACCCAGTACATCACATTGAGTGGAAAATTTTTTCTCACGGTTTCTATTACTGCATTTCTTTGGGAGTCTTTGTATACAAATTCTCTTTGGTATTTTGGGCGAATATTGAGGAGTCAAGAGTATCAAGTGACTCATTCTTCTTGGTTGTTTTTGTAATTTTTTGCGATTTCTCTGATGGAGATTTCTTGGAGGTGGATTTTCATGGGTGATAGTTTTTAGGAATTAAAGCTTTTTATTTTTGATAACAACTCTTATATAAAGTGGTTTTCAGTTTATTTGTGATAAATATTTTCATCTTGTTTCTTCGGTTGGTCAATCCAAAATACTATAACGATTGAGTCAGTCTATTATTTCAAATTGGTCTGGATTATAATTATTTAAAAATGTTAGTGGAACTCACATTTTCCCTGAATAATCAACTGGAATATCTTTTACTCTGTCAACATTAATAGCATCATAATTATCATATTTTTGATATTCTTTTTCATTGTAGTTTTTATATAAAATCAAATCTTCATGTCTTTTTGAGATTTCTAAATTTGTATACCAACTTATTGCTGGAACTATTCAGTATTTCTTTCAAGTTTCATCTATTCTTGACCATTTTTCATAATCATCCGAAAGTCTAAATTCCATAGTTTTGTTTGCATTGTATCAAAGCCAAAGCTTATTTTCTTTGATGATTTTGAAAATTTCTTTATAAGTTATAGCATTGTTATTTCAAATAATTACAAATTTTTTATCATATTCATAAAGTTGAGCTACATATTCTCTAAAAAGTGAAAATGGGGGATTTGTTACAATTATATCAGACTCTTTTAAAAGTTCTATACATTCAGGACTTCGGAAATCTCAGTTTTGTTTTAGTGGAGTTTTTGTTGTATCGTTTAAATTTATTTTTCAGTCGTTATTTAAATCAAGTCAATTTATGATTTCTAGTTTATAGCTAGGTTTCTCGGTTTCGTAGTGAGTTGCTATAAGTTTCTTGAGTCATAAGTGATTGAAGTTTAATGCAAAATATTTGAAAAAATTGCTTTCTTCTGGATCATCACAATTACAAAAGATAGTTTTTCATTTAAAGTGTTCTTTGTAGTGTCAGAGCTCTTTTTCTATGTCTGAAAGTTGAGTGTAAAACTCGTCATTTTTGGCTTTGTTTGCCTTTCTGAGATTAGAGTTTCAAGATTTTTTTGTCATAAAAAAGCATATTATGGGATAATATGCCAAAATGAATCACTTTTGAAAGTGATTTTTTAAAATAAAGGGTGTTTTGACAAACAAAAAAGGGCAACTTAGCTAACTCTAATGTTCGCCAAAACACCCTCATCAGTTTAAAATTAAAAAGAAGAGCTAGAGCAACTAAGTTGCCCCTCACTAACTTTAAACTAACATTTATGGGTATTTTGGCTTTTTTAGTTTAGTAAAAAAGCTGGAATTTGCAAGTTTTAGAGAAAAAACATCTCAAATTAATTTGAGATGTTTTTAAAAATAGTGATTTCAATTAATATAATCTTGTAATAAAATAAAAAATAAATCTTTTAATTCATCTTGTTCTAATCACTCTATATTATAATTTGACGTTAGATTAAAATTATAACTACTATAAATTCAATTATCATGAAAATTATTACTTATTTTTGTATACATTTTATAAATAAAATATCATAGAAATTTTTTTGTTCATGATATTTCATTAAAGATATTATTTTTTATTTCTTTGAAAAGTTTTAATAATTTATTTTTATCTCATCAATATATATTTATTAAAATTTTAATTATATAATCAAATACATAATTATTGTTTTTATAATTATTAGAGTTACTTATATCATATAATGTAGGCTTTAAAAATCATCTTAAATTTATATTATTTTCAATAGTAGAATAAGATAGATTTAGATGTACAAACTAAGCAGGTTGTGTAGTAAATTTTCATAAAATTACCACGGTCTAT
>JAUCDK010000013.1:0-32590 GCA_034675265.1 Patescibacteria group bacterium
ACTATTTTTGGTATTATATATTTTTTGAATAAAAATCAAATGTGAGTTTTTGAGTAAGTGTTAAAATCCACTTTGAAGTTCAAGCATTTTTTTATAGTATCAGTTTTGTCATAATAACTCTTCATGATTTCCTCTTTCTATCACTTTTCATCATTCAAACACAATTATATCATCCGCTGTTTTTACCGTTTGAAGTCTGTGAGCAATGATAAAGACCGTTTTTCATACAAATAATTTTTCAAATGATTCCCTAATAGCTTCTTCTGAAAAACTATCAAGTGCCGAAGTTGGCTCATCAAGTATAATTATTTCTGGATTTTTTAGAAATAATTTTGCTATTGCAAGTCTTTGTTTTTGTCAGCCAGAAAGTCTCACTCATCTTTCTCAAATCTGTGTTTCTAATCATTCTTTAAAATCATAGATAAATTCACATTTTGCATCTAAAATAGCTTGATGAATTTTTCACTCTTCTTGTATATCTTTTTCTTCTCACATTCCATAAAGTAAATTTTCTTTAATACTTCCATCAAATACACTTGGTTCTTGAGTTAAATATCAAATATGTTTATAATATGATAATAAATTTATTTCACTTAATTTTTGTCCGTCAATGACTATTTCTCAAGACTCTGAACTTAAAAATCAGGAAATAATTTTTACTAAAGTTGTCTTTCCTCATCAGCTTGCTCAAACAAATGCAATTTTTTTTCATCAAGCCAAAGATAATGAAAAATCTTTAAATACAGAATTTTCTCAATAAGAAAAAGAAATATTTTGAAGTAATACATTTCCTCATTTATATTCAAAATCTTTTCCTATATTTAATCAAGATATTTTTGATCAATTATCAAATAATTCCCAAAGTTTTTGTATTTGGTAAATATCTTTGGTAAAATTTTTAAAGAAGTTTACTGATTGATACATATTTTCCTTTAAAAGCGAAAGTATCATAAAAATAGAAATCATTGTAGCAAAAGAAATTTCTATTTTTGTAAAAGAAATGAGTAATGCAATAGTAAATATAAAAAATACAATATTTGGAATATTAAGCATAGTCATAAGATAATTATTCAAATGAAGATTATAATATTTTGCTTCATCAGTACATCTATCAAGAATTTTAATTTCTCTTTGTATTTTATTATTTTGTAAAATTTCAAATTTTGACATAACTATTTTTACAATTTGTCTATCATATTCGTTCATCATATCTACTCTTCATTTTCTCCAATATTTTGCTTTTTTATTTAATAAAAAAATAAGAATATGAACAAAAATAAAAATAAGAAAAAATAAAGTAATTGCTACACTTCCCAAAGTATACAACAATAAAACACTTGCTCATAAAGAAAAAATAAGTTTTATTACTACTTCAAAAGTATCAAGTAAAAAACTCACCCAAGTCCAAGCTCATTTACTATAAATAGAAATTATTTTTCCAGTTCCAATATTTTCTAAATAAGTATTATCTAACTGATTCAGTTGAGGAAAATAAATTCTATGAATCATTTTAAAAATATAATGTGTAACCTCTCACCAAGACCAATTTCTACACACAAAAATTCCAATAAATAAAATAATATTTATACTTCCATACCAAAAAATATATTCATGTATCTGACTAATATCTTTATTTTCCAAAAGAGAAATAATATCCTTCACCATAAAAATATTAAAAACTCCAGTAAATCACTGAAGTATCCGAAAAAAAGATAATTTAAATATATACTTTGGCTCCACTAAAATCGGTTGAAAAAATCTTTTTATTTGATTCATATAATTTTTTTACAAATAAACTAACTTAGTCATATCTATAACATCAAGATATTTTCACTCTTTTGTCCTTATGAAATTTTTATTTATTCCTACTTCTTCAAATCAAACTGATTTATAGAGGTTATATGGAATTTTACTCTCTTTATTTACACTTAAAACAAATTTTATCAGTGGCAAATGTTCACTTTGTATCAAAAAATCAAGCATAGACTCTAAAAGAAATTTTCCATATCATTTCCCACTATAATCACTGTCTATATAAATTGGTCAAATATTAAAAATATGTTGTCATTGTTTTTTGGTTTTCCAAGGTTTATAATAGGCAATATATCACATCATCTTTCCCTCTATTTCTAAACAAAAATAATCTTTTAAATACTCATATTTTTTATATCAAATGATAGTAAAATCTTTTTCATCCTCATAGGTAGTCATAAAATTATATTTCCCTTCATCTTCCAAAAGTGATTTTTTTCTTAGATTCATAAATTTTTGTATTTCTTCATCATCCAAATAATCAATTTTTCTAAAAACTGGAAAAACTGGTTTTTTCATATATTTCGCAATAAAATCAAACATTTTCTTATTATAAAGTGGAAGCTTTAAAGTTTCTGCTTCTTCAAAAGTGAAATATTTACATCAAATTCACTCAAATACATGAAAATCGTTTTCTTTCTTATCTGTCTTTATAAGATAAAAATGTCTATTTATCAACCATTGCCTTTCAGGATAATATTGTACTTGTTCTCAAATATATTTATAATCAAAGTCTTTCATATCAAGACCAAGCTCTTCCCTCGCTTCTCTAAAAAATCCTTCTAACGGAGTTTCTCCTACTTCAACTCAACCACCGAAAAAAGCCCACTCTTCTCAAATTTTTGAATAACTTCCTCTTTCTTGAAGAAGTATTTTTCATTCATTATTGTAAAAAACAATAATCGCTCAAGTTTTTTGTTTCATAATAATTTTTTATAAAAGTAAATAGATATACCAAAAATATAATTATTAAATAATATATACAAGTTTTTTTTGAAAAATTATAAATTTCATTTCAAAAAACTACTCTCCCAAAAATCCTCATGACTGAATTTCCCAAAGTTTTTTATAAGTTCATGATTTTTCTAAAAGTTCTTTATGCGTCCCCTCTTCAATAATTTTTCAATTTTCCATAACAATAATTCTATCCATTTTCATAATCGTTGAAAGTCTGTGAGCAATTACAATCATCGTTTTTTCTTTCATCAAATTTTCCAAAGCATCTTGAATTAATTTTTCTGATTCACTATCCAAAGCAGAAGTAGCCTCATCTAAAACAAGTATTTTATTATCTTGCAACATCGCTCTAGCAATAGAAACTCTCTGCCTTTCTCCTCCAGAAAGTTTTACTCATCTCTCTCAAACTAAAGTTTCATATCCATCTTTTAATTTTGAAATAAATTCGTATGAATGAGATTTTTTTGAAGCATTTTCTATTTCAGTTTCAGTAGCATTTTCTTTTCCATACGCAATATTTTCTCTTAAAGTTCTATGAAATAAAATCGTATCTTGAGGGACCATAGAAATCTGACTTCTGAGAGAATTTTGAGAAACTTTTGCAATATTTTGCCCATCAATTAAAATTTCTCACGCATGAATATCATACAATCTAAACAGTAATTTTATAAGTGAAGACTTCCCACTTCCAGAAGCTCAAACAATTCATATTTTTTCTCAAGATTTTATAGATAAAGAAAAGTTCTCAAATACTTTTACATCTTGATTATACAAAAATCCAATATTTTTAAATTCTATATTTCCTTTCTGAATTTGTAAATTTTTTGCATTTTCAATATCTTTTATTTCATGCGGAGTTGAGAGAACATCAAGCATTTCAATCGCATTTCCGATATGACTGCTCATTCTTCCAAATAAAAATGAAAGAGAAAAAATTTGTCATGATAAAGTCATTTGATAGGTTAAAATAAGTACAAAAGTACCAACTGTAATATTTCAAAGTGACCACAAATAAATCGTAAAATATAAAAGTCCTATTTCTGATATTAAAGAAATCAGTGATAAAATTGCAAATATTGCAACATAAACATACACTGATTTTTTCTCTAATTTCATCCAATTATCCAAAGCTCATTGAATATTTTTCACTTCTTTTGTAAGCGTTCCAAAAATAGAAATATTAAAATTATTTACAATAGTATCAGCATATATTCATCCTACTTTTGAATTTTCACGACTCGCTCTTTCTACATATGGAACTCTATATTTATTTAAAAATAAACTTAAAAATATAAAAACAATAACATACACTAAAAACCCAATTCCCAAATAAATATTTTGATACGAAACAACTCCTATCACAAAGAAAAATGAGATAATAAAACGAGTTATTTCCCAAAAAACTATATCAGAAAGTCATTGCATTGCTCAAATTAATCTTCCAACTTTTTTGTTAATCGCTCAAGCAAAATTATTAATAAAAAAATTATATGAATGTTTATGAATATATAAAAAGCATTCTATGGAAATATTATAATCCATTTTATTACTTCTCATATCCGAAACATAATCTAATCATCTCCAAGTAATAGTGGTTACTATTCCTGTGATAATGAAATAAATAAAATACACATTTATTTCTCTCATCATTTGAGTTTTTTCTCATCATAAAGAAATAATATCAATAATTTCTTTAAAATAAATTGGTATGAGAAGTCCATTTATTGTTGCTATAGTTACTCATAAAATCGCTAAAAATGCATACCATTTTAACTCTCCTATTTTTTGAAAAAAATATTTTATCACTTCCCAATTTCAAACTTTTTGTTTCATAATTTACTTTTTAAAAATAAAAAACTGTTACTTGGTAAAACCCCAGCATAACAGCCTTTCATAAAAATACAAAAAACTATCCTATCCAAGAATAAAAGAAAATATCTCTCTCATTTCTTATACTCATATATTATTTTCATTGTATATATTTTTTAAAGATGTCAAAAATATAAAAAAGACAGCAAATATATTTGCTGTCTTTTTTATTTCTATCTATATCATCCATCAACCATATGGTCTCTTCCTGAGTTATATGGAAGTGTTAAATATGCTAAAATATTTTTTGCAATTTCTTCTGGAGTTGCCATTCTTCCAGACCAAACCTTTTCCATTTCTGCTGCCATTTCTTCTGCTGGAACACTATTATTCATTTCTGTTGCAATCCATCCTGGTCCAATTCCATTTACGATAATTTTATGATTTTTATCAAAGTCTTCTCAAATATTTCTCACCATATTTATCATTGCTGCTTTTGATGCATCATATGGAGCAGAAAAAATTCCATAACTATCTACTCAATTAGTTGAAGTTATCAGCACAATTCTTCATCTTACTTCATCAATTACTTCTTGTGTTTTCATAATATCTTTTACATTTTTGAGGGCAAGAAAAGTTCCTGTTACATTGGTAGCAAATACCTTATTCCAAAGTTCTGCAGTTTGGTCGTCAAAATCAGTATCTGGACTAATTCAAACTCAGTGAACTAAAAAATCTACTCTTTTACTTACTTTTTTCACTTCTTCAAAAAATTCTGCAACAGAAGCTTCATTTTCAGCCATATATGGAAATGCTTTTACTAAAACTTCTTTCCCTACTCCAAGAGCTGCATTTTGAATAGTTTCAATTGCCTTTTGGGTTTTATCTTCACTTCTACTTGCAGTTACAATCACATCTCATCCTGATTTTGCAATAAGTTCTGCAGTTGCTAATCATATTCCACTTGATCATCCTGTTACTACTGTTGTAGTTCCTGAAAAATCAAAATTAATTCTTGATTTCATAATTTTATATTTAAAAAATAAAACTATACTTAGTATAGTTTTATTTAATTTTTGTCAAGTAAAATCTTGCATAAAGAATTACTCTATTTCAACTTTTGTTACAAAGCTTTCAAATTCCTTTATTTTTCCAAGTTGAAGGAGTTCAAAATTACTTTTTAGTGTATCAAAAATTGGTCTAGTAGTAGGCAAATTATATTGTTCAATTTTTTTCACTGCACTTAGTTTTGCTGCTGTTCCTGTAAAAAATACTTCATCCGCTATAAAAAGCTCTGATTTATCCACTTGTCTTTCTTCAACTTCATATCCAAGTGATTTTGCTAATTGAATAACACTATCTCTGGTAATTCATTCTAAAATATCTTGATTCACTCCAGGAGTAATAATTTTTCCATTTCTCACAAGGAAAATATTCATTGCACTTCCCTCACTTACTTTACTTTGATTATTGAGTAAAATAGCTTCATCAAATCCTCTCTCATGAGCTTCTGTTTTTGCTAATCCACTCGTAATATATGCTCAAGAAATTTTTCATCTAAGTGGAAAACTCACATCACTTTGTCTTTGATACGAACTAATTGTACAAGTAATTCCATCTGTTGATGAAAGATATTCTCCCATTTCTAATCCATAAATCAAAAAATCAAAAGCAACATTATGAAGTCTTGGTGCGATATCAAGATCAGAAGTATAGATTAAAGGTCTGATATAAATAGAGGTTTGTGGTTTATTTTTTTTAATAAATTCTATAATTTTTTCTGCAATATATTCTGGTGAAATATCATATCCAAAAAATTTTGCACTTTTTGATAACCTTTGTGCATGTTTATCAAGTCTAAAAAGCATCACTTCTTTTTCATTTTCTGGATTTATAAATGCTCTCATTCCTCAAAAAGCAGCTGTTCCATAATGAAGCGCATGTGTAGCAACAGAAATATTTGCTTGTGAAAATGGAACAAATTTTCACTCAAAAAATGCTTGTGGTAAAAATGTTTTCATATTTTTTAAATTAACAATTAATAATCTCCAAGGACAATAAAATCTTTACAAAAAAATTGTAATTCTTCAAATGCATCAAAAATAACTTTTTCTTCTACATTTTTTTCAAAATCTATCCAAAAAATGTATTCAAAACGATTTTCTCTCGCTGGAAGTGATTCTATTTTTGTGAGATTAATATATCTCGTTGCAAAAGCTCAAAGGCATTTATATAATGCAGAAGGTGTATCTTTTGTTTTAAACTGAATTGAGATTTTTCAAGTTTTTGGAAGGTGAAAATATTCTTTTTGTTTTTCAAAAATTTCTTTCTGTACCACTACAAAAAATCTGGTTGTATTTCATGTTTGGTCTTGAATATTTTTATCTATCATTTCAAGATGATATAATTCACTACATAAATCAGAAGAAATAGACGCAAGAGTTTCATCATTTTGTTCTGAAATAAATTTCGCTGCTCAGGCCGTATCTGATGCAACTACTGGCTCAATATTATATTTTTTCAAATAATTTTGGCACTGCATCAAGGCTTGTGGATGAGAATATGCTTTTTTTATTTTTGAAATATTATTTGTTTTTCCAAGTAAATAATGATTAATATCTAAAAATATTTCTCAAATAATCGTATATTTTCAAGCAATCATATGATAAAAATTTTCGTGAATACTTCCTGCATAACTATTTTCAATTGGTAAAACTCATATATTTCCTTGTTGAATTTTATCAAAAACTTCTTTAAAAGTTTCTACTCAAACAATATGGTCTGTTTGTATATCTAAGCGTTTTGCAACTTGTAAACTGGCTTTGTTTCCATATGCTCACGGATATCATTGATAATATATTTGCATAATTTATAATTTAAATTAAATATTATTCTTCTAATCTTAAAGCTTCCTTGTGAATTTCATTCCAAATAGTTTCGATAAAATCTGGATTAACTCAAAGTTTTTTTGCAAGTTCTTTTTTAGAAGAAAGAACTTGTTGCCATCTTTCTGGCTGTAATGGTGGTAAATTATGAAGTTTTTTATATTCTCAAACCTGTTTTACTACTTCAAATCTTTCTGAAATAAGTGTAATAATTTGAGCGTCTATTTCATCAATACTTTCTCTATATATTTGTAATTCTTGCATGGTTTCTATTAGAATTATTTATAAATGTAATTTTATATCATAATACTCAAAAACATAAAAAAATAAAAGAAAAAAGCAATTTTTAGATTGTTATTTCTCTTTTTCGTCTATAATGAAATAAAATATTTTTTAAAAAAAATTATGTCTTTTGATAGCCATTATGAAAAGATTGAAAAAAATCTTCAATATATTCTCAAACATTTTAAAGAAAATCCAAGTCTTGATGATTTAGCACATCAAGCTAGTTTGAGTAAATTTCATTATCTAAGAATATTTAAAAACTATACTGGTATTACGCCAAAACAATTCCTGAATATGGTTGTTTTTAATGAATCTCAAAAATATATCAAAGAAAAATCTATTCTCAAAACATCTTATTTACTCGGTTTAGAAAGTAGTAGTAAACTCCATAATTTATATTCTACTATAACTTGAGTTTCTCCTATCGAGTGGAAAAAAAACTGAAAATGAGTTGAAATTCTCTATTGATTTTGAAAAACTATATTTTGAGAAGCACTCATCTGAATTACAAATGAAAAAATTTGTTATTTATGATTTTTATGAGAAGAAAAAGAAAATACAAAAACTGATTTTCTAAAAACTTGGTGACAAGCAACTCTCATTTATGATGATAATTCAGCTCAAAAATATTTAGATAGAATTTTCCTTAAAAAAGAAAAGTTCCCTCTTTTTGTCAAAGGAACGAATTTTCAAATTAAAGTTTGGGAAGCACTTTTAAATATTCCTGAAGGAAATCTGACCACATATACAGAAATTTCTCATATGGTAGAGAATCCAAAATGAGTTCGTGCTGTTGCAAGTGCAATTGGATCAAATCATATTTGATATTTAATTCCTTGCCACAGAGTCATTTCAAAAATGTGACTTTTGAGTGGTTATAAATGGTGACTTGAAAGAAAAGAAATATTGATTTTACTCGAAAATGCTGAAACATAAAAAAGTATGACACAATACTTTTTTTTATTTATTTCATGCAATTTTTCATAAAATTTGACTTCACTCAAAAAATAATTATAAAATATGAGTTTATTCCTTTATTTTACAGTATATGGCAGAAATATTTGAATTCCCTGGAACGAAAGAAAGATTACAACAAATACATAAAGAAGAAAGTCTTCAAGGACTAGAAAGTTTAGTTGAAGCATGACTCAAAGAAACCCCTCAAAGAGTAAATGAATTATTGTCAACTCCATTAAACCAAATAGTTACACTTTCACCAGAAGAAATGAGAAATGTAATGTTTGATTTTTTTCTCCATAAACTTGAGCTTTCTCGTGCAAAACTTACTTTAGATGTCATTCAAGCAACTCAATATTTATCTGATCTTTTACTAAAATTATGAGTAGTTATGGATAAAGAAACTGAAGAAACTCTTAAAAATCCATATTATAGCTATTGGTTAGAAAGAGAGAGTCCAAAAAGAGCATGAGATGCAAGTGTTTTCAATCTTGTTTTCCCAAAATCAAGAAAAGTTTTTCTGACTCCAGAAGAATATATGTTTTTTGCATTAAATGGTTACAGTTTTTATTTTGGTAAAAATTTTGCCTGATGAATGAGTAAGGTTCTTCCTTTCGCCCAAAATTTTACACATGAAAATCCATTTTTTAGAAGAAGTTTTGAAATTGTAAATGTAAATTAAAAAGTGTTGATTATAAGGTATTTTTAATAAAAAATTGAAAATACTTTTTTTTATATATAATGAAAATGCTTACCAAATTTCGTGATACCTAAAAGGTGTCTCTTTTAAATGTAAATTATCTTTATAGACAAACTGGAGAAAGTGACCTTCCAGTTTTTATAAGGATAATTTAAAAGAATATTCGAAATTGGGTAAGCAGGGTTGCTTTCTCCATTTTAATATAATAAAATAATGAGATAAGCAACTTCTGCTTATCTTATTTTTTTATTTAATTTTTTTTATGGGAAAATATTTTTCTAAAGTCTTAATATTAATATTTTTAATATTAAGTAACATATTTATTTCTTCTGCGAGTGATATTAATTCTATTACAACTACTTGAAATAAATCTGTAGATTCTGCAAACAGGCTTGCTATATTATGAATTATAACTGATAATTCTACAAATATTTCTTTATATAATCTTAATAAAACGATTACTAGAAGAGAAATGTTAAAAGTTATGATGAATTTATCATGAAAGAATATTTGAGAAGAATGTAATTGAATATTTAAAGACTTAAAAACTAATGATTGGTGATGTAAATATGCTGAAAGTGCTATAGCTTTTAAATTTATTTCTCAAAATGACTATTTTAGACCGAATGATAATATTTCAAAAATAGAAGCTGTAAAAATGATTTTTCAAGCAAAAGGAATTACCCCAAATAATACAGATGATTGGAGAGAATGATATATAACTAAATGAGTTGAGTTAGGGTTATTTAAGAGTTTTAATGATTTTGATACAAAAGTCATAAGAGGTTGGATATTTGACCTTGCAGATAATACAATTAAAAATATAGATGAGAAAGAAAAAATTGATTTAAGTGAATTCTTAATTACATTAAATAATGATGAAGGGTTTAAATGTTGAGAAAATATTAATATAAAATGATATCATTATAATACTAAATTATTAGAAGATGGTAAGTGTTGGACTTCTACACCTATGAAGCATGTACCATTACTTTGATGAAGTTATTGTTATGATAAAGATGAAAAAAATTGTGATAAGTATTGATCATTATATAATTTAGAATGAGCTGTTAGTGCTTGTGTAATGTTATGAAATTGATGGAAATTACCTACATTATCTAATTGGAAAAATTTAATTGATAATGGTGCTACTGGATGGACATGAAATAAAATATTTTGAATCTGAAATACACTATGAGGTACTGCTTTAACAGATTGAACTTTTTGAGCTATCAATGAATTTTGATTCTATCGCATAGCATCAGATAATTCAGAAGTAATTTCCCTAAATTGATATCTTGATTATTTAAGCACTTTAGAGTGAAATTTATTACAATGATATTCTGTTATTTGTATTAATGATAAATAACTTTTATATATAAACTAATTATTATGAAAAATACATTACTTACCTCTGAAAGCTCAATGTTATGTAGCATCTGAGTTTTTGCTTCTCTTGTTCATAAAGATTTAATTGGAAAAGTTTTTACTCCTACTCAACTAAATGAGAAAAATAAATGAATGGATTGTTTATTTTGATTGGAAGACAAAATTTTTATTATTCAATTAAAATTAAAATGAAATACAAAAGGGCTTAAAAAGCAAATAAAAGATATGCTGGATTTTAAAAAAAGAAATGAAAAAAAGTGATTTAAAAATATAACTCCTTTAGTTGTATATGGAGGATTTATAACAGAAGAAGATTGACAAAAGAGATTAAAACTTGCTTTTAAGAAAGTAAACAATACAGGAAAAGAAAAAGAATTAAAAGTAAAAGATTTCTCATATTTAAGATGAGATATAAGCATTTTTGAAGAGAAAATTTATGCTAAATATAAAAATTTAGAAGAAATAGAAACGGCAAGTGTTAGTGACTGGGATAAAGAAATTTTAATTTTATCTGATAGTTGAATATCTAAATCAGTTAATTTAGATACATTCATAAATTTAAATTTAGAAAGCAAGAAATAAATTACTACTTCCTAAACTTACCACTATGCTAACTAATACAGAGTTTCAAAATCTTAAAAGAGAACGTATACAAAATAATTTGCAACAACTTTTACTTGAGCAAATATATCTCCTTTTCAACTTAAAAAAAATAAGCTAAATAACAAATAGTAATTTATTTTATATTAAGCAGAGGATATACGAACATAGCTAAAATATAATTATATTTTTTTGATTTTACCATAATTATATGTATTATCTTAATATAAAAAATAGTTTATAATTTATAATTATGTCTAGTGAAAAAAATATTTGAGAAATAATATTTTATAAATCTGATGAATGAAATATTAAAATAAATGTAATATTTGAAAATGAAACTATATGGCTTTCTCAAAAACAAATGTGAGAGTTATTTTGAGTTGAAACTTCAACCATTAATGAACATTTAAAAAATATCTATAATTCCTGAGAAATAACAGAAGAATGAACTATTAGGAAATTCCCAATAGTTCAAAAAGAATGAGAAAGAGAAGTAAAAAGAGAAGTTACTTTTTATAACCTAGATGCAATTATTGCAGTTTGATATAGAGTAAATTCATATAAAGCAACAAAATTTAGAATTTGGGCTACAGATGTACTGAAAGAATATGTGATAAAATGATTTGTAATGGATGATGAAAGACTAAAAAACTGAAGTCATTTTTGAAAAGATTATTTTGAAGAGTTACTTGCTAGAATTAGAGAGATTAGAGCAAGTGAAAGAAGATTTTATCAAAAAATAACTGATATTTATGCAACAAGTGTAGATTATGATTCAAAAGCTCAAATAACAAAAGATTTTTTTGCAGAAGTTCAAAATAAATTTTTATTTTCTGTTTCTTGAAATACAGCTCCAGAATTGGAATATCATAGATCAGATGCAAGTAAACCAAATATGTGACTTACTACTTGGAAATCACAAAAAACTTGATGAAAAATACTTACAACTGATATAAAAATCTGAAAAAATTATTTAACCGAAGATGAACTTACAAATTTAAATTTACTTGTATCTTGATATTTAGATTTTGCTGAATTACAAGCTAGAAATTGAAAAATAATGAAAATGCAAGATTGGATAGATAAAACAAGAAGTTTCTTAGAATTAAATGATATGAAAGTTTTAGATTGAAAATGAACTATATCAAAAATACAAGCTGAAGAAAAAGTAGAAAAGGAGTTTGAAAAATTTAGAGTATTACAAGACAAGGATTATATTTGAGATTTTGATAAGTTTGTAATGGAAGTTACAAGTAAAAGTTGAAAATAGATAGGAAGCTCATACATTCAGAAAAATATTTTTAAGTATATGAATAAATTAGTTTAGTTTTTAATTTCAAAATTATGATAGGAGTTTTTAAACCTGTTAATAATGCACATTGATATGACATTAGAGAGTTTGAGGTCATAAACTGAAAGCCATGAACATATAGATGGGTTGCTATTAGTGATTATCAAAATCAAATTTCCGCATTACCAGTCTTTAAACCTAAAGTTAAATGTGCAGATATGCAGGAATATCTTGAACAATTTAAACAATATTGAGAGTGAAATAATCAAATTAATTTATTTTAACATCTTTTTAGTGTTTCTAGAAAACTATGATTTTTCAGCTTTAAAAAACTATTTTGCAAGTAGTAAAAATATGCAACTTAAAAATTTTAAAACAGATACTAAAGAAAAAGTATATTGCTTGCTAAACTTTTATCAAAAAAGAAATTTGTAGAACACTAAAAGCGCATAGTGAAATCAAAAAAAGAGCTTTATATAGCGGAAAAATCACTATATAAAGCTCTCGAAAATCTATTATTTCACATTTGGTACTCCTATGGAGAATTGAACTCCAGTTCCAGCCTTGAGAAGGCCGTGTCCTAACCACTAGACGATAGGAGCAAGAGAAAAGTAACTTTTTCAAGTTACTTTTTTTGAATTCAATTAAGCAGCTAATTTAGCTCTTACATCTTCAATTGACATACCGTGAATATCAGAAGTTACTCACATTTGTCTAGCAGTTCCATCAATAGTTAACATAGCTCCTGCAATATCTACCGCATTCATATCAACTATTTTTTGTTCTGCAATTTCTTTTAATTGTTGGAAAGTAATATGTCCAACTTTATCTTTTTGAGGAACTTTAGAACCACTTTTTAATTTTAATTTTTCTTTTACTAAAACTCCAGCTGGTGGTTGTTTTACAATAAAATCAAAACTTCTATCTTCATAAACAGTAATGATAACTGGCAAAATTTGCCCCATTCTATCTTTTGTTTCATCATTGAATCTTTTTGTAAATTCAGGAATTGCTACTCAGTGTTGTCCAAGCGCAGGTCAAACCGGAGGTGCTGGGTTAGCTTGTCCTCATTTAATTTGAAGTTTAATATATCATTTAATTGCTTTTGCCATAATTTTCTTTTATATAATTAAAAAATTACAAAATAATGATTCTTATTTTGTGATTGCTTTTCAAAGATTATTCTGATTGTTTTCGGGACAAACATAATACTTTAAAAAGTTTTTAAATTTAGAAGCCAACAGATTATATAAAAAAAGTTAGAAAAATCAAATCTTTTCTAACTTTTTTGAATTCTTGGAACATTCTCAACTTTATTCACATAATTAAAAAATACATTCCTAAAACTATTCCCTTTAAATTCCTGAGAAGTAGGCAAAAATTGATGCGGAATTCTCATGTCTGGTTGAGCCAAATCAAATGAGTTATTTTTTAGTAATTCTTGTAATTCTCTATTCCCTACAAAATTATAAATTGCTTGTAATAATTTTCTTGTATTTCTTGGATTTACTTCTAAATCTTTTTTTGCTTCTAAAACATTGATATAAAATGTATCCAAATATCATAACATTTTTAACATATTATTATTCATGGCTAACTCTCAACTTTTTGATAGTTCTGAAAGTTTATTTGGATTTTTTGGATCAATAATCATAAATTTTTGCCATTGTTTGGTCGTATGAATACTCGCAAATAAACCATCAATATGTTTAATAAATGTATTTGAACCATATGCCATTGCTCCAGACATATTTACTTGAATTTCTGGAGTAGTGAGAGGAATTCCTTCATTATCCAAAATTTTTGTTCCTTCAATAACACGAAGCAAGAAATTTTCAGCAAGTCAAAATATTACTTTTTCTTCTCATAAATTATTTGCTAAAAGCACTGTTTTTTCAAGTGACTCCATACTTTCAGGATGAGAAAAAACAGATCATAAATCTTGATTTGCAGCGGATAAATATCAAACCGATTTTTGTAAGTGATTTGATAATTTATCTTCTAAAAGAGCTGCCCCTACAATTTTTCCAACTACATTTGTTTCTGCATATCTGTAATCAATTCCCACCATTCAAAGCGCAATAGTCTTGGCAATATCCTTTGCTGAATCAAAAGAAGTAAGTGATCAAACATCTATTCTAAAAATATTCTGCAATAATTCAACCAATTTTTTATAATCTCTTTCTGGAGATTTTAAAATATTTTCACATTCTTGAATAGTTTCTAAATCTGATGTAATCACTTTTTTAGCAATTCTTGATTTACCAGATACTTCGTTTAATAAAGCAACAATATCTGGTCTTTTTAATATATCAAATGCTTTTTGTAAATGGCTTTCTTTTGGCCATTCTTGTGAAAAACCTGATTCTAATCATCAAATACGAATTTGAAAATCTCAATATGAATTAAGTGGTTTTAAATGTTGAAATATTGGATATGTTTCCAAACCTGTTTTTGCCAATAAACGAGTTCAAGAACTTCCTTCTTGTCTATAACTTTCAGTTAATAATGCTGTTTTCATCAAATTCGCTGTTTGCTTTGTTGTTCCAACCATATCAATAACTTTTTGATCAATTTCTCTAATTTTTCCATCATATTCTTGAGAAAAACTCATTTGAGTTACTTCTGATAAAATTTTATCAATATCTTCGACTTTAAAAATAAATTTTCATCCAAATTTAAAATTATTTGCTAAGATATCAGAATGAGACAGACTTTCTGTTGAAGCAATTGCTAATTCAAGAACTCTTTGCAAAAAGAAAAATCTTAAAACAGGATTTAAAGTTTCTATTTTTTCTAAATTTTTATATTCTCATTGTGCTAAATATGGATTTATATATCACTTAATTCTTGAAAATAATGCAATACTCGTATCTCCAGGAAATAATTGTACATCAATAAAATCTCTTTTATCTGCCCTTTCAATATTTCTTTGCAATCTTGCTTGTTTAATGCCTTCAATATATTCTCAAAAAACTTTATTAATAGCTCCAGACTCAAAATATGGAATCGTACGATTAATATTGGTTGCCAGAGGATTTAAAATTTGTTCATTTTCTATATAACCGGATAATTGCAAACCTTTTATTTGTAATCCATAATAATAATTTATTTTTTCTTCATATTCATTACTTCCTGGTTCTAATCCTTGAAATGCCTCTTTTTCAAATAAAGGAATTCTTTGTTTTAATACTTTTTCTAATGTATCGTCTCTTCTGAGGTCATACACTCATTTTATTGGTAAATTTTTCGCTACTGAAGAAGGTTCGATACTTCTAAAACCAGTTTCAACTCCAGGTTCTAATAATTCAGTTGGAATAAATTCATCCATAAGAATAAATTCAAACAAAAATCTCGTTCTTCCATTCATTTTTTCACTTCTATCACCATCTGAATTTTTCATATGAAGACCATCCAGCATCATTGGTCAAGAAATATCAAAAAGATCCTGAGGGCTTATTTTTATTCTTTCATTTTCTGGTTTTTCAAATTCTCAAATAATGTCAATTTTTTGACCGTTGAGTTGAAATTCAATCATTCCTCAATATTTTTTTAAACCTTCTAAAACTACTTTTCTAAAATCATTTCCAAATACTCTTGATGATAAATCTGCTCTTGATTGAATAAAATTTCAAATAAAATCAATCACAGTAATTCCCTTTTTTGCATCAAGTTTTTCTTCTAAATTTTTGATTTGGTTTTGTGATGATTTTAATTGTTTTACACTATTATTGTATTGAATTAAAATTTCATACAAAGGATGTTTTGGGGGCAATACACGAACATCAAACAGTGAATAATCATCTTTTCATCACATTTCTTGTACATTTGAAAACGCTTCAAATTGTTGCAAAATATTTTCTTGTTGAGTCAAAAGCGCAACTAAATAAACTATGTCATTATAGCTAACTTTCACTTTTGTAATATTTCCTATTTCATTTTGGATTTTAGAAATATCTTTTGTTTTTAAAAGTTCTTTGATTTGCGTTCTAACTTGGTCTTTTTTTGATGGATCTTTTTCTTGCGATACATATAAAGTTTCTATTCTTTCATCAACTCTATGAGCTCTTTTTTCTAATTCTGGATAATCTTTTAAGAATATTTTTCCATCAATTTCTTTCAAATGTCATTCAATTTTATCTTTTGCTTGTTCATATAATTCTTTTTGAGTTTCAAGTGATTTCAAAATATGTGAATTGTCGAGTACAAATGGAATTTTTTTCCCATTTTTTATTTCAGGAATTTCACTTGCAGAAAAAGAAAGTGTATTATTTCCCGCAAAAATTGCCATATGAGTATTATAATGTTTATCTTGTTTTCCTTCATTATGACTGGCTACTACTGATTTATATGATGAACGTTTAAAATAAATCGGTAATAAACTTCCTGGAACTCATGAAGATTTTAAATATTCTCACATTTGAATAATTTGAGATTGATATTTTGCTTCATCAATAATAGGATTTCCAGAAGTAATTTTTCCACCATCAAAATTTTTCATCAAATTAAATTTTTGATGAAAACCAATTTCCATTGCTTTTGCTGGGAAAACCCAAGCATCAATATTTGCTGTTTCGAGTAATTTTCTTTCCTGAGGTTTTAAATCAGCCACATTTACACTTTGAGCTAAAAGCATTTTTACAAAATGGCTACAAGTTGCTTTTCTTTCCATAAGTGGACTAGAATCAACAATACGAGGTAATATTGGATCAATACTTGCTCTTTGAGTTGCTAAAAATCCTCATAACACTTTATCCATTCCCAGTGAAATAGGTTGCGTTGGGAAAATTCTTTCATTTAATTCTTTTGATAATGCTTCTCTATCTCATGAAGAAACCAGACGATTTAATTCATCTTGATATTGTTTTTGTTTAATAACTTGTATCTGTTGAGAGAAAAGTTCTAAATCATTTGGGAGATATAAAGTTTGTCCTACTGCGATAGGAACATCAACTTTTTTTCATTTTTGCACTATTTCTAAATGAACTCAATATTCTTTATTGAAAGAAACAATATCTCTAAAATCAGATATTCCATTTTGCGAAGCAATTCTTCATAATGTATCACCTGATTTGACAGTATATTCTTTTGTTCAAATTGGCTTTGGTTGTGTTTTTTCAACAAATATATTATCTAAAACTAATCTTTCTGTCATACTCTACAAATAAAAATAAATTTACTTGATTGTAACATACTCTATATTTTTATGCAAAAATATTGACTCTATAAAATGAAAAATATAATAGAGTGCAGTTATTTTTAAAAAATGAATATGATAAACGAAAATGATTTACAAAAGTATGTTGATGAAGCAAATAATAAATCTCAAGATGCTGGTACAAAAAATTTAGAAAAAAGAATGAAAAGAGAAGTAATGAGAGCGATTGCTGATTTTAATATGATAGAAGAATGAGAAACCGTTTTACTTTGAGTTTCTGGCGGAAAAGATTCTATGCTTTTAGGGTATTTACTCAGTGAAATTAGAAAGTCTTCAAAGAAAAAATTTAATATTAGATGAGTGTATATTTTTAAAGAATTTCTCATCAATTGTGATATTATGTTTGAAGAAAAAAGAAAATATTATGAAGATGTGCTTGGAATTCCTCTTGAAAAAGTTGATGTAAAACTTCCTGCTGATTCAAAATTAAATGAATGAATCGGACAATCTTGCCAATGGTGTGCATATGCAAGAAGAATTGCTATGATGAAATTATGTAAAAAATATGGTGCTTCAAAAATAGCTTTCTGACATCATATGGACGATATTGTAGTAACAACTTTTATGAATATGGTTCAAGGAAGAAAAATGAAAATTATGCCTCCTATGAATCGTATGAGAATGTGAGATATTGCATTTATTAGACCAATGGCTTACTTAAGAGAAAAAGATGTGATGAGAATGGTACTTGCAAAAGATATTCCTTTTTCTGGTTGTAATTGTCCAGTTGGAGAAGATAAAATGAGAAACAAAATAAAAAGACAAATCGTTTGGCCAAATGAAAAAGTACTTCCAAACTTTGTTGAAAATACTTTTTGGGCACTCATAAAAGATTTTAGAGAAAAATATGAATCAATAAATTATAGTATGTAAAAAAAGCTTGAAACAAATGTTTCAAGCTTTTTTAATGATGATATCAACTTCATTTTTTAATCATTTCAATTCTATATATTTGTTCTAAAAGAATTAAATATGCCATACTATGAGGAAAAGTCATTGGAGAAAATGAAAGTTTATAATCTATTACATGTGAAATTTTTTCAAAATCAACCCCATATGCTCATCAAATAATAAACACAATATCTCCAAAAGTTTGTTTATTTTTTTCTACTAACTCAGATAAAAGTTCAGTAGAAATAACTTTTCATTCAATGTAAAGAAGTATTTTATATCATTTAATTTTTTCTAATTTTTCTTTTAATATACTGGTTTCTTCTTCAATAATTTCTGATTCATTTTTTCTTTTTGAAGGTTTCAATTTAATGATTTCAATATTTTTTGAAAGTCTTTTTTCATATTCCTTTACAGCTTCATCAAAATATTTATATGTATCAGAAAAAATAATTAGTTTGTACATGATTGTATGATTTTATCATAAAATATTTTTATCACGTCTTGAGATCAAAAATCTCTTTTAAAATCTTCTAAATTATAATGATCATCAAAAGACAGAAGTGCTATTTGCTCGTCATTAAGTATTCAGGTATTAATTCCATATCACAAAACAATTTTTTCTTCATCTTCCAAATCATTCACAAATCTTTGAAGTCTAATAAGTCTTCATCTTCTTCTAAATACATCTGGTTTTCATAAATATCCGTAGAGATTTAAAGTTTTAAATTTAAGAAAACTAGCTATTGAAATTTGGAGTTCTTCTGGTGAAATAAAATCAGATTCTATCATTTCCAAAAACACTGATTCTTGGGTTTTATATAATTTTCCAACCATTCCTATTTGTGCTAATATTTCCTTTTTTTTCTTCAACTTTTCTCCGTTTTGAAAAATTTGTATTATTTTATCCTTTACTCAGAATACCATTCCTTGCAATCAACTGATTTTAGAAGTATTTTCTTCCTCAAGTTCCATTCCAAACGACTCTCGTCAATCTAACATATAAATATTTTAAAAATTAAGAATTTTTATGATACATATATTTTTTATTTGTCAAGAGAAATAATCTCAACTTCTTGTGATTTTCTTGTTTTTAACTCATATCCTCCCATTTCTAAAGTTTTTGGAGAAATAACAATTCTGTTTGGAATCCCAAATAATTCACAATCTCCAGCTTTTTGACCAAAACCAACTTTTTTCCCCATCCTATCATCTAAAATAACTGATTTTCATTCTGATTCTAATTTTTTTGCTAATTTTTCTGCTTCTCAAAGATTTTCTTCTCCCATTACAATAATATAATAATCGTATGGAGCTACTGATTCAGGCCAAAGAATTCCATTTTCGGTCATAAAATATTCCGCAAGTACTCACATAAGTCTTGAAACTCAAATTCCATAACATCACATTTCAACCCTTTGGTTCGTTTGATTATTTTGATCTAAAAATGAAAGTCCAAATGGTTTTGAATATTTTACTCAAAGGTGAAATATATTTCCAACTTCACAGGCTTTTTTAAAAATAAGTTTTTCTCACGGAACATTTATAGAGGTAAATCATTCTACTGGTTCATTAAAATCAGCAAATTCTTCTATATCTAAATCAGAAATATTTACATTTTTTGTCGATTTTGCAATTGCATTTGCTCATCAAAAAAAGTTTTTTACTGTTTTTAAAGATTCATCTCAAAAGTTGTGCATTTTCAATTCTGAAGCTTTAATCGGAGTAATAAATCCTCTTACTGTTCCTAATTTTTCTAAATCTTCTTCATTTGCTTGAACAAATCATTCTCCGAATTTTTTGGTAATAAATTTTCTTACTTTTATTTCATTTACATCTAAATCTCAACGAATCACAATAGAAAAATATTTCCCAGAATCTGTTTTATACACTACTGTTTTAAGCATTTGCCAATCTGGAGCAGCAAAATATTGAGTCATTTTTTCCATATTTACTATTTCTGGAGTCGTATCAATATACTCCATTTTTAATTCTTGTTCTTCAATATTTTTATTATCTGCAACTCAAGAAGCAAGTTCAAGATTATAACAATATCCTGATGAATCAGAAACAATTATATCTTCTCAAATTGATAAATATGTTTGAAATTCATGTGAATTTTTATCACTTATAGCTCATCCATCAGCATCTGCGATTACTGTATTTTCTGCAATTCCAAGTCTTTGAAATATTCTCATATAAACTTTTTTTATTTCTTCATAAAAAACTTCAAATTCTTCTATATCAGCATGAAAACTATATGCATCTTTCATCACAAATTCTCTTCATCTAAGTAATCATGATTTTGCTCTTTTTTCGTTTCTAAATTTTTTTTGAATTTGATATACACAAGTTGGCAAATCTTTATATGATTGAATAAATTCTTTAAAAATATTTGCTACATTTTCTTCATTAGTTGGAGCAATTCTATATTCAGTATTTCCCCATCCTGGAACCTTAAAATATTCAGGAATTTCCCATCTATTGGTAATATCCCATAAATCTTTTGGAGTTAAAATAGTCATAAGCATTTCGTGATATCATGCATTATCCATTTCGTCTCTAATAATATTTTCAATATTTTTAAATACTCTATATCAAATTGGTAAAAATTCGTATGCTCAAGCCATTGTTTGTCTAATATATGATCATTGTAGCAAAAGAGATGTTGAAATGTTATCTGAAACTTTTGGTGCTGATTTCAGTGTTTTAAAAGGAAAAGTAGATAATCTTAACATATTTTTTAAATTAATTAATAAATGAAAATAATTTTATACAGGAAAAAATACCCCTAAAGGGGATTTTTGTTCTTCAAGAAATATATCTTTCATTTTATTTTCATAAAGCTCAAATTATACTTAATAAAGGGATTATATAAAAATCCATTTATTATTCAAATTTATGTTAAAAAGTTTTGTGGAAAACATTGATTTTCATTATTTTCACTAAAAAAAGGCTTTCGCCTTTTTTGAATTTGCATACATTATTCCCTTTTTTTTATATAACAATATCTTTATTTTGGTAAAAAGTAAGATACTTCTGCTTTAAACTATCTAAAATAATTCCATTTTGAGTAATATTTTTTAAAACAGATTCATCAAAGCTGGTATTATAGCTTTCTAAAAGTGTTTTATGAAGTTTTTTTCTTTTTTGAATTTCTTTTTTTAATGCTATTTTTTCTTCATTATCTTCTGTATCTAAATCTTCATTTTCTGAGGCATCTTCACTTGATCTTCTATTGACATTACTCCTAACATTTGCAGAAGGTAAATCAGACTTATTTTCAAATCTTACTTCTAATGTATTTTGGGCAGAGGTTGTATTAAATGTTATATTTCCTACTCAAACTATCGAAAATAAAAGTAATAATAAGGAAAGGAGTTGATTTTTATTTCATTTTTTACTCATAATGATATATATTAATGGGTAAAAGAAAAGATGGGCTTCTCATCTTTTCTATTTTTCTTACTACTCAGTTTCTGTTGAAGAAGAATTATTTTTTTCTTTAAATCCTCTTGCTTCTCATCTTTGTGGCATATTTGCTTTTAATTCATCTAATTTCGCTTGTTCATCTGTAGTAAGAGTTTCTCAGTTTTTAGATTTTTCAAAAAGTGTTCTTAATTCTTCTGCTTGTAATTTTCTTTGTTTTTGCTCTGCTCTTTCAGTTTTAATTTCTTCTACAATTAATTTATCAGCATCTGTTAATGTTTCACCATTTAATAATTTATCTATTACTGTTTCTCTTGCTTCCATTTTAGCTTCTTGTTCTGCTCTTTTTGTTTCAAAAAATTCTTGTTTTTCTTCATCTGTCATTGATTCTAGTTGAGTTTTTTCTTCATCTGTAAGATTATGAAATCCTCATCCAAAACCTCATCTTCCCTCAGGTCATCCATCTCATCTTGGTCCTTTTCATTTCCCTTCAAATCATTTTCCATTTTTTCCTTCTCATCTTTGTGGCATATTTGCCTTAAATTCATTTACTTTTGCTTGTTCATCTGCTGTGAGAGTTTCTCAGTTTTTTACTTTTTCAAATAATGCTTTTACTTCTTCCATTTGGTCTTTTTGCTCTTGTGTTAACTCAATTTTTTGCTTTGTAGTTTTAGTATTTTCAGTTGAATTTGTATTTGCCGCATAAGTGGCTGTTGTTATTACGAGGGTAGCGAGTAATGTTCCTGCTAAAATTTTCTTATTTGCCATATTATAATCCATTAAAAATTAAAATGTATAGTTGGTCTTTGCGTTCTTTTTTCTGTTGAGTGTCAAAATATAATACTACTTATTTTTATTTTATACTTTTGATACAACTTTGTTTCGATGCAAATGTTTTGGTTGTTGTAACCTTTGAATTAAGATTACGAGGCTATTATAATTTTTATAAGTAAGAATCATGTAAGAGTTTTTAATTAAATAATGATTCAAGTAATTGGTTTACATCAGTGTTAGAGTTTTGTTGTGAATTTAGAGTATCTATTTCTTGTTGTATAAGAGTAAGAAATGAACTTAAAATTTCATTATATGTTTGCTTTTTTGTATCTGAAAAAGTAGAACTATTATTTATTTGTGTTTGGAGAGTTTCTACTTTTTTAGAAAATTTTTCTAATCCTGTTATTTTTTCATCTGATGTTGTAAATTGAGCAGAAATATTTTTTATTTTCTTATCAATTTGTGTTTTATATGCTGTATTTACATTTGATGTATTACGAACTGTTTTTTCGTTTTGAGTCGTTTGTTTTTCATTCGTTCCCTCATTAGTTATATCTTTTGTCGGTCTATTTGCTTCAAATTGTGTTAATTTTTCTTCTTCTTCTGTGGTGAGAGTTTTTCAACTTTTCTTTTTATCCATTAATGTTTTCATTTCTTCCATTTGTGCCTTTTGTTCATCTGTCATTTCTGAAAAATTTTGTCCCATTTGAGATCATCTTCCTCACATAGTCATTCCACTTCAAGAAAATTGTTTTCTATTTGATTCCATATTTGTAAGTATTTCTTGTTCTTCTGTGGTGAGAGTTTCTCAAGATTTTTGTTTTTCCATAATTATTTTTATTTGTTCTCTTGTTTCATTGTTTGTAGTATCAAAATTTGCTCCAGCATATGAGCTCAGTGCAAAAACTGGCACAATAATAGCTGATAAAAATATTTTTTTATTTTTCATAATAATTATAGTAAGAAAATAATGTGTACTTCCCGGGAAAATAATTGGTCTCTATCTAAACTTAATTTTTTATCTGATAAACCTTTATACAAAAAAGGAAATATATCTTAGATAGTGTGACCTTGTAAGATTTTGTTTTTGTTTTTATCTTACGTGGCACATAATAATATATTTCATTAAGAATGAAGTAAGAACCAAATATATATTATTCCTCATTACTCTTTCTATAGCTTAAAGCCTCTGCAATATGCTGAATTTTCACATTTTTTGATACTTCCAAATCTGCAATAGTTCTAGCTAATTTTAAAACTCTATAATATGCTCTTGCTGATAAATTCATAGTATGGAGCGCTTGTTTCATCATTTTTTCACTTTCTTCATCTAAAATACAAAATATCTGAATTTCCTTTGAAGACATTTGACTATTAGAAGTAATTTTTAATCCTTCAAATCTTTGTAATTGAATTTCTCTTGCTTTTTTTACACGAAGTGCTATTTTTTGACTTGTTTCTCATATTTTAGAAGATGATTTTGAAGTAAAATCATCAACCTTTACTTTCGGTACTTCTATCATAATGTCAATTCTATCAACCATCGGTCATGACAATTTTGCCCTATATCTTTTAATTTGTTCTTGTCCACAAATACAATTTTTATCTGGATCTGTTAAATATCAACAAGGACAAGGATTCATCGCTCATAAAAGTACAAATTTTGCAGGATAAATGTAACTAGAATTTACTCTATTTACAGAAATATTTCCATCTTCTAATGGTTGTCTGAGTACTTCCAAAACTGCTTTTGGAAATTCTAACACTTCATCTAAAAATAAAACTCATTTATGAGCTAAAGAAATTTCTCCAGGACGAGCATTTCTTCCTCATCAAATAATACTAATCGCACTTGCAGTATGATGAATCGTACGAAATGGTCTTTGAGTAATAAGTGGTGTATCTTTTGATAACAATCAAGAAATAGAATAAATTTTTGAAATTTCAATCATCTCATCCAAAGTAAGTTCTGGCAAAATAGTAGAAAATGTTTTTGCAAGAAGTGTTTTTCAACTTCATGGAGGACCTGACATAACTATATTATGTCCATAAAATAAATTTTTGAAAAAATAATAAAATTACTATAATGTTATAGTGAAAAATATATTGTTATAATTATTTTATGAAAAAGTGTGTTTGATATGTAAGAGTTTCAACTCAAAGACAAGAAACAGAGAGGCAAAAAACCTCTATGAAAGAACTTGCTAAACATAATTGATTAAATTTAGTTAAAATATTTGAAGATAAAATATCCTGACGGAAGTATAAATATGAAGAAAGAAAATGATTTATAGAGCTACAATCTTTTTTAAAGGAAAATGAAGATGTAAAAATATTATTACTAGATGAAATGAGCAGATTATGAAGAAATGATATTGAAACTAGTGCAACAAAAGTATATTTCAAAAAAAATAATATTACACCTTACATTTGATGAAATAAATATGATTTAAATTCAGATGATAATGAGTTATTATTTAATATATTAAATGCTATATCTAGTTATGAAGTAAAAATTATAAAAAAAAGGTCTAATACTTGAAAAAGAGATATATTATTAGCTTGAAATACTCTTTTTTCAATTAGACCTTATTGATATGAAATAATTAATGCTAGTATCATTAATTGAGAAAAAAAAAGACAATATATAAAAATAATTGAAGAAGAATCTAAAAATATAAAAAAAATATTTGAATTAATTTGAAATGAAAAGAAATCAATTTTATATGTTATATCTTATTTAAAAGAAAAAAATGTATTAAGTCCAACTTGAAAGAAAATATGGCCTAGTTCTTCAATAAAGAACATATTAAAAAATACATTATACTATTGAGAATGAGTATATAGATTGAAAACTTGAACAATTAAATATAGATGTCCTCAAATTATAACAAAAGATTTATATGATAAAGTTCAATTTCAATTAAAAGAAAATTTTAATACAAAAATAAATCCTGAACATTTAGAAAATTTTTTATTTAAGAATATTTTGTTTACAAATTGTGATTGAAAAACAAAAATGTTACAAACACATTTTGAAAAATCAAAAAATAATATATTAATAAGATGATATAGAAATCCCGAAAGAAATTTAAGGTCTCTTACAGAAGAATGAAGTTTTATTAAACAAAGAGATTCTTTAATAAGCGTATTAGATAGTAATTATATTGAAAAAGTAATTTTATTCTATGTTTGATATATTTTAGTAAACTCTAACTTCTTTGAAAAAGAAAATTTGTTAAAATTAAAAGAATTAACTAATACAGATAATATAGAAAATTTAAATAAATTACTATTAAAAAAAGAAAAGGAATTATTAAAAATTAATGATATTACTTTAATTATAAATACTGAAATTACATCTTTAAAAAAGGATTTAGAAGATGATAATTTAACTGATATATCAAAAAGGAAGATTATTAAAAACTTAGATATACAAGAGAAAACTTTGAATAATTATATTGATACAATTATTGTTATTGAAAAAGAAATTGATAATATTAAAGATGAAATTAAAAATGCTGAAGAAAATAATAAAAAATTTGATGAATTTAAAGACATAAAAAAATGATTAGGTTTTATAAAAAAGAAAGAAATTGAAGATATTATACATTCAAAAAAATTGATAGATACAAAAGTAAAATTATTAAAATATATTTCAAAAATAGAAATTATTGATAATAAAGAAATGAGTCAAAAGTTTTGGGATTTAATTTGGTCTTTGAAAAATTATTGAGTTTATATAAAATGAAATGAATTATTGAAAAGGATTTTTTTTAGTGTTTATAATAGAAATAAAGATAAAACTTTTATAAAAAATAATGCCTATGTTATAGATATAATATTTCATTTTACAAATTGAGTAAAACATAAATTGACTATTGTTTACAATCATAAAAATCCTAATTTATATTTTCCAAAAGAATATGAAAAGTTGATAAATAGTTTATGATGAGATGAAAGTTCTAAAAATGATTATAGAAAGATATTTGAGAGTTTTCAAACATTTAACATACAATAATATGAAAAATGAAAAAATAATTTTAATTTTTATTAAAATATCTATAATTATACTTTTAATTTTATTTTATTTAGAATATAACTCATATAAAGAAAAAGAGTATTATTATTGATCTTATAAAAAAGAGCTTTTAAAAAATAAAGAATTAATAAATGAGAATAATAACTTAAAAGATGAAATTGAAAATATAAAAATTGATATTAACGATTTAGAAGATGAATTAAATTCAAAAAAGAAGTAGTTAAACTACTTCTTTTTAAAAATAACTTCTTTTCATTTTGTCTTTATATCTAATATTCATAATTTTTCAACATAATTTTTTAAATTTATCTTTATTCTTTGCAAATTAGTATCTCAAACTTTTTCTCTTAATTCATCATTATATATTGAATACTCATCAATACTTTTATTACACACAACTTTTCGGTTTACAAAGAATAGAAATTTAAAATATTCTCAATTTGTTTTTATGTTTAAAATTGTTTTTGAAACAAAATGAGTCCAATAAATATTGTCTCTAGTTTTTTTATCTAATTTCCAATAATTAGATATTATAGTAAAAATTAGATAATATTTATTATTCTCTTTTTCAATTTTTAAATTTAATAATCTAATTCAATTTAATCTTAAATTCTCATTTCTTCATAATATTTCTAACTGATTTTTTAAATATGTTATATTGTTATTAAATCAATTGTAAGCTCAAAATTCAGATAATTCACATTTTATCTCTTTTCAGTAATAGTTAATTTCATTTTTTTGCCCCTGTGCAAAATTTAAAAGTCAAAGAAATGTTTTTAACTCTAAAGAACTTATATCTATTTTATTTAAAGTTTCTTGAATATTAGCAGAAATTATAATATTTTTTTTAATTTCTTTCATATTTTTAATTCAAAAATATTTATCAAAAAATCGGTATGTTTTAATTAATGCTTCTTTTCTTATATTGTCTTTATTTATAGTTTTTTTTATATATTCATTATCTTTATTTTCTTCTTCTAACTTGTTTATAATTTCTTTTCAAATTTTGTTTTCAAATGATTTTAAAACAATTGAGAAATTATTTCAAGACAATTCAGAATGAGAAAAATCGTTTATATAGTTTCAATCTTCATTTATTTTTAGTCATCAACTCTCAATTCAGTTTCTATAAATAATATCATTTTTTATATAAATATTAGTTAAATTTTCTTCATACATTTTATTTATTACATAGTCAATTCTTATTTCATTTATCTTACTTTCCCTTTCTTTAAGAGGTGCTATAATCTCACTTCATTTCAATAGTTTTAATTGAAATAAATCCTTATTCTCATCTTTTTTGTGATAACTGACTGGTATTCTTGATATTCTAGCCAAATCATAAATATTTTCATCAAATTTTAGTCAAAATAATGATTCTAATTCTTTTCATTTTTGCTTCCAACTTTTTATATAATTTTCTTTGTCTTTTACTAAATATTGTCATTCAGAAATTAAAATATAAAGATGAAATCAATTTCTACTTTCAACTACGAAGTCAAATAAATATAAATTGTCATTAACAATAGCTTTTATTTCTTCTTTATCGCTATTTTTATTATCTTTAAAATCAATATCAAAATAAAAACAATTTATTTTATTTACATTTTTTTCTTTTCTTGATTTAGATCAAAATTTATATCAATTAATAGAAAAAAATAAGTTTGTTTTTTCACTTTTTGTATAGTAGTTTTTTATTTTACTATATTCTACATTAATAAATTCTCAATTTTCTTCTTTTTTTACAAAAAGACTTCATTTACTTTGCCAATAATTAATCCAGTCTGAATAAATAAAGTTTTTATCGCTATTCATATTTCTAAAACTTAAAAAATAAATTATTTGTAATGTTTTTTTATTACAAATAATTATTATATTAAAAATTTTTGATTTTTTGTATATTTTTATTAAAAATAATAAAAAATGGTATGCTTTTATTAAGTTTCCTTTTATTTAAAAGAAAACTTAATTTTATAAAAAAGGTATTGTTTTTTTATAAGTCATTAAAATTTTGTATCTTTTTAATATCAAAAATAGCTTTAAATAATAACCTTGCCCTATATATATAATTAAAAGAGAAAAGAAAAAAAAAAGTGCTTTTATATTTATTCATAAATTGTTTTTTTTTATAAATTATGTTATAATCCTATATATCTTATTAATTGTTAATAAATAAAAACTATGGTTTTATTATGACAACCTTGATTATCAGTAGATTTACCAACGGATTATTGAAATAATAACCCTCATTATCATATTGAAAGAACTTGAAACGATATTGATAAATCATTATCTACACCTATTTGAAGAGTTTGTGTTGATATAAGAAATTGTGTTGCTGTTGTTTTAACTTCTGCAGATACTTGAAGTCAATTAAGCGAATTAAGATGAGATTTAGAATGAGATGAGAGAAAACAATTTATAGAAAAACTTAAACAATTACCAGATTATGAATGAAGCCAATTACAAAAAGCAATTAATTGATGAAAGTTACAAATAACAAAAACTCAACCTACAAATTATGTAAATTGATGATTAGAATTAAATGTTTGAAGTAAATATGCATTATACGAGAAATGATGAAATTTATTATATATTGTATGATTAAATTGAGAAAAGTATTTTAATGTTGATAAAGTTAGAAAATGAGTAGCTTGATGATGACTTGAAGCTTGAATAGAAGTATATTTTTGATGAAAACAAGACTTAGAAAATTGAATTTATAATATTTATATTAAATGAAGAAAAGTTGAAATTGGTTCAGAAGAATATAATAGAATTATGTTAATTTCTTGCGAGGATATGTTACAATTTGCAAGAGATTTAAGAGAAGAAATAAAAAGAAGAGAGAATAAATAATTAACTTCATTCTTTTTCAAGTATTGATTGAATCTTTTTAATTTCTTGTATAGAAAAGTTTTGTAAAGTTTTATAAATATCTTCTCAATTTAATTTACCTCTCTTTATTTTTATATTTAATTCTTTAAATCATTTATAAACAACCTCAATAGCCTTATCCATCTCTCAAATAGCCCTAACTTCGTTAGGTTTTTCTCATTTTAACTTTCAGTCTTTAAAATCTTTTATCTCCTTATCATTAAATCAAGACTTTTTTAAAAGTCATTCTCAAACTCATTTTCAAGAATTTAATCATTGAGTTTCAAGAGTTTGTCAAATAGTTGAGTCTCATAATGCTTGTTTTACTCATCAATTTTGAGTTTCTTTTGAATAAATTTCAAGTCTTTCAAATTTCTTGTTAACATTTGGATTATTTGCATTAAAACTTTTTCATCATCTTCAATTCTCGGGTTTTGCATAAGTATCGGTTCAAAGATATGTAAGTTTTTTGTTTAGTTTTATAAAATCTTCAAAATCCTTAATTGGTAAAGCTTTAACTTGATTGTTTCAGTTATAAAAAACTCAATCAACTAAAGTATATCACTTATCTTTTAATTTTTGGATTTCTCTTTTTAATAATTTCTCATAAGTAAAAATAGCTCATTCTTCAAATCACTTAGCTCATCATTTAACTGCAGTTATAAATCACAAATTAAAAGCATAAAGTTTTATTAAATCTTCCATACTTCAAACATTTGTTAAACTATCAATTATTTCTTGTGTATTTCATCAATTTTTTAATGTATCTTGCAAATTATTTGATACAACACTAAAATAAGTGAAAAATACTCATTCAACTCAAGTTTTAGCTCAATAACTGGCAATTCTTCAATTCAAAGTGTTTGTTAACTCGGGATTATTAATTTTACTTAATATTTTGTTTTCTGCCCATCAAGTTCATCTAAATAAAGAAAATAAAAGAGCATTTGAAGCTAACTCAAATCATTTTTTTCTTAAAATATCATTAGTTGTATCATTCTTTAAATCTATTCATAATCAAGAAGACCACCCATCATCAATATCAAAAATTTGATACATTCAGGCTTTATATCAGTTTTCAACAACGGTAAAAATTATAGTTGAAGCTGGTATTGAAGCTCAAAGACTTGTATTTGAAGCGAGTAGTGTTACTCATCATCAGATAACAGTTCAAGAAAAGTCTATTAATCATTTTTTACTTGTCATTTCTCTTACTATTTTTGACATCAATGTATCTTTGTAAATATCATTAAACTTTGACTCATAAATTTTTAGTATTTCTTCACTAGATTTTCATTTTATATCTCATAAATCTGAAAAATCTAAAACAACTTCTTTTCAGTCTCAAAGTGGTAAGTTAAATACTTTTCAATCTTGAGTTACTGGAGCATTATTTTGAATTAATGTTTTTCAAATATCAAAAGCATAATTTTTTAATTCTCCTTTAATAATTTCAGCATATTTTTCGGGAATATCTTGATAAATAACTCTTTCCCGATTTAGATAATCTAATTGTTTAAAAGGCTCTTGGGATTTTTTTAATTCTGTAATTTCTTTGTTTAATTCTCATTGTATTTCTCAAATTCTTCATATTATTTTTTTAGTTTTTGTTTCAATTTCATCAGTTAAACTACTTTCAGAATTTTCTTTGTATCAAATATTTTTTGTAATATTTGCTTTTAATCATTCATTATAATTATTTAAAGTTGTATTTGTAATAATTTTCTTTCAAATATCAGTATTTTTAAGTAAATTGACAAAAATTTGAGTTTGAGGTAAATATTTCTGTATTATTTCTTGTTCTTTTTTATTGTATTCATCAATAACTTGACCTTGTGCTATATCAAGGTTTTGAGGAGCGTGAATCATAGCAGTTCTCATATATCTTAATTTTTCATCCATTTCACTTTTTGCTTTGTTTACTTCAACTTGTCAAAGTGCTTTTGCTAAAGGCTCTTTATTTGATTCATACCTTAAAAGTCAAGCATAAGCTTCTTGTGTTAATGTTACTATTCAACCTTTTGTTTCTTGAAATCAACTTAAAAATGGTTTAAAGTCTTTATTTTGGTCTAGATATGTTATTGTTGTTTCTCAAGTTAAAGATATTTTTGATTCTCTTTGTTCAGCTTCTTTTTTTATTTTTTCTATATTTCAGCTTACATATTTTTTTAATTCAGCAATTATTTCTGCATAAACTGGGTCTTTATCTGCAAATTCGTTTAAAAATTCAGCTTGTTCTTTTTCTGAAAAGCTTTCAAATATTTTAATAACCGAGTCAGTATCTCTTTCTTGTTGTTTTTGTTTTAACTCTTTTAATTTTTCGGGATTTAAGCCTTGTTCTTTGTTTTCATTATTTTCTGCCATTTTTTCTTTGTTAAAAAATATTTCAAAAATCAATTTCTAGATTATCGTTTTTTTCTTCAATTTCTAAGTTTTTTATTCTTTTTAAGTTTTTTTGTATTAATTCTTGCTTTATTATTCAAATATCTGTATCAGCTCTATTTTTATACTCTTTTAGACTTTGGATTATTAGTTGCTTTTCATTCTGTAATACCTCAAATAATTGCTCCTTAAAAATATCATCTTTTTGGTAGATGATATTTAGTAATTCCTCTTTATGACAGGTTCCCATATACTAGGACATACAGTTAAGATAAATTTTGAAATATAA
>JAUCDK010000014.1:0-31907 GCA_034675265.1 Patescibacteria group bacterium
TTTGCTAAAATCAGTAGAAAAATACGAAAAAAACTTTTATACATAAAAAATTGATAATAAGTATTTGGTTTTATTTTATAAATCTTTTACTAAATGTAAAATATTTTTATTATATATTTCTCTTTTTCACCAATTTCATACATCCTCACCTGATATAAAACTCATTCCAAAAAGAAGGATGGATATTTTGTAAAAGTAATTTTTTCCTGACTTTATAACTTTTATAATGTTTTAAAAATCAAAGATATGAGTTTATAATGGAGAGAGATTTGTTTTTAAAAATTTGTCATCCTCGTGCTTGACACGGGGATCTAGTAAGCTGATTTAAGTTTTCTGGATTATCTAGTCAAACCAGATAATGACAAGAGTATTTCAGTTTTACTTCATAATTCAATTTTTGTATTTTTTCATAAAAGTTTCACTTTATTCTTCTTCCAGAATAGAGAGTATATGGTTTAATAAAAGCTCATAAAAATAAAACTCATTTTGTATAGTATTGAAGATAAAATTTATTTGGATGAAGTTGTAGTTTTAATTCTTGTTTTAAATATTTTTCTATTTCATTTTTGCAATAAAGTAAATATTTTTTATCGGGATGAATAATTACAAAATCATCAACATATCTGCCATAATATTTTATTTTGAGTTTATGTTTTATAAATTTATCAAAACTATCTAGATACAGATTTGCAAATATTTGGCTGGTGAGATTTCAGATAGGAAGTCCAGTATTTTTTCTCGCAAAAAATAAAGACTTACTTTTTGGTAAGCCTTGCCAGTTTGTTTTGTCTCATTTTATTATGCAGTTTTTAGTTGGATGATTGTAGATGATTTTTTGGATGAGTTCTTTAGCAAGAGACCAGTCTTTATTCAAGACCGGTCTCAAAGTTGTTTCTATCTTCTCCCACAATATATCTTTATCTATACTCATAAAAAATCACTGAATATCCAGTTTCATGATATAACAATCCTCTTTATAATTTTTACTACAACTTTTTATAAATTTCTCTATTCTTTTTATTCAAAACAAAGTTCATTTTCACTCTCTGCAACTATAACTATCGTGTATAAAAAGATCTTCAAAAATATGGTTTATCTGGTTTATCACATAGTGATGCACCACTCTATCTCTAAAATCTCAAGCAAATATCTCTCTTTTAACTGGTTTTTCTACTATAAAAGCTATACTTTTCCCTACTTCATAGGTTCAAGTATATATTTCAAGAGCGAGTTTTATAAGATTTGATTCATAGTCCATCTCAAACTGGAGCTGGTTTATAGTTTTTCTTTTGTTTTTTCTGCAATCATAGTATGCTTTGAAAAGTTCTTGTAAAAGTGTATTATAGTCCATAATATCTTTGTTTAATTTTTAAAAGGAGAGACAATTTTTTGTCTCTCCTTTTAAATAGAATTCTTTTAACTGCTACACGAACACAACGAACACGGTTATTGTTGTAAAATATGTCATTATCCGGCTTGACCGGATAATCCAGTAGATAAATCTTGCCAAGTAGAATTAAACTTTTCTATTAATTCTAACTTCCATTTTCTATTCCATTTTTTTAGATTTTTCTCTCTTTGTAAAGCAACTTTTATATCATTTGTTTCTTCAAAATAAACAAGTGTATTTACTCAATATTCTTTTGTAAATCAATCAACCAATTTATTTTTGTGTGCATATATTCTTCTTGTCAAATCATTTGTAACTCATATATACAAAGTTCAATTTTTTTTACTTGCTAGAATATAAATATAATATGTTTTCATTGTTTATATTTTAATTATAATGAATCAATTATACTTTTCTGGATATTCGGGTCAAGCCCGAATATGACAAAGATAAGCAAATATTCTTTTTTGTTATAGTTTCTATTTGCCCTATAGATATTTTTCACGAGTGAAATAGCTTCTTTTTTCATATCTTGACCAAGAGAATATTTGTACTCTCTATCAAACTTTTTGGTTATATTAAAGACATGTAAAATAAAATTATAGATTTCTTTATATATTGGCAAATTATAATACAGTGCCATAAAAAAATAGTTATACAAAGTATAACTTCGACTAACAAATCGCTTTTCAAGCTCTTTGACTGTCACTTAAATAGTTGAATCTATAGCCAGCTTCGCTACGGCTAATCTGCTACACGGACACAACGAACACGGGAAGCGTTGGGCTTACTGTTGGAGAACCAAGAAGCATTATCGAAGAACTGTAGCCTGGCAGCGTGGATAGTGTCCTCGGTAGACGACCAATAGGGAATGGAAGCAAAACCTAATAAAGCTTGATTTCCACTTCATTTATGTTGACAGTATAAAAATTGTAATTCTCAAGATTGAGTAGAACAGTTCGTAGTTGTTGCATTAGTGTTTGCCATAGCTGGTAAGTACCAGTCAGTATATCATGCCCAGTTTAAATCATCACAATATTTTGCTGCTGGATGATTTGCTAGAGTGGGATCAATAGCTTTTATAGCAGTTATATTATTTTTTCAGTTCGTAGCACTATTTACTGTAGAAAGTGATGTTTCTGTATTAGATAACTTCCATCAAGTTCAAGTATTTTGAGTTCATGCTACCCAAAGTGTTCTTCATTGATATACTCATGCATACAGTGCATTTTCTCATGATACTGTTGATACATTGTCTCATACTGCTAAAATTTTATTTGCACTACAACTTGATGTTCCACAAGTCCAAGTCCATGGTCAAGTTCATGATACGGTTGGACTTGATGTATCAGAACATAAATTTGTAGTTGGTGCTGATGCTACTGTACTAGTGTGAGCAGATCCACATGTTGGTCCTGCTGGTGGAGTAGTATCTGGAGTTGTTTCAGTACTTCCCCCCTCTTTCACACTACTAAAATACTCTTTTTCTCAATATACCATAACTCATACTAAATCTGGTGATACTCATAAAGTAGTTTGTATACTTCATGATAGTGTATTCCAATTTGTTTTAGTAATAGTTATTCATGTTGTTGTTTTTGTTGTTCATCAAGTCAGTGTTGTTGTTTGATTTTTTTTGTATGGTAAGTTTTGTCATTTATCAGTTACAAAGTGAATATTTTGTGCTAAATTTGTACCTCAACTATATGTTGTTGGAAGTATGAGACTCTCTGGATTAGAGAATACATCTCATTTTTTTATTACTCATTTATAATTTCCATTTACATGTGCTTGTACAGCATTAGCATAGGTAGTTGGTATTATCATACTTGTTTGCAAGTTTTCGAGTGTTGCTCAAATTTGATATTGATTATTATCATAACTTACTCCGTATACATAGTAATTATTTTCTCATACTGGATCGATTGGAGTTTTTGAGAAATTTATCATTTTTCCAATACCTTCTTTTACATATCATACTTCAAAGAGGGTTTCATCTTCACTATTTATATTTATAAATCCGCTCGCATATATATCTTCTGGTATTGGGTATTTTCATGTTTTTGTAGCATATAATTCAAGTCATTTTTGTAGTTGTGTTATAGTTGATACTCTATTTCCATCTCTAGCATCTTTAGTGTAGTTTTGAAATGATACAAAGGCTATTGTAGCTAGAATTGCCAGTATCGTGATGACGATAATCAGTTCTACGAGAGTAAATCATGTATTAAGACCGGTCTTAACTTGTTTGTAAGTATAGTTTTGAAATTTAGATTTTACATCTTTTCCACTAAAGACCAATTTTTGAGTAGAGGTGTTTTTATTTATTTTTTTCATAAATATTAAAATTAAAAATTAAAATTGTTTTTGTTTTATTAACCCATCCGGATTTCAACCACCTTCCCTTATATAAGGGAAGGATTAAAATTAAAGTTCTTCCTTTTATTCCCCTCTCTTAGATAAGGGTGGGTTAGGGTAGGTTATTTCTCGGTTCATGTTAAAGAACACTAAAAAGCAGATAATTTCCTGTTTGATTTTTGTCAAACAAAAAACTATCTGCTTTTTAGCAAATTGAGGCATACTATTCCATTTCCCTTGTGGCATTTGCTCTTGAGTTATTTTTAAGTAATAAAATTTTAAAAAAATTCTTTAGTATATCAAATGATTTTTAATTAATAAAAAATTGATTATTTTGTAAAAATATCTATATTATTGCTTAGATATTATATAATTTATTATTTTTATGCAAGAAATATATTGACTAAAAATCTTTAAGTGACTTGAAAAAAATATCATTGACATACTGATAAATAATTCAGAAACTGAATTATTTTCTCCTGGGGAAATTATTATTATTCAATGAACTCCTTCAAATGGAAAATGATACATTATAAAATCATGAGAAGTATCAGTAGAAATTTGATGAAAAGAGATAGCAAAACTATGAGTTGGAGAAATTTTTTGAGAAATCGCCCTCTTGAATGAAGAAGAAAGAACCGCTACTATCAAAGCAACCCTTCCAACAGAAACCATAATTCTCTCTCAAAATCATTTACTTGATATGATTGATAATGGAAATGAAAGTATCAATAAAGATATTATGGAAAGATTAGAACAAAACTTACTTAATAATTACTAAAATTATGGAAAATAAAGACAAAATTATACAAAATTTACTTGAAAAATGAGTGTCAAAAGTAATTGATAAAGAAAATCTAGAAAAAAAATTAAAATCTGGAAAAATATTAAGAATAAAGTTTTGAATTGATCCAACTGGAACTCAAGTTCATATTTGACATGCAGTTCCTATTTTAAAGTTGAGAGAATTTCAAAAACTTGGACATCAAATTGTAATTGTTATCTGAGATGCAACAGCACAAGTTGGAGATACTTCAGATAAAACAGCTGAAAGACCAATGCTTACGAGAGAAGAAACTCTTGCAAATGCGAAAGATTATCTTACACAATTTGGAAAAATACTTGATATTGATAAAGTAGAAGTAAGATTTAACAGTGAATGGATGGATAAGACCAGTTTCAATTCTGTTTGAGAATTAGCAAAAAACTTCTCTGTTGCTGAAATGCTTGATAGAGATAATTTTTCAAAAAGATACAAAGAATGAATAAGAATTTCACTTCAAGAATTTCTATATCCTGTTATGCAATGATATGATAGTGTAATGCTCAATGCTGATGTGGAACTTGGTGGAAATGACCAATACTTCAATCTTTTAGCAGGAAGAAGACTTCAAGAAGCTTTTTGACAAGAAAAACAAGATATTATAACTTTTTCTTTAATCGAAGGAACTGATGGAAGAAAAATGAGTAAAACATATAAAAACTTTGTTGGACTCAATTTTTCAGCAAATGATATGTTTGTAAAAATTATGGAAATTTGAGATGATTTAATCATAAAATATTTTGAAAGTTGTACTCCTCTGTATTTTGATGAAATTGCAAACTACCAAAAAAGACTTGATTCTGGAGAAAATCCAAGAAACATAAAAATTGAACTTGCAAGTGAAATTGTAAAACTCTACCATGATGAAGAAGCCACTATAGAAGCTCATAATTATTTTGAAAAAGTATTAAAAGATGGTATTGTTCCAGATGAAAAAGATATTGAAAAAGCTGATATTGAAAGTGAAGAATGAAAACTTCCTTTAGTAACTGTTTTAGTTAAATCTGGACTTTGCAATAATTCATCTGAAGCAAGAAATGCACTTTCAGGAAATTCAGTAAAAGTAAATAATGAAATTCAAACAGATCCAAAATTCATAATTACTCTTGATAAAAAAAATTATACTTTACTTCAAGTTGGAAAAAAGAAATTTAAAATGGTGAGATAAAAAATAGGAACGAATGTTCCTATTTTTTTAATCATTTCATATCTGCTAATATAATATTCAAAAACTTTTTTAATTCTCACAAAAAAATCTTGACTTTTAAAATTAGCACATATAATATTTATGTGCTAATTTATATTTTAACTTTATAAATATGAACATCGAAAAATTTACCATAAATGCAAGTTCTAGAATTGCTGAAAGCCAAAACCTTGCAAATAATTTACACCATCCCGAAATTACAGATTTTCACTTACTTTACTCAATACTTGAATCAAGTGACAGTATTGTAAAAGAAATATTACTTGATTTATGAGTGGATCTTTTGATCTTAAAATCACTCGTGAAAAAAGAAATTGATACTCTTCCAAAAATTGAGGGACATTATGATTTAAGAATTTCTTATACACTAAACGATATCTTAAGAGAAGCTGAAAATATTGCCAAACAAAATAAAGATGAATTTATTACTGAAGAACATCTTATTTTAGCTCTCTTAAAAGTATGAAGTGAAAAGATAAAAAATATTTTTGCTCCTCTGAGTATTAAATACGATGATGTTTTAAAAACAATTGAAAAAATGAGAAATGGAGAAAAAGTAACTTCAAATGACTCTGAAAATAAACTCAATGCCTTAAAAAAATATGGAATTGACTTAGTAGAACAAGCCAGAAATTGAAAAATTGATCCAGTTATTGGAAGAGAAGAAGAAATCAGAAGAACTATTCAAATACTCTCTCGTAGGACAAAAAATAATCCTGTCCTTGTTTGAGATCCTTGAGTAGGAAAAACTGCGATTATTGAATGAATTGCCAAAAAAATAGTTGAAAAAGAAGTTCCTGAAAATTTACTTGGAAAAAGAATTATTACTCTTGATATGGGAGCTCTTTTAGCCGGAGCAAAATATAGATGAGAATTTGAAGAAAGACTCAAAGCAGTAATCAAAGAAGTAGAAAAATCAAACGGAAATATTATCTTATTTATTGATGAAATCCATACTATTGTTGGAGCTGGAAATCAGGAATGACAAGCTGATGCAGGAAATTTACTCAAACCAAGTTTAGCGAGATGAGCTTTGCATTTAATAGGTGCAACAACCATAAATGAATACAGAAAATATATTGAAAAAGATTCTGCTCTTGAGAGAAGATTTGCTCAAGTATTTGTAGATGAGCCAAATCGCGAAGATGCTTTGAGTATTCTCAGAGGAATAAAAGATAAATATGAAGCTCATCATGGTATAAAAATCACTGATGGGGCTATTGTGTCTGCTGTAGATTTAAGTATAAAATATATTACTGATAGAAAACTTCCTGATAAAGCGATTGATTTGATTGATGAAGCATTATCAAGTGTAAAACTCAAAACTATTTCAAAACCAGTAGAACTTGATATTTTAGAGAAAAAAATAAGAAATTTAGAAATAGAATTGGAAGCAAAGAAAGTTGAATGAGAAAAAGTTGAAAATCTTGAAAAATTATCAAAAGAAATCGCTTCAAAAAAAGAAGAATACAGAGCATTAGAGAATGGTTGGAAAAAAGAAAAAGATTTGATAACTAATACCAAAGATATTAGAGAAAAAATTGAAAATCTTAAAATAAAAGCGAAAAACTTTGAAAGAGAAGCAAATTATGGAGAAGTTGCAAAAATAAATTATTCTGAAATCCCTGCTTTAGAAAAAAACATTGCTGAAATTGATAGAAAACTTGAAGAAATAAAAATTTCTTGAAAATCATATTTAAAAGATAAAGTAACTGTGGAAGACATTGCTGAAATCATTTCAAAATGGACTTCTATTCCTATATCAAAACTGATTCAAAGTGAAAAGGATAAACTTTTGCATTTAGAAGAATATTTAAAAAAATCTGTTGTTTGACAAGACAAAGCTATTATATCAGTTGCAAATGCGATTAAAAGAGCAAAAGCAGGTTTAAATGATGAACATAAACCTCTTGGAAGTTTCTTATTTTTATGACCAACTGGAGTGGGAAAAACAGAAACTGCAAAAGCCTTGGCATTAAATTTATTTGATAGTAAAGATGCTTTTATTAGAATCGATATGAGTGAATATATGGAAAAATTTTCAGTTCAAAGGCTTATTGGTGCTCCTCCTGGATATGTATGATATGAAGAATGAGGACAACTCACTGAAGCTGTGAGAAGAAAACCATATAGCGTTATACTTTTTGATGAAATTGAAAAAGCTCATCCAGATGTATTTAATGTGCTTTTGCAAGTTTTGGATGACGGAAGATTGACTGACTCAAAAGGAAGAACAGTGAACTTTAAAAATACTATTATTATTTTAACAAGTAATATTGGAGGTAAAAAAATTGCTCATTTAATAGAAGAAAAAAAATCAAATGAAGAAATAAATACAGAAATAATGAATGAGTTAAAATTACATTTTAGACCTGAGTTTTTAAATAGAATAGATGATATAGTTGTATATAATCCTATCTCCCATGATATGATTTTACAAATTGTTGACATTTTGCTTACCGATGTGAAAAAAACTTTAGAGAAGAAAAATATTCAAGTAGATTTTTCAAAAGAACTCAAAGAATATCTTATAAAAGTTTGATATGATAGTGAATTCTGAGCAAGACCAATGAAAAGAGCTATTACCAATATTATATTAAATGAACTTTCAAATTTTATCTTAAAAGATGAGCTCAAAGAGTGAGAAAATGTAATTTTGAGTATTGAAAATGAGAAATTGGTTTTGAAAAAATAAAATTTTCTTATAATAATTAAAAATATTTATAATAAAATGTATGACCAGCAAAGAAGTAAAAACACTCAATTTTGAAGTATATAATTCAAAAACAAAAGAACTGATAAAAAAATTTGATGCTCTTTGAGCAAGAGTTTTTGATATTGATACTGCTTTCAAATTATATGGAAAAAGCAAAGATATACATACCTTAGAGATAGGATGTTTTTCTGGAAGAGAATATTCTTACATCAGACAATTTACAAAAAACTATACTGGAATAGATATTTCGCAAGATGCTATTTCATATGCAAAAAAGAGCTTTCCTGATGGAGAATTTATTGTTTGAGATATAGAAGAATATAAATTTGAGAAAAAATTTGATATTATCTTTGCTTTTGCTTCTTTAATACACTCAGACAAAGAAACAACTCAAAAATTATTTGAAAAATTTTATAATATTCTTTCAACAAAATGAATAGTATATGTTTCTTTAAAAGCGAGTGAAAAATATACAGAAATAGAAAAAACAGATGAATTTTGAACAAGAATTTATTATCACTATCATATAAATGAATACAAAGCATTCGCATGAAAAAATTTTGAAATTATATATGAAGATTCTCAATTTTTTAATCATCAAGAATGGTTTACTCTTTGCTTTAAAAAAATATAATAAAAAATAAGAATTATCAAATGATAATTCTTATTTTTTATTATAAAATTCATGCTACTGTTTGTGATACATACTTAATAGTAGGAACTGCCTTTTCTCAAGCATTTTCTATTCTTGGAACTCTTGGATATTGATTTTGACTTTCTAAAAATAATTTACATGGTCTATTTCCAAGAAGTTGAAAACCGTCTGGAATTCACTTTATTCTTCTTACATCTCTATATTCAATAGTATTATTTGCTGTATCAAAATAAACAAAAGCATTCATTTCACTTCTTTTTCATTTATCCTCCACAGAAAGTTTTCTCATATCTCAATCAAGTCAATCTAGAGGCTTATTATCCCAGTCATAGGTCATATATCTATCATTTTCTACAATATTTCTTAAAATAGTTCATAATTCTTCATATTTTATTCCTGGAAAATTTCTTTCAAAAGCTTCTATAAAATGGAGATCATTTTCATTTTCTCTTGAAAGATTATATTTATTTTCTAACCATGATGACACTGATTCTTTTGTATACTCCCATCCTTGAGGATTTTCAGAAGGAATACAAAGAGTATATTCTCATTTACTATTTTTTCATAAAAATGGTCATTCTTCAAAATGCTCTCTCTCAACTTCCTCTTTTAAGTCATATCAAGTATTTCTTCCAGCTGTAGTAGTTCTTTGTAAACTATCAGCTGCTCATCAATCTCTCAAAGTAGTTATTAAATGTGGTTTTCAAGTATTTCATTCAATATATTCTATCACTCCATTTGAAAGTAAAATTGGTGTTTCAACTTTTACTTCTCATCAAACCAATACTTTTATTTGTCATTTTCTTAAAGATCATAAATCTACTATAACAATATCTCAAGCCTTATCTAATCATTGAATATTTTGAAGTTGATTTGGATATATGGTCATTACATCATCTATAAGTTCTAATTCCATTTTTCACTCTCCATCTTGTTTTAAATCATAAACTCAATAAATGATATCTGGATTTAATTGTAATAATAATTCTCTTTGTGCCTCCAAAGTGAATTCTTCTCTACTTTCTGTTAATTTTTCTATACTTTCTAAAGAGTTTAGGTTACTCATAATAAATATATTTTTAAATAATAAAATAATACTTCTACATTATACTATATAATAGAAAAATATACAAATATTTTGAAAAAATAAAAAAAAACCTATAATGAGAGTAACTATTATTAAAAATATATTATGCTAAAAATTGAAACTGGAAAACAAAATGAGATTCTCAGAACTGTGAGTGAAGCTCTTAAACCAAATGAATACAACACCTACATCAAACTAGGAAAAGAAATGATAAAATATATTAAAAACCCTAAAAATGGTTGAGTATGATTAGCTGCTCCTCAAGTTGGATATAATAAAAGACTTATAGTAGTAAGCTTACTCAAAAACCGGGATGATGAAAATTTTTCAACTATTATGATGATCAACCCAAATATTTTAGAACATTCTACCGAATGTGAAATTGAAGGAGAATGATGTTTATCAGTTCCTTGAGAAAAGTGAGAAGTAGAAAGATTTCTAAAAATAAAATTATCATATATTGATGAAAATAAAAAAGAAAAAATTATCATTCTTTCTGGAGTATCTGCTCGTATTGTACAGCATGAAATTGATCATTTAAATGGAGTTCTCTTTACAGACAAAATAAAAAAATAAATCGTATTATACGATTTATTTTTTTATTTTGTTTTTTGAAAGATTCTTATCTATATTTTGAATAATCATACATTTTCATTTCACTATCAACTTTTCTAATAATATCAAGAATAACTGATACTATAATGATAAGTCAAGCTCCTGAAATAATAAAATCAACTGTTTGCCCCATAACTTTCCCCATAACATATGGAAGAACTGCTATTAATGCTAAGAATGATCATCCAAATAAATTTAAACGAGCAGAAACTTTTGTTAAATACTCAGCCGTATCATTTCCTGGTCTGATTCCTGGAATATAACCACCTCTTTTTTGAATATTTTCAGCAATATTATCAGTATTAAATGTAATTGAAATATAGAAAAATGAAAATGCAACTACAAGTACAAAGTAAATAGCAATAAATATCCAGCTAGGGTTTTGCATTGAGAAATGACTCAACATATATTCTCCTAATTTTTTAGCTGTTTCTCAGCTTTGAGTTGATAAAATTTGTCCTAAAATTGAAGGAAATGTAACAATAGAAACTGCAAAAATGATAGGTACCATTCATGCTTGATTTACTCTAATTGGAAAATATGATTTTTCATCTCTTCCAGTTCTTGAATAAATTACAGGAATTCTTCTATTTCATTCCGTAAATTTAATTATAACATAAATAATAACTAATGTAGCAACTAGTAATCCAGCAAATAAAGCATATGCTCCAGCATTTAAATGCCCCATAATTACATTTGGAACTCCTGATAATACTCAAGCTGTAATGATTATACTAATACCATTTCCAATTCCATATTCAGTCATAACTTCTCATAACCATAAAAGGAATATAGTTCAAGCAGTAACAATTAACATACTCATAAGTACAAGTGAAGTATCAGATGTATCAATAATTGATCATCAAGCTAACGAATTAAGAAGAATAATCATACCATAACTTTGTACAAAAGCTAAAGGAAGACTTAACCATCTTGTCCATTTATTAATTGTTTTTTGTCCTTGTTCTCCTTCTTTTTGTAAATCCCCAACTTTAGGAACGATTACTCAAAGAAGTTGAATAATAATCATTGCATTAATATATGGTGATAACCCCATTAATATAATAGAAAAATGTTCTAATCATCCTCACATTAAAGCACTAAAAAATGCAAGTCATGATTGTTGTTCCATAACTGCTTTTAATCCTTCATTATTTACTCCAGGTACTGGAATAACTGATAAAAATTTATAAACCAAAACTAAAAGTAATACGGCAATTATCTTTTTTCTTAAACTTTCCGTACCAAATATAGATTTCATATGATTTAGAATCATAACGTATATATTAAAAAGTAAAAAATCGTGTCAATTATAATAAAAATTCAAAAAAGTAAAGCTTATTTAAGCATTTTCTTGTTTTTTTTCATCAAGAGGTTCTTTTTTTTCTACAATCACTTCTTTTTTCTCCTCAGTATATGCAAGTATTTCTTCTACTTTATTTTCTTGATTTTTTCAACAGTATGGACAAACATGCCAGTCTGGTTTTATTTCTTTTCCACATCATGTACAATCCTTTTTTAATGGATTACTACAATTTGGACAAAACTTATAATCCGATTGAATTTCAAAAAGACATTTTATACAGGTTTGTTTTTTGATATCTAACTTTACTGGTTCAACTATTTTTTCCTCTTCAAATTCAGATAAATCTAGTTCTTCCTCTATAGAAGCTTCTTCATAATATTTTTCAAATAATGTTTTGCTTGGTCTAATCAACAAATATACCACTATTCCAAGTGGAGTTCATAAAAGAACTGTAAAAATAGAAAATATTTGATATAAAATATTATTCGTTCTATTAATAATATCCTTTGTTACCCAAATAACTATTGCTATCCAGACAATAAAAAAATAAATTACCACTAATTTTAAAAAACTTTCAAAAGTTAATAAAGAAATCATCCCTGATAAAAATCAAATATAATCAAAAGCAAGTATTGCTTCTAAGATTTTATTTACATAAGCTAAAAAATTTTCCATATTTTACATTATATTTTAAGATATATTATTTTTTTTCCATTCATCGATTTTTTTGTGATTTCCACTCACAAGGACATCAGGAACCCTTTTTCACATAAATTCTTGAGGTTTAGTATATACAGGATACTCTTTTTGTCTATTTAATTTTAGAGAAAAACTTTCTTCTAAATACGATTCTTCATTTCCAAGTACTCATGGAATTTGTCTTACTAAAGAATCTATAAAAACCATACTTGCAATCTCTCAGCTTGTCAGAACATATTCTCAAATACTAATTCTATAATCCACATATATATCTATAATTCTTTGATCAATTCCTTCATAATGCCCACATATTATAATAAATTCATCTTCTAAAAGTGACATATATTTTTCTGTTTTTTCCTGAGTAAGTATTTCTCATGATGGTGACATATAGATAACTTTTATTTTTTTTCCTATAGTAGAAAAAATACTTTCTATTGCTTTAGATAATGGTTCTGGAGATAAAACTTGCCCATGCATTCCATATGCTTTATCATCAACTCTTCCAGTTGGAACTTGAGAAAAATTATTGAGTTTATAAAACATTATTTCAAGATATCAATCCTCTTTTGCTCTTTTCATAATACTGCTGGAAAAATATGATTCAAAACTCTCTGGGAAAATAGTTATTATATGAATTTTCATGTATAAATTGTAGTAAAATAATTTGAAAATATGATATTTTTTTTTCATACAAAATCAAATGAAATTATTGAAAGAAAATGAAATAAAAATTGAAATAAAAATTTGACATTATAAAAAAAATAGCTATAAAAATATTCTCTTTTTTCCTAACTATATCATGCTTTTGAAAGGAGCAAGTCATGAAAGATTTCAAAAAAGAGAGTTTTCTCTCTACTGAGCAAATTATCATCGGGTTCCTTCTGGGTGTTTTTATGACCTTTTGGGCAGGAAAAGCCCTCATTGAAGGAGTATCTCTGACTGGTAGCCCAGTGATGGAAACTTTGATTGTGGCTGTGTATCTGACGATGCTCTTAGCATATGCTCAGGTCAAAATACCAGTTTTTTTTACTGAAAGACCTCGTGTATCGACATTCATTTTGATTGTCTTTTGTGGACACATTTCCCTGTTCTTTGATAGTTTCGCTGTTGTGTTGCTCTTATCTACAGGGATTGTTTTCTTGCCAATACAAGGTGAAAAAAACACCTTCAACCAATTCGTTGTAAAAACGTTTTGTGCATTTGCAGCTTTAACAGTTGGAGGAGGATTTTACTTGGGCGAATTGTGGGGGCTTCCATGGTTTATTAGCAATGGGCTGAATAATCCTATTGCTGGCTTCCCGATTCTTCTTGTTCTGACACCTTACTGCATTTTTCTAGGGATTTTGGCAGCCATCTTCACTCCTGTGAGGATGGAAAAAGTTACGTTTACCAAACAACAAACGAAAGGGATTATTGAATTTACCATTGGTTTGCTGCTGATTGTGATAACCCATTCTGCATTTTTATGCATTGGGATACTCTTGATTTATGCAGCGCTTTCGCGTAAAACCATGTTCTTGATTGAGATGTTTGTTCATGAACTGAAAGATGGAGCACTGAATGCAATAGGATTGATTTTGATAGCTTGCGTTATTATTAACGCAGGGCTGGTGCAGTACATCCAACCTCATCTTGATGGCGTTGGGCTGTTTATCGCAGCAGCAATATCCTCACCCTTTGCAGGAGCTATCGCAGCACCTGTCAACAACCTCCATGATTTTTATGTAGGCTTGTCGATGCTGATGGTTGGCGCACCAATGTTTGTGTTTTCGAGCTTGGTCGCCATCGTGGTATTTAAAAACCATATCTTGTATAAGGATATACCTCGTCCAATCGTTAAAATCTGCAATACGGTTGGTTTGAAACAGGAAGGAGTAAACGAAGCCATTTTGTACAGCATAATTATTTTTCCCCTCAATAGCGTTCTTGCTTTGTTGCTTTACGCGGCAAACACATCAGGTTTGATTGTGTATGTCGCTGAGGCAATCGGAGTAAAAATGTAATTCGGGGGCTTGACTATAGGGACTTGTAAAAACTACAATCCCTATTTTTTTTATAAAATATTTGACACAAAAATAAAAAATATATAATTCAAAGGTTTCTTTTTAAAATTACCTTTTAGTATTTTAATATAAAATAAAAATGTCTCGTTTTTGTCACATGATATTATACGAACCTCCCCCTGCATATTGATAAATTTGCAATATTTTTGCATATCTGAATTCAATAATTTATTTTATATTTAATTACATATGGATGTTACTTTTTTAAGCTCAAGCTTATCACTATTTTTTTTACTTACAGTTTCGGTTTTTACTTACCTTTTATCTAAAAAGATAAATTTTCCTTATACAGTATTATTATTAATTGTATGACTTTTATTAATACCTCTTTCTAAAGTAGAATTTTTCTCTTTTATTAATCATTTTGAACTAACACCTGATGTGTTATTTTATGTTTTTTTACCAATACTCATATTTGAATCGGCTTATAATATGAATTATAGACAAGTTATAAAAAACTGGAAGTCTATAAGTAGTTTAGCGATTATCGGTCTTGTAATTTCAGCTTTTACTATAGGTTGACTTATGTACTTTGTTTTCCCATTATTAGGATTTCAAATTCCATTTTTAGTATGTTTATTATTTTGAAGTCTTATTTCTGCAACAGATCCAGTAGCTGTACTTTCTATATTTAAAAGTATTTGAGCTCCTAGAAGACTTACTTTAATTTTTGAAGGAGAAAGTTTATTTAATGATGGAACTGCTCTTGCTTTATTTTTAGTAATACTTTGAGTTATTTTAAGTTGAGAAATAGGTGCATCAACATATATTGAATGATTTGGTTCTTTTATGTCGATGATGATTGGTTGAATATTATTCTGAAGTTTTACTTGAGTATTATTTTCAAAAATAATCTGAAAAATTAAAAATAATGAAATGGTTGAAATTAGTTTAACGATGATTTTAGCACATTTAACTTTTATACTTTCTGAAGTGATTTCTCATCATGTAAGTATTTTGGGATTTGATTTAAAAATTTCTTGAGTAATTGCAACTTCTATTGCATGAATTATTATTTGAAATTATGGTAGATATAAAATATCTCCAAAAGTTGAAGCTCATATGAACCAATTTTGGGAATTTTTCGCATTTTTATGTAACTCATTAGTATTTATACTTATGTGACTTATTCTTTCTCATATAAATGTAAATTTCTGAATGTTTATTGTTCCTATCTTAGTAACTATTATTATTGTTATTATAGCAAGAGCATTAAGTATTTATATTCCTATTTGAGCTTTAAATGCTTTCAAATTAGAAGAACATATTCCTGCTTCTTGGCAACACCTTCTTTCTTGGGGAAGTTTAAGATGAGCGTTAGCATTAATGATGGTGCTTATGGTTCCTTGAGTTGGAGATGCTAATTATGCACAAGTTCTTGCTTTTCAACAATCAGTTGGATGGAATTTTGGTTTTGATATAAGAGAATTTCTAATCGTTATTACTATTTGAAGTATTATGTTTACTCTTTTCATCAAAGCAACTACTATTGGTTATATGATGAGAAGATTATGAGCAACTCAACTTCATGATTTAGAAAAATTTGAACAACAAGAATGAAAAATTTTGGCATACTTAAAAATGCTTGAAAAATTGGATAGTCTCTATCAAAAAAAATATCTTACTATTAGTGAAGTAGATAATCTAAAAAAGAAATACGAAAAAGAATTAAAAAATTCTGTTGAAAATTTAAAACAACTTATTAAATCTCAAGGAAAAGATAATGGAAAAGAATTAATTAGAAGAGCGCTTTCTCTTCATGCTCTTGGAATTGAAAAACAATATTTAAAAGATTTATTTTCATATAATGAAATTGAAGAAAAAAACTTTAAATATATTTTAAATAAAATCAACAGACAAATTGAAAGACTTGAATGAGGAAAACCTCAATTAAAAGATATTGCTGATGAAAAAGTAACATTAGATTTTTTCCAAAAATTAGTAGCATTTTTCTGAAATCAAAAAAATAATTTTATTGATAATTATGTTATCAATAGAACAAAAGCTATTATTACAAGAAAAGTAATTAAAGAATTGAAAATACTTTCTGAAATTAATTTTGGTTTTGAAAAAGAAATGTTTGATGAAATTATTGAACTCTACAAAAAATTTAATATTCTTGCAAATGAGAAAAAAGATACTATTTTTCATGAACATCAAAATGAAATTTCAGTAGTGGAATGAAAACTAGCAGATAAATCTCTTTTAAAACAAGAAGAAAATGTTATTAATGATTTATATTGTAAAGAAATTATTACTCCAAAACTTTATGTTACTTTTATGGATGAAATTGAAAAAGAAATCCTAAAAGATGTAAAATCTATTGGATAATAAAAAAACCTGAATATTCAGGTTTTTTTATTACAAAAGTTTGCAAAAAGTATTATATGTAGTAATATTGTATTGTTTATATATTCTAATAGCATCTATATATGGATAAACTAAAAATAAATCATAACACTCTTACAAAATTTAAACATAAATCTGTCGGATTCACATTAGTTGAACTCATTATAGTAATTACCATTTTAGCCATTCTCGCTACTATTACTTTTATTTCTTTTAAAAACTATTCCTCAAATGCAAGAGATGGAAATAGAATGACTACTCTCAAAAATATTGAAACTTGACTTCTATTATTTCAAACGAAAACTTCTTCTCTACCATCTCCTGAAAATCATATCAATATCATTTGATCTGGTTCACAAATTCTTTCTAAACAATGATATATTTGAAAAAATATTACTTCTCAAATACGCTTAAATACCGAAGTTTTTGACCCAAAAGATAATACCCAATATTTATATTCTACTAATTGAGCAAGTACGAAATACCAACTTGGAACTTATTTAGAAGAACAAAATTTGGTATCTTATTTTCCTCAAACTTATGCTAATGTTGATTATTCAAAAAGATTCTTTTATACTATCTGAAATCCTGTTTGAATTATTCTAGATGAACATAATTCTCCTCTATCTATTACTACTGATTTAATTTTAGATGAAAATAATACAAATTTTAAAGTTCATTTCTCAAATGATTCAAGTTCTGGAAGTGTCTCTTGAACTGGATGAAGTTTAATTGAAAAAATAACTGAATATCAAAAAGATACTTCTATTCCTGTTATGCAAAATAATTGTTCTTTTTCAGGAGCAACTATACTTCATTGAAATCCTATCACTCTTTATAAGTTAGAATCTATTGATAAATTTGATAGTGTGAATACTTGTCAAAATAATAGTTTAGAAAGATTTTGTAATAACTGAGTTTTATCTGGTGATGAAGAATATATCTATTCAAACTGTGTGAAGTGAGAAGTATCTAATTGTTCTGCAAGTTGAAGTTATGTTTATAACTGACATACTTATAATATTCCGGCTTTAAATCATAGTTCAAGTACTGATGGTTTAATTTCAGCTTCTGTTTCTGAAAATAATGGGACCTTTTCATATACTTTAGACAGTATTTCTTGTAATGATTGAAATCTCATTAATCCTTCTGAAGCTTCTACTCCTACTTTAATCAGTTGTAATAGCTGATATTGAGCAAATTGAAATAGTTGTAATGATATTACTCCTCCTAGTTGATGAAGTTTCACTATTAATAATAATGCAGCTTCAACAAATTCTACTACTGTTACATTAAATATTACTTGTCCTACTGATATTTCAAATCCTATTCAAATAGCTTATTGAAATACCTCAAATCCTACGAATTGGGTGAATTGTACTTCTTCAAATATTTCTCATATTTTAACAAACTGAGATGGAAATAAAACTGTTTTTGTTAGATTTAGAGATAGTGCTTGAAATATCTCTGGTGAAGTAAGTAAAAGTATTAGTTTATCAATTACTAATAATTCTGGTATTTGCCCGAATAGTAATGAGATAAACATAAATTGAATTTGTTCTACATATACATGTTCTGATGCTAATTGAATAGTTTTAGCAATTGCTATTACTCCTTCTAAAATTTATAAATTATGCAAATGAAAAGTAAATGCAAGTATAAATGCATCAAAACTATGGAATCAATGTTCTTTGCCAAATGATGCTATAAATGCACAATGGTATACTAAAGACTATAATACAATATTAGGAGGAATAAGATATGAAATAAATACTCAAAGTAGCTATACTTATAAATCTAGTTGACCTAGTGAAACTTGGAATTATAAATGTGATGATACAACTTGTGCTAGTTCATCAACATATCAAATTAATTGAACAACTACAAACCCGTATGGCTACTATTGAATAACTTTATGTAATGCTAGTTTCGATAATACATTAGCAAATATAACTGACTCTGCTTATTCAAGACGGAGTACAACTGGTATTTGGGGAGAGATACATCATCTATCATTTTATTGAAAAAATTTTTATACTATCAATACTAACTCAACAACTGCCTTATCCGCAGCTTATTTTTCAAGAAAAAAAGACACAAGAAATTTACTAAATTGGTATTCTCGGTGAAATAATGATAAAGTATGGTTGGAAACAGATTAAAAATTATAAGAGTCTCTTGTATTTTTATCAAAAAAACCTGAATATTCAGGTTTTTTTTCTTTCGTATTGATTTTTTATACAAAAAAAATATTATGTAAAAAAATAACCTTTTTATACTCATGAAAAACCTTGATTTAACCAAACTTTTTTGATCAAAAACAAGAACAAAACTTTTAGAAAAGTTTTTTTTGGAGTACGAATCTGGAAATAATGATGGTTTTCATATGAGAGCATTATCTCGTGATCTTGATGAACAAATAAATTCTATAAAAAGAGAACTTGATAGTTTAGAAGAACTTAACATTTTAAAAAGTAGAGAAGAATCAAAAAAGAAATTTTTTTTCCTCAATAAAAATTTCATACTCTTAGAAGAATTTAAGTCAATTTTTCTAAAAACTTATAACCCTTACGAAAGTATTAAAAAATTTTTCAAAACTCAAGACTTTCTTGATCTCGTAATTATAAATGAAGAACTTGCAAAAAGACTTGTTGGAAATACAAACAATATTGTTGATATTTTCCTCATTTGAGAAATGGATAAAATTGCATTTAATGAATTTTTAGCAAAAACCTTCTTTAATAGAAAAATAAAATATGCTATTATTACTAAAGATGATTTTCAAAAAAGACTTGAATATAACGATAAACTTATTTTTAATATTATGAAACAAAAAGGAAATTTGTTTTTAAAAGATAATATTTGAGTTGAACAATACATATAATATCAAAAATAAAACACTGATTATCAGTGTTTTATTTTGTAATAAGCTAAAATTCAAATCATAGCCGCATTATCCATACAATATACATTTTTTATTGGATGTAAAAATTGTAAATTATATTCTCAAGCTTTTTGTCTAATTTTTTCTCTTAAATCAGTATTTGCACTCACTCAACCAGCAAGCATAACTGTTTTGACTTGTTTTTGTAATGCTCAAGAAATAAGTTTATGGGCCAATACTTCATTCACTGCATTTTGAAACTCAAAAGAAATTTCCTTTTTATCTTGTTCGTCAAGTTCTCATTTCAATCAAATTCTTTTATCAATTTCTCTTTTTACAGCAGATTTTAATCACGAAAATGAAAAATCAAATTCATCTTTTTTTAACCAAACCCTAGGAAATAATTCCTTATTTTTTTCTTGAGAATATTCTACGGATAATTGAGAAATAATTGGTCCTCCAGGATATCAAAGTCACATCATTTTTGCAACTTTATCATAACTTTCTCCTGCTGCATCATCTTGAGAGCTTCCTATTTTTTCCATTTCCCATAAAGATGACATATAATAAATATCATTATGTCATCAAGAAACCGTTAAACAAACAAGAGGAAATGATATATCTTCTTTTTTTCTCTCTAAAAAATTTGAGAAAATATGCCCCTGAATATGATTGAGTTCTAAAAGAGGTTTTTGAAAAATTTTTGATAATGTTCTTGCAAAGGTAATTCCAGTTAAAAGTGAAGGTATCAATCAAGGATGAGAAGTAACTGCTATATAATCAATATCTTCTATTTTGATTTTTGATTTTTCTAATACATTCTCACATACCTCAAAAATTGCATTCGCATGCTCTCTTGCAGCAACTTCTGGAACAACTCATCCTGTTGAAGCATGAATTTTAATCTGACTTTTGGTATCAAGAGTGATTAATATATCATCTTCAAAAATTGCTAATGATGTATCATCACAACTGGTTTCTATAGCTAATATTTTCATATTAAATAATTTTTTGTCTTCTAAGTAATATAATACCTCCAATAAAAAACACAATCAACACTCATAAACTTAAAAATATATGATATTTGATTTCTTGAGATTTTTTATTATCAGCATAAGCAGTAGGTATTATATCGATTTTATTATTTTTATCTATTTTATTTTCAACTTTTTGAGAAGTTTTTGTTTCTTTTTCTGGTTTTCCTATTACTTCAACTACAAAATATGCTGTATGACTTTCAAGTTCATCATTCACAGTTAAAGAAATAGAATATGATCAAACTCAAAATTTATAACTTGCGGGATTTTTCTTTTCAAATGTTTTTCCATTTCAAAAATCCCAAAAATATTCTAAATTTTTTCATTCACTTTTACTTCCATCAAAATTAACACTACATTCATTTACTCAAGAGCAAATCAATCTATTATTTATAAAAGTTTTATTTTGCGAAAGAGCTCATTGAAGAGTGATAATAGCTTTAGGAACAATATAATTAACTTCTTGAGTTTTTGTTTGTTTCGTCTGAATATATTGAAGGTAATCATTATCCACTTCTAAAAGTAAAGTTTTGGGAATTTGATATACATTTTTATCTCAAAAACTTAAAAATGTTTTCAATTCAAACTCTCATATTTCAGGTTCTGTAATAATAAATTCATAGTTTCAATCTTTATCTGATTTTGTTTCATAGGTAAGATTATTTGCGTAAGTTTTTGGGAAAAAGTTTCGAAAAAATCCTACCTCATTTTCTTGTTTTTCAAATTGAAAAACTAAAGTTGCATATGGGAAAGTAGTTCATATTATTTTGATTCAAGATTTTTGTTTTGAAATTTTTTGTGAAAATGATTTCTCTAAAATATCAAAAAATTTTTGTTTTTTTTCTTCACGAGAAATATCTTCACTCATTAAATCATCTAAAATAGTATTTTTTTCCTCAAAAGTAATAATTTTGTTTTCTCATGAAGCGTATGTAATTTCATAACTCAATTTATTTTTTTGCTTTTTTAATAATATTATTTCTGAAATATTTTGTTCTGGTTTCAAAATAAATCCTTCTGAAACAGAAAAATTCCATTTCATAGAATCAATAATATTACCATTACATAAAATATTTACTTCCTCATTTCAAGAATTATTTATATTGATTTTTGTATCATATTTATAAAATTTTTTTGTTTGATTTGGTTCAAGTATAATATCTTGAGAAATATAGTATGGTTTACTTCCACTTCCCATAATATCATCCAAACTACATCCATATATATTTAATGTTTCAGTTCAGGTATTTTGAATTTCTATAAACTCTAAATTATTAACTCCAACCGGATTTGGAAGTACTTGAGTAATTTTTAAAGTATATTTTTGAGACAACATTTTATTTTTGGCCTCAGATTCATTATTTTGAATATTGTCATTTTTTTCTTCTGAGAAAATAGTATTGTCATCTTGATTATTTTTTAATATTTCTATTTTTTTATTAGAAAAAGAAAAATATGATTCTTTATAATTTTCTGGATAATTTTTATCATATACTTTCAAAGTTACTTTAAAATCTCAAATCGGATATTTAACATATCATGGATTACATTTTTCATGTGTATTTCATTCATAAATTCATCCTGGAAAACTCCACAAACATACTTCTGATGAACTTTTTTGAATATAGTTCAAATTTATACTACAATCCTCTTTTTTACATACATTATTTTCATCAAGTCAAGATTGAATTTCAATTTTTGGAACCTCAATAAATAAAGGAGTGGTTGACGATGAACTTCCTCATCAAATATATACTGTTTTTGTGATAATAGGTTCTTGGTATCATGTATTTTTTATTGATACTGTTTGCTCATAAAATACTCAAGTGTTTGATTTTTCATATATTTTATAGATTGATTGAAAATTTCAAATTGGATACACAATAGTATTTGGGTTACATTTTTGTTCCTCTCCTGTAATTTCTCAAATTCAAAAATCCCATTGACATCAATATTTCGTTCATATAGATTTCCAACCTAAACCTTCATTAATATTTAAATTAAAATTTACTCTACACTCAGTTTGACTTATATCACAATTAAATGTATTTATATTTGCAATATCTTTTTCCAATAAATATGTTGGTGATTGAAATGTAAGTTGAATAGGAAAAGGAAATAGTAAAAAATTATTCTGTTCTTCAGAAGGATTATTATGAGTAGATCCGTTACTACTATCTGGTTCATTATTTATGATATCCAAATCTGTTTCCAGTATATTTTCTATCATTTCCCCATCACTTCAAATATCTACTTGATTTTCTTCTTCTGTTTGTTGCTGAGATCAATCATTATTTGGTTGGTCAATCAATTGTTCTTCAAAATTTTCCTCCTCTATTTCATATTTATCTTCTGATTCTGATTCAATAGAATCATTACTCAAATTTTCATTTTCTTCTTCATCATAAATATCTTCTAGTATTTCTTCTTCAATTTCATCTCAAGAGTTTTCTAATTCATCAAAAAGTTCTTCTTCTCAATTTTCAGAAACATCATTTTCAGAATTATCTACAATCTCTCCATTTTGAATAAAAAGCTCTTTATGAAAAAAAATACTCTCATCTGTTTTTAATATAACTTTAAAAGATGTTGTAAATGTTCATAATGGATAAATAACCGTATTTGGATTACACTTATCTTCTTCTCAAGTAAGTTCAGATATTCAAAAATCCCACTGACAAAAATATTTTGTACCTATAGATTTATATCAACTTCATTCATTTATTTCTAGATTATAATTCACTTTACACTCACTTTGAGTAGCATCACAAATATAATATTGTTTCTCTTCTTGTTTTTCTAATACATAGCTTGGATTTTGTAAAACAACTCGAATATCTAAATTTCCATTTCCAGAAAATACTACAAATTTTGGTAACAATAAAAAAATAATAATCAAAAAACAAATACCTTTTTTCATATAAAATAAGTTATAAATTACGAATTAAATTCCTTATACTATAATCCCTAGGTATTTATTTAAATAAAAATCATTTGAATAAATGTATTTTTAGTATATAAATAATTATTTTTTGTCAAATGAATTATAAAATTTGACAAAAAATTAAAAAAATATACAATTTTTGATGTAATTTATTATTTAATAATATTCATTATGAAATTACAAAATAAAAAAGGTTTTACTTTGATTGAACTTTTAGTAGTTATCACTATTATAGGTATTCTTGCTACTGGATGAGTTTGAATATATACTACTCAAATGCAAGGAGCAAGAGATACAAATAGACTTAATGCTATTAAATTATTAGAAACAGCAAATCATCAATATTTTGCAGATGCAGGAGAATATCCGGATGGAACAAGTTCTGGAGTATATAAAACTGCAGTAACTCAATATATCACAAACTTTCCTACTGATCCAAAAGCTGGAACAGTTGTATGTTACTGAAGTGGTTCAAGTGCAGGTGCAAATGGGAATCCTTGTGGAGCTTGGTATGGTAGAGCTGCTGACACAAATTTCCAACCAAATGCTAGATTTAGATTAGCAACGGCTCTTGAGAAAAAACAAAATGCAGGAACTGGTTGAATGGCTGCTAAAGATGGTGGGACATTAGCTTGATTTTATGAAGTATTTGGATGAGAAGGAGGTTCTGGAACAACATTCACTACACAACTTTATTAAAAAATAAAAAACTGAAGCTTTGCTTCAGTTTTTTTACATTAAATCACTTTTTTTTGCATATTTTATTGCTATAAATTCAATGGCATATACTTGAGAAAGTATCATGGAATGAAGTCTCATTGATAGACAGAAGTCTATCTTTTTTTGTCTATATGTTTCATAAGTTTCTTCCATACTTTGAGATATTGAAACTCAAGATTTTACAAAATGTTTTAAAAATTCAAGATCATTTGCTTTCATATCAAGAGTATGAAAACTATGTGGCAGAAGTATCACTTTTCCTCAAGCATTTAATACATAATCTATAACTTTTTCTATGGTATCTTTTTCATTTTGTAAATATCATTCCCTGAAAGCAATTCATAATGTTTTTCCAGAAAAATCTATTCCATATAAATCATCAAGAATAAAATCTGCTGCATTTATTTTTTTGAGTAAATAATTTTTTTCATAATTTTTGATTCCTTCTTGTCCATTATCAGAAAAAACAGGATCTAAAATAATTTCTGAAGAAACTCATATATTTTTTAATAATTCAAAACTTGCATTATCTCTTACATAAACTTCTTTTGCTTGAGAAAATATTTTGTGAATAGTTGAGAGATTTTTATTTAGTTTTATATCAATACTTACTCAAAAAATAACCAAATCTTTTTTTAATAATTTGATAATTTCACTACGAAATAACCATTGTTTTAATGGATTTGAAAAATTCCCTGCTTCATTATCAAAAAAAATTCATCATCCTCCAAACACTATTTTATCTGCCCATTTCACAGTTTTGATAAAATTATAATAATTTTTTAAATTTCTAAATATATTTTTAGGATTTTTTATTCATATTGGAAAATATTCTAGGTATTCAACTGTTTCATCTTGATAAAATATATCTTCTAAATCATAGGTAAATACTCTAAATTTTGTCTTTTTTCCATATTTTTCTCTCAATAATTGAATTTCATTTTTTAAAATCAGTTCATCTCAAAGGTTTTGACATCAAACTGACATCATTATAGCAATATTCATAAAGCTTTTGTAAAAAAATATTTTTTCAGTAATATATGAAAAATAATATAATAAAAATTACTTATTAAACAAGAAAAAATGAAATTCCTCCTTACATGCTCTGCTTGACTCGAAGCAATTGCTAAAAATGAAATTATAAAACAATGATGAACTATTGTAGAAGTAAAAGATAGATTGGTATTTTTTGAATGACCAATTGAACTTATGGCAAAAATAAATCTCTGGTCAAGAGTTTGAAATAAAGTATATTTAGTTTTAAATGAAGGAAAAAATATTAATAATTTTGATAAACTTTATGATTTAGTTTCTAATGTAAATTGGAAAAAATACATTAATAGATATTATCCTGTAGTAGTAAAAGCAACTTCTATAAAATCTGATCTTGCTAGCACTCCAGCAATTCAAAAAATTACTAAAAAAGCTATTGTTGATAAAATGACCAATAAATCTGGGAAAACAATGCCAGAAGAAGCTGACAAACCTATTTTTGAAGTATTTTCATTTTTTATTGATGACAATGCTTATATTCTCTTAAATACATCTGGAGAAACTCTTTATAAAAGAGGTTACAAAAATGATACTTGAGAAGCCCCGATCAAAGAATCTCTTGCTGCTGCGCTTGTAATTCTTTCAAACTGGAAATATAGTGAAAATTTTTATGATATTTTTTGTGGAAGTGGAACAATTGCTATTGAAGCTGTGATGTTTGCGAGAAATATTCCTCCTGGATTATATAGATATTTTTCTTTTGAAAATTGGAACTTACTTCCAGAAGGATATTTTGATACAATAAGAAAAGAAGCAAAAGAGAAAATTTTTCCTAAAAAATATAATGTGATAGCTTCAGATATTGATGAAGAAGTGCTAGAAAAAGCGAAAATAAATGCAAAAAATGCAAAAGTAGATGACAGTATTACTTTTATAAAAAAAGATTTCAAAGAATATAAAAAAGAAAAATTGTCTGGAACACTTATTTCAAATCCACCTTATTGACTCAGACTGAAAGATGATGATTTAAAATGATTATATAAAGATATAAATATGATTTTAGATAAAAATAAAGAACTATCTGGATGAATTATTACTGCATATACGGATTTTGATAATTTGATAAATCTCAGCAAATATAAAAAAAGAAAACTCTATAATGGAAATGAATTATGTTATTTTTACGGAAAAAAATAAAGAATGTCTAAAAACATTCTTTATTTTTTTGAGAGAAAAATTCAATGATACTTTGAGAGATTAATTCTTGATAATGATGTAATTTTACTTCATCTAAAATAATTTTACTCGCATCAATATAATCTTTTGTTTCTTCAGTTGCAAGATTTCCTTTTGTGATTTCTATTAATGAAGATGGAACTTTTCCAACTAAATGTGTTGCTGAAAAATGATTTTCAAATTTATATGCAACATTTTCATCCAGCAATAAGTTTTTTATATTCCAGTTTTTTATAAAAATACTATCTAAATCTTGATATGAATGATAATTTCCATTTACGTGTTGAGTAAGTATGTTATCATTTCTATCAACTCCAGAATATCCTCTTTCTAAAAAATACTTCACATCATTTTCTGAAATATCTGGACTAAAATTCCATGAAATAGTATTATCTTTTGAATTCATAGTATGAAGGTGGAGTCCATAATGTGCATTTGAAATAAGATTTTCAATTTCCTGCATAGCAGTATTGTTTAGTTCTTCCCATAATTCTCTTTGTACTACTGTCGGAATTGCTCTTTGTGGGATTCTATTGAGATCACAAAAAGCTCTTGGAACTTCTCATAATATTAACAAAACTTTTAAATCTGGTCTGTATTTTTTTAAATCTTCAAAAATTCATACCGATAATTCTTTTGTTCCTAAATCAGCTTCATGCCTTATATAATCAGACAAAATTTGAGAAGAAAAATCCTTTTTTACTAAAGTTTCTTGAATAAATGGAATCCAATTTTCTCAATATCATGCATGAGGAGCAAAAAGAAAAAAATCATATTTTTCTCATTCTCATAATGTATGAGTACTTAATATTTCAAATGCTTTCATAACTCATATTTTAAAAAATAAAAAAACACCAGTATTTCTCTAGTGTTTGTCTCATTTACAAATATTATTTTATAAACAATGTCCAAAAAAACTAGAGAAAAGTTTCCCCGAGTTACAAGACATATTATTATTTATAAAATTTCTCATATTGACTATTTAACAATAAATATCGCGGGCATTATATGTACTTTTATATTTTTTGTCAAAAAATTATATATTTTTTATAATATATGGGAGAATTTTCTCAATGGTATCAACTCATTGAGGTAATTTTTCAAACATATCTTCAACTTTTTTCCCATTATATCACATAAGAATAAGAGTTGAGAGAATCTCATTTTTCATATCTTTTTCAATATGAGAATTATTTTGTTTTTTCTGAGTAATAATTTCAGGTTGAAAGTTTTTTACAATATCTTTATCTCATAATTCTAAAACTATTTTTTCTGCCATCTTTTTCCCAACTCATTTAATGGATTCAATAGTTTTTTTATCATCTTCTAAAATAGCTACTTTTAAACGAGATGCTCAAAGAGAAAGAATATTTTGCGCTACTCTTCATCATACTCATGAAATTTTAATAAGTTCTTTAAATAATATTCTCTCTTCAAGAGTTAAAAATCAAAAAAGAGCTTGTCCATTTTCACTAATACTATGATACAAAAACAATTCCACATCTTGTTTATCGCAAATACTTGCATACATACGTTCATTAATAATGATTTCATATCAAACTCAACTTTCAGTTAAAACTATAACTGAGTTTAATTCAATATTTTTTATGTGTCATTTTATATAGGAAAGCATATTGTTACATTTAATTTATACTATTTAGTGAGAGTCAGGACTTAGACTTTAAGGAAAATTTTATATATATCTTTTCTATTTCTTATTCTGAGTAAAATAATTTTCAATCAATCAAACTCAAATTATAATTCTATAAAAATTATCAAAACCTTTCATCTTTTTTAAATTTGATATATCAAAAATATTTTCTACTTTTTCTATGTCTTCATTTTTCTTAATTATTCTTTTTTCTAATTCTTTATTTCTCAATTTCTTAAAATCTGTTTTGAAAGATTCATCAACTTCTATAATCATAATTCTTTTTTAAAAGAACTAAAAGTTTGAGTTTTTCAAGTTTTTCATTTTATCATTTGGTATCACAAAACAATATCTTCAAAATTTTCACTATTTATAAAAGCTTCTAATTAAGTAGAACTAAATTTTTCTACAGTTCTATCTGTAAGTGTTATAGTTGCCATATTTTTAAAATTATATTCTAAATTTCACTTTTATTATATGAAATACAAAAATAAGTCAAAAAAAGTCCGGACTTAAGAAAGTTTTAGTATCAGAGACTGGTCTTCTCATAAATCAGCTCACTTTAGTATTTAAACTATTTGAGAGTTAAATAAGAAAAGACCAGTCTCAAGGTGTTTTACTCCATACTCTCCAATATCTCTTTATATCTTTTTTGTTCTTTCATCATATTTTCTCTTTGAGAGTTTATTTAATTTTGTTTCATTTTTTCAAATTCACTATATGGCATAGTTTTTCACATAGTTTTTAGAAATTCTTCTTTTGATACAGGTCAACAGTTTGTATTATCAGCTCAAGCTGTTGCTGTATCACATGTATCTTTTGATGCAGTAGTATCTGTATCTTTAAATTGTTTTAGGTAGTCTTCATATTTCCATAGAGTTTTTTTGTATTCTTCATATTCTTTATTGAAATCAGTTGGTATAGAAAATTAATAACATCATATTTCTGTAACAACAGAATATGCTGTACATGTACTTGTAACAGTTTTTTTATACCTATTTTGACCTGGATAACTTCAAGTACAAGATCATACTAATGTTGAACCAGCTTGATTCCGAGATGTATCTAATCTTAATTCATAAGTCGCTCAAGTACAATTATTTTGTGGCCCAGTAGATGTTTTACTCCAAGATTGTGTTCAACTATTACAAATAGTAGTTGGTTTCATATGACAAGCATTTGTAGAGTTATCAAGTCACCAACAAATACTTACATGATTATTATCTGTACAACTACTTACTCATACAGATATTACTGAACAAGTACCATTTCACCAAGTTTTCCAATTAGTTGGTGTCCAACCAGATTTACAACTCCCCTGTGAAAATTTACAAAGTTGAGTTCAATTACTATCTCAAGATATAGTTACTAGAACTCATCCATTTGAAGTACAATCCTGAGCTGTTTTAGTACTATTACCATAATTTAAATAACTTACTTTCATAATCTCATCAGTAACATCATTAATAGTAGTATTCCCCACACTATCCCTAAACCTCATATAAACAGTTTTAGTTCAATCTCAAGTAGTTAAAGTATGAGATATTGAACTCGTACAAGTAGTCCAGTTTGTAGGATTTGTTGTATTTCAATAAGCTACTTGTATAGGTGTAGATCATGCTGCATCTGTAGGACAAGTTATATTTAGTGTTACTGCTGTAGTGTTTGTACTTGCAGCATTATTATTTATAGTAAAACTTCATCAAGTAGGTGCTGTAGTATCATTACAAGATCAAGATACATTAGTAAATCATGCATTACAACTAAAATCACAACTATTTTCACTTGGAGTTTCTGCATAATTTGGAGTTGGTGCAGAACTTCAAAAATTTACTGTTACTAAATGTGTATCACTTCAGTTATAATATTTTGAATTAGCTGGTTTTCAACTACATTCTTTTACTTCTTCATTTGGATTAAGTTTTGTTGCACTACAACTTGCATTTACTCATCCATCTGGTGATATACAAGTCCAATTTACACTATTTCATTGACTTGGAAAAGTAGGATTTTCTCAGTCTAAAGTTCATACATCACAAAATGTATCAGTTCAAAAACTATTTGCAGTATTTTCATATGTTTTATTTGCAGTTCAACAAGTAGCAGGAGTTTTCGGTGCAGTATAACTACTCGCAGTACTCACACTTCAACCAGTGATTATACTTTCTACTGTTTGAGTAAGTATTGTAGTATTTATAGTTTCTTCACTTCAAGTTATAGCTCATATACTTGCTAAAAGTTCTTTTGATTCTTGAGTATTTCAAGTTCAAAATATTTCTTCTATTTTTGCTTTTCTTGTTGTTTCATTTGATGCTTTTACTATATCTGTTATATCTACTGTTATTATTTTTGCGTCTTGTGATTTTCTTATATGTTGTATAATTTTATCTCAAATTTCTTTTGATGTTATTATTTTATCATTGGTTTTGTAGGGAAGGTTTTGTCATCCGTTTATTATATGATGAGTACTTCAAGTATTTAGTATATTTCATCATTCTGGATTAAATATCATACTTGGGATAGTTGTAAGGTATGTATAACTTCAAGTTGATACTTTTACATTTATTTCATGATTTCAAACTACTTTTGCTGTATAGTTTGTATTTGCGTAGGTTTGTTTTATAAGTGGGAGTTTTCTATTAGCTTCTAGGCTTTCCAGAAGTGTTGCTATTTGATATGTATCTTGTTTATTATTTACTGCATACACATAGTTACTATTTGATACTGGATCTAGTGGAGTTTTACTTATATTTATCATTCTTGATATATTTTCATCTATGATTCACATACTTGAATATACTAACTCACTTCATCATAAATTTAATGCTCCAGTTAAAACATCTCAATCTGGATTTGGATATTTTCATGTTTTTAATTGGATTAGATTTAATCATTTTTCTATACTGGTAAGTGTTGAGATTCTATTTCCATCTCTGGCATCTTTGGTAAAATTTTGAAAAGATATAAAAGATATCGTGGCAAGAATAGCTAGTATCGTTATCACTATGATAAGCTCTACGAGAGTAAAAGCTTTAAAATAATTTTTTAGTTTTTTCATAAATAAAATAGTTAAAATATAAAATTTTGATAAATTTAACATACTTTTTTAAAATTGTAAGAAATTTTATAGATAATTACTCCATATCACTCTTGTGTTAAAAATAAAAAAGA
>JAUCDK010000015.1:0-28255 GCA_034675265.1 Patescibacteria group bacterium
TGATTCGAGAGTACAAACTTCTCCACCAAAATTATTTTCAAAATAGTTTGGAGAAACTCCAAAAAACTAAAAAAGTTATTATTCTTTGAATAATAACTTTTTTAGTTTTTTTTAATTATCAAAATATTTTTTCAAATATTCATTTTTTATTATGTACATTTAATTTTTTTTCTTTTGCTATTTTTTCAAGACATTCTCTTTCAGATTCAGAAAGTTTTTTTGGGATTTTTATAAGTAAATTTATAAATAAATCTCATTTTTTATCTTTATCTATATATTTCACTCCATCTCAAGCAATTTTTATAACAGTTCATACTTGTGTACCTGAATCAACTACGATATTTCTTTTCCCAATAATTGGGATATTTATTTCTTTTGTAGTTCCTAAAATAGCTTCAATTACATCTATTTCTAAATCAAGATGAAGATCAACTCATTTTCTAATGAGATTTTTTTCAATAGTATTTACTTTAAATCTTACATATAAATCTCCTGCTTGAGATTTGATTCCATCATTTCCCTCTCCGTTTATACGAATAACCATTCCATCATCAATTCCAGCTGGAATATCAATATTTAATTCTACTGTTTTTCTGATTCTTTTTTGTCATCCGCAAGTTCCACATACTTTTTCTAATGTTTCTCCCGTTCCACTACATCTTTCACACGCTCATGTATGCTCAATAGTTCCAAACATAGTTTGTTGTCTGTATTTTACATATCAACTTCCGTGACAATCTGGACATATTGTTTTTCATTCTCATCATTCTCCATGACAATCATGACACACAATATATTTATCATATTTCAATGTTGTTTTTCCTCCAATAATAGAAGTTTTTAAATCAATTTGAAGCATTGTTTCAATATCTTCTCCAGCAAAACTTGAAGATGGTTTTCTTCTTGAAGAACTTCTTCCTCAACCTCAAAAAAATTGTTCAAATATATCTCATAAATCCACATCCATTCATCAAAATCAACTTCATCATCCAAAAGGATTTCCACCTCAAACACTTCCATACGTATCATATTCTCTTTTTTTTGTAGAATCTGATAAAACAGAATATGCTTCGTTTACTTCTTTAAATTTTTCTGCATCTCATCATCTATCTGGATGGTGTTGCATAGCCAATTTTCTATATGCTTTTTTAATTTCTTCATCAGTTGCTCACTTTGAAAGTCCTAATATACTATAATATTCTTTTGACATACAATATTTCTATTTGAGTAAATAATATTTTTAAATTTATAAAGACATACAGCAACTGCAGGTAAAAGGAGATAACCCACAGCCAGTGTATGCCTTATTGATGATTATATGAAAAAATGAGATTTTTCAAATTTTTTTTTATGCATTGCTTTTCTCAATTTCTTCTATAAAAAAATCTTCTAAACTTTTTGCCAATTCTTTTATTGATTTATTTTGAACAATAATATTTCATTTATTTATAATACTAAATCTATCACAAATACTTTCAACATCAGCTAGAATATGTGTATTAAAGAAAATAGTTGTTCCTTCTTTTTTTAATTCTAAAAGTAAATCTTTTACCATTTTTCTCCCAATTGGATCAAGTCAACTCATTGGTTCATCTAAAAATAAAATTTTTGGATTATTGATAATTGATTGCGCGAGTCAAACTCTTTGAAGCATTCATTTACTATATTCATGTAAAAATTTATCCCCTGCTTCTTTTAATCATACTTTTATAAGTAATTCATCTACTTTTTTTTCAAGTTTTTCTCATTCAAGTCAGAAAAATTTTCCATTAAATCTTAAAAATTCTCTTCCTGTTAGATGTTTATATAAATACGTATTTTCTGGCATAAAACCAATTTGAGCCTTTGTTTCAATAGAAAGTTTTGTATCTCACAAAATTTCTATTTCTCAACTTTCTGGAGTAATCAGTCACATAATACATTTCATAGTTGTTGTTTTTCCAGCTCCATTTGGTCCAAGAAATCCATAAATTTCTCAAGCTCCTACATCAAAACTGATGGTATGTAAAACTTCTACTCCAGACAAATCTTTTACTACTTCGCTCACTTTCAAAATCTTTTTTGACATAATTTATTTTTAAAAAAATATTTTCTTAAATTGTATAGAAAATAAAAAAAAATTCAAGCATTTCATTTATATAAAAAATTTTGTATTTCCTATTTTTTACATATAATATTCTCAATTTTTAGCAAGAGCATACATCTACGCTTGAAAAAGTGAGGAAAGTCTGGACTCCACGAGGAAATTACAAAAGCTAACGGCTTTGGTTTAAAGATATAATTCATAAACTTTAAATACCACTAGTGCCACAGAGACAATACTAGAGAGCAATCTTGAAAAGTGAAAAGCCAAAAGGTGTAGAAAAAATTAATTTTACAAATATTTGTGAGTAAGTTTTTTCCTGCTACTTTTGGAGCATAAGAGCAATCTTATAACCTTGGTAAACTTGTGTATGGAGCAATGGGAATGGTATTTTTTATATTTTATTCCTCTATTGATTATAAAAAATATACCCAGCTTGAGGTTCTTAGTGATAAGAATCCTAGATAGATTGATGTAGAGGTACAGAATCCGGCTTACTACTCTTGCTAAAAATAAAATCAATATTTATACAACAACAGTACACCTAAAAAGTGTACTAAAAATTTTTATTATTTTTACTATATTTAATTTATGAAACTTGTTTTTACTGGAATCCAATGATGCTGAAAATGAACCCAAGCCCGCAAATTAGTTGAAAATTATGGTTTTACTCTTGTAGAAATGGGAGCAGAATTTAGAAAAATAATTGCCTCTCAAAGCGAACTTTGAAGAAAATTAAAAGAAGTAATGGATGCCTGATACCAAGTTCCTGGAGAACTTTGAATTCAAGTGATGGAAGAAGCAGTAAAAAATCATCTTCACATTGAAAATGTTATTTTTGATGCTTTTGTAAGAAATGATTGGAATAAAGAAATATTTGATAAAATGCTTCCTGAATATAAAGTAATATTTTTTGAACTTTCAACAGAAAAAGCAAAAGAAAGACTTCTTGGAAGAATGTTTGATAAAGAAACAGGAGAAACATTTCCAGCAGGAACCACTATCAACCCAAAAAATGGAAATACTCTTATAAAAAGAGATGACGATAAAGATGAAAATGCAATCTTAAAAAGAATAGAAGAATTTGAAACAAAAACACTTCCAATAGTAGAAATTCAAAAACAAGAAAATAGAGTTATCGCTATCAACGCAAATCAAGCTATTGAAAATGTATTTGAAGAAATGATTACAAAATTATGACTATAAAAACGAATATTTATTTTATTATTTTACCCCTATCCTAATTTATGTTTGCATTTGAACTTGGTCGTGAATTTAAACTCTCAATTGCTGAAATATCCAAAGTATTTCCAACAGGAAATACTCTTTTTTGTGATAAAAAAATGCTTCTTTTAGATGGAGTATCAAAAGAAGAAATTTTATCAAAATCAAAAAAACTTGGATGATCTATAAAAATTATTGAAATCCTTGGAAATCAAGATATAAAAGAAAATTTTACTGAACAAATTGAAGATATTTTCTCTGAAAAATTAGATATTGACTGATATATTTGAAAATTCAATTATGCTGTAAATATTTTTTGAAACAGTCCTGTTGAATTTAAAGATTTTTTAAAAATATCAAAAAAAGTTATCAAAGGTTTTTGACTCAATCCTCGTTTTATTAATGCAAACTTTAAAAATCTAGCTTCTGTAGTAATCATAAAAGAAGCCCTTATCAAAAAAGAAACTGATTTCAATTTTATTTTTATTGAATGAAAACTTTACTTTTGAAAAACAATTTTTGTTCAAGATATTTATGGATATTCAAACAGAGATTATGGAAAAGATAGAGATATGCACGTATGAATGCTTCCTCCAAAACTTGCTCAAATGATGATAAATATTTCAGGTTGAAAAACTATTTATGATCCTTTTGTATGACTTGGAACGGTATTAATTGAATCTGTTTATATGTGAAATACAAAAGTTTTTGGAAGTGATATCAGCAACAGAATGGTAGAAACTACTTTTTCAAATCTTGGAAATTTAAAAAATAAATTCAATTTCGAACAAGTTATTATGCTTCAAAATGCAAAATATATTCACGAAGTTCATTTTTTAGATCAAATTGATGCTATTGTTACCGAATGATATTTATGAGAAATTATGACTCAAAATAATATTTCTGTAGAAAGAATAGACAAACAAAAACAAAAACTTTCAGATTTGTACGAATGATTTTTCTCATGACTTCAAAGAAAAAATTATAAATGAAAAATTGTGATTTCATTTCCATTCTGGGAAATAAAATGAAAATTTTTGTATTTTGAAGAAATTTATGATATTATCAATAAGCATTGTAAAGTGCAAAAACTTCTTCCCCAAAACATAGATTTTTTTGAAACAAAATCATGAAGTTTACTTTATAAAAGAGACTCTCAACTTGTTGGAAGAGAAATATTTAGTTTAGAATTAAAGTAAAAAGTTATGGCAACAAAAATCATTTGATTACAAGATATAGGAGAAAAACCAGCAAACAAAGAACAAGAAGTTTTAATCGATATGAGTGACTTTTATTCAGATGATTATTCAGAAATTGTAAAATATCACAAACCTCTTACGATAAATGGCGTAGATGTAACAGTAATGGATTTATTTAATCTTCCTCTTTATACTGATGATTTTTCAACTGATGCAGATTTAATTATTTTTATCAAAGAAAGATTAAAAATTGATGTAGAAACCCCGGAATGATTACATAAAATCAATGAACTTTTTAAAAAAAGTAAAAAATTTTATGAGGAAAGATATTTAAAAACTCTTCCTGTAAAATTAACAAAATTAGAATTTAAAACAGTTCCTTCTCTCCTTAACTTTTTACGTGATACCAAAAGAAATAAAATGAGTGGTGCTATTAATTGTGCATTATCAAAAATTTGATATGCAATTGATGATGTACTTGCAAATGAAAAAGTAAGAAGAGCCCTATTTTTAGACCAACAATTTATTTCTCAACATCTTGAAAAACCATTCCAAATAGAAGAATGAACTGAAGATCAAAATGGAAATATTTACAGAAAATGAAAAGTTATTATTAATGGAAATATTATCAATTTTAAGCTGATTGCTCGCCAAAAATGAAGTGAGTCTATTATGTGAAAACAACTAGCTGAAGCAAAATATTATTCTGTAAACGAATTTAAAGATTTGGTAGGAGTAACTATTTATACTGATACTGCTGCTGATGCTGCCCTTATGATGCAATATATCGATCAAATGATTTATAAATGAAAAGCAAAAATTAAAAACAAAGATGGGATTGATCTTCAAGCAGTACAAGGTTTAAACTTAAATGATACTTTCTTTAACAAACTTTCAAAAGCGACCTCTAAAAGTCAATCTGAACCAGAAAATGAAGAAATTTCAGAAGAAGAAAAAGAATTTAATGAAAGAAAAACTTCCACATCAGATAAATATAAAGAAATAAAACTCGTTTGAGATGTTGAACTTTCACTTGAAGAATGAAGAAAATCATCAAAATATCCAATCGGAACTGAAATTAAATTTGTCATTTGATGACATGATAATGAATCATGAATTTCTCTTCAAGCTCTTTATGATTATATGAAAAGATTTAGAGAACTTACACGCCTTTGAATTCCAATTAGACAACTTGATATCATAAATTATGTAAATGATTTTTTTGAAAATATTGATGAAATTTTAAAAAAGAAAAATAAAGAAAAACACTCTTATTACAAAGAATTATATGAGGATTTATTTGAAAAATGATTTATTGATACTCCTTGTAATTTATCTACTACCAATGCAAATCATGCTCAACAAAATGAGAAAAATTTAGCACTTGGATTGTATAAATATTTTGAAAGTAAACTGGTAAAAGTAAGACTTCCAAATTCGAAAAAAACATACTACTTTAATGAACATATATTAAAAATGAGAGATGCTTGACTTTATAGAGATATCGAGCAAATATAATTTTGACTAAATCATTTTTTCCATATAATAAAAAATATCACAAAAAGTGATATTTTTTATTATGTATTGTAGAAAAATGAAAATTAGAATTTATGGAAATGATTGACAAGCTCAAGATCTTTTAGAAAAAGTAGAATTTGCAACACAAGAGTTATGATTAAATGATTTTATTACTTCTGAAATAACAACTGACGAAACAGTAAAAACTGAATTAAATATTTCAAAAGAACCTGCACTTATTATTGAAGAAGAATCTATTTGATTTAAAGATATGATTTTTGAAGGAATTGTGCCTGAAATTGATGAATTAAAATCAATGTTTATTAGTATTGTTGGATGATGAGATGGAGAAGGATGATCATGTAGTTCTGGAAGCTGTGGAACAAGTGGTGGTTGTGGAAGCTGTTCTAGTTATTAAAAAATATTATCCATAATTGAAAAAAATATGATTTTTAATATTGAAAATTCTTTTGATCTTATATATGATAATTTTGTAACAAAAACAGAAATTTTATGACCTCAAATCATCTGAGCATTAGTTATCATTCTTATTTGATGACTAGTGGCAAGATTTGTATATCTCTTCTTAATGTTAATTTTTAGAAAATTTAAACTCAATCAATTTATTGATAGACTGAAAGTAAATTTTGATGAAGAAAAACTATCAGAAGAAAAAAAAGAGAAAAAATCAAGGTTTATAAAAAGTCGTTTTACTGATAAAGTAAAAGTTGATGATGTTGTTGCGAAAGCAATGAGTTATTATCTATTAATCATATTTTTTAGACTTTCTATTGGTTACATGTGAATCACAGAGGTAGAAAGTTTTCTGAAAGATGTTACTGATTATCTTCCAAATTTATTTGTATGAGTATTAATTTGATTTTTTGGTATTAGATTTGCAAATTTCGTATATGATGTGGTGTATCACACTTTGAATTTAAGTAAAGAAAAAACCGCAAAAATTATAGCAGAATGAGCAAGAGTCATCATACTTTTTTTCACATTAATGGTATTTTTAGAATATACAAAAATTGTAAGTATGTTTATCATTAATACTGTACTTATCGGGTTTGTATCAATGATAGCTCTTGCAGGATGAATTGCTTTTTGACTCTGATGAAGAGAAATAGCAAAAGAAATATTAGAAACCTTTAAAAAAGAATAATATTTCTTTCCATTTTTTCACAAAAGGTAAAAGGAAAAAACTTCCTTTTACCTTTCTCCTTTTATTTTTTACTAAAGTGAAATGAAATATAAAGTTTTTTGATGTAAGGTAAATAAATATTATACTGATGAATGGCTCAACAGCAAATACCTAGAAGATAAATCTGGGATTTTTATTGCAAGTTGTGTAGTAACAGATAATGCAAAAAAGAAATGGATAAAATTTGTAAAACAAGAAATTCCTCAACTACAAGAAAAAGATAAAATTTACATCAGTTGATGTGGTGCATTTGAAGAAGGACAAGAAAATAAAGATTTTTTTAAAGTCTATCCGGATTTAGAAATCTTTAAAGAAAAAATAGAAGTTTTAGGAGAAAAACCAAAAGAAGAAAAAAAGCCAAAACTTGATACCTCAAAATTCAACTCTATCAAAACAAAACTCAATCTCACAACAAAAAAATTCCTTCTCATTCAATGAGGATGTGATAGTTTTTGTACTTTTTGTCTCACCGTAATAAAAAGAGGAAGACATTTTTATAGAAGTGCTGAAGATATTGTTGATGAAATTATTGAATTTGAAATGCAAGGAGGAAAAGAAGTAGTGCTTACTGGAGTAAATTTATGAGCTTGGGGACAAGAAAATACCAATCAATTTATAGATTCAAAACTATGAGATTTACTGGAATATATTTTAGAAAAGACTGAAATACAAAGAATCAGAATCAGTTCTCTTGGACCTGAATTTGTTGATGAAAAAGTATTAAAAATTTTTGAAAATAAAAGAATTTATCCTCATTTTCACTATTCTATTCAATCTGGTAGTTCGCCTGTACTAAAAGCAATGAGAAGACATTATGATGGTGAATATATGAGAGATTTACTTCAAAAAACTCTCAATGTAAAAAGAGAAGATGGTGTAAAAGTAAGTATTTGAGCCGATTTAATTGTATGATTTCCTGGAGAATCGGAAGAAAATTTCCTTGATACTCTTGATTTAGTAAAAAATTATAATATCACAAAAGTTCATGCTTTTCCTTTTTCTAATCACACGCTTTGAGAACATGTTCCGGCAAGTTTTTTTCCACATCAAATTGATGAAAAAATAAAAAAACAAAGACTTGATTTACTCATCGCAACTTGAGAAAAAGTGAGAGAAGATTTTATTACTTCTCAAGTTGGAAACACATTTGAAGTTTTAATTGAAAATGTAAAAGATGGACAATTTAAATGATGGACACAAAATTATATCGAAGCTACCAATGATAATTTTGAAATTATTTCTGGTGAAATCAAAAAAAATGAAATCATAACTTGAAAATTAAAATAAAAAAGTGAAGAATAATTCCTCACTTTTTTTATTTTAGATTAATAAATTCAGTATTTTCAATTCAAAGATCTCACTTTAATTTAAAAGTATCTATTTCATCCTTATGTTGTCAAAGAGTATTTAAAAATACATCTTTCCCTTCTCCAAATGGAATTACTACTCTTGCTTCAATATTTTCAACTATTTTAGGAGCATTTTTTGTTCCAGTAACAAGAAGTATATCAACATCTCAGAAAAATGACATAATTTCTTCTTTCATTTCAAAATCATCATAAAATAATACTACAATAACTTTTCATTCCACAAGAAAACTATAAAATAATTTTTCACTATATTCTAATACTTCCAATAACACTCAAGATTTTTCATATTCTCCTGGAAAATCTATTTTATAATCTCAAATAGATACTTGAGCTGTTGTAATATCACAACTTATTATCACATTATCAGAATTTTTAATTTGTATACTTGTATTTGTATTAAATATTTCTACCATAAATTATATTAAATAAAATAAACTTTATTTTTACTGATTATAGAAGGGAGATCAAATTTTACTTCTAAATTTTTGATTTCATCAATACCAAACCATTTATACCCTATAAATCTTTCTTCTTTTTGAGGAGTTGGAGCTTGTGTTCATTTATATTTTATCAAAAACAAATAAACATCTTTATCTACTAAAGGATTATCTTCACGATATCACGCAGTAAAAGTATAATTTAATTTTGTAATAAATTTTACAATTTCTAAATCTTTTATTTCCAATCAAGTTTCTTCAGCTGTTTCTCTCAGAGCTGTTTGACTGGCAGTTTCACCATCTTCCATATGTCATTTAGGAATAACATATTCAGATTGTCATTTTGAGTTCAACCATTCGAGTAAAAGTATTTCTACTCACTTGTCATGTTTACGATATAGAATTCCTCCGGAGCTTTTTTCATAAATTTTTGCCATAAATAATGTACATTTTCAAATAATTTTTACCATAATAATCAAAAAATCAAAACTTGCAAACTAACTTTCAAAAAATTAGAGTAAAAATATATTATTATATTTGTCAACATAATTTAGAAATATTTTATTCCCACAATTTGCTTAAAAAATTAATTTATGCTAAAATATTTTTACAAATAAAAAAACAAATATAACTAAAACAAAAAGTATGACAAACAAAAATACAAATGATGATATTCTTGAAATGTTTGAAGAATGAAATCAATTACATGATATTTTAGAAAATATTCATCTTGAAAATACTTCTACTCAAAGTGATGATTTACTTTCAAATCTTACTCTTGAATGAGAATCATATGAAAATAATCTTGAAACTTTTCATGTAGAAACAACTTCAAATACTGAAAATTCTGATATTTTAAGTGCATTTACACAAGAAGAACAAATTGAAGAACAACCAATTCTTGCACAAATTGAAGAAAAAGTACAAAAAAAAGTATCTGCTGGAAGAAAAATATTCTCTATGTTTATGTTTTTTACAAAATATATTGCTACTTCAAGTTTCATTTTTGCTATCCTTATTGCATCAACAAACTATAGCGCATATATTGAAATTGCAAGAAGTTATCTAAATCCTGAAGCTTTAGAACAAAATAAACAAGCAATGCTTGCTTCTGTTCAAAATGCAACTATCGTAAAAAATGAATCTCAAACAGGATCTGAAACTCAAAATATTGAAGAAGAAAAATTAGAAGTTTCAAATACAACTGAAAAAATAGAAATGGTAAAAAATAAAACGTATCATTCTATGGATAAATTAGTAACTTCTCAAAACAAAGATTTAGATATGAATATCGAAATCGTTCCATATGAAAATAGAATTGTTATTCCAAAAATTGGAAAAAATATTCCTCTAGTAGATGTACAAAATAAAACAGTTCAAAATGTAAAAGAACTTGAAAATATTTTTATGAAAGAATTAGTAAATGGAATCGTAAGATATCCTGGAAGTGCAAGACCTGGAGAAAATGGAAATAGTTTTATTTTCTGACATTCTTCAAACTTTCCTTGGCTTGAATGAAAATATAATGATGTTTTTGCCCTAATGGATAATCTCACTTTTGGAGATGAAATTATTGCTTATTATTGACAAAAAAAATATACTTATAAGATAAAAGAAAAGAAAATCATTAAACCTGGTGATACTTCAGTATTGAAAAGAAATAATAATATTTCTGAAATTACACTTATGACTTGTTGGCCAGTTGGAACTACATTAAACAGAATGGTAGTAGTATGAGAACTTATAGAAGAATAATTTTTAATTAAAAGATATGTCAAATATAGATATAGAATATAAATATAGAACCGTAAGTGAAATTATGGAAAAAACTACAGCTTTATCAAATTTTTCTCTTATTGAAATTGGCATTCTCATTCTATTATTAGTATGTATAATTGCTCTGGTAATATATATTGCTCCATTACTAGAAAATCATGCCATAGAACGTAAAAAAGAAATTGAAAAAAAGAAAAAAAAGCTCTCTCTTCAACAAATATTAGTAACAAAAGAAATAGAACAAGAAATTGAAAATGAAATAAAAGAAGAACAAGAAGCAAGATTAAAAGCAAAATTTAATTAAAAAAAGAAAGAATTAAAATTCTTTCTTTTTTTTATTTTTTAAGTTTTTTATTTACTAAAAACTCATAAAACATCATAATATACATGAAAAAACAAAATAAAAAGTATAAAATAAAATTTACATTGAATCACAAAAACAATATTTCCCAAAAAATAATAAAAAATATAAATGTATTAAGAAAAAATAATGAAAGCCAAAATCTTTTATATTTTAACACATCTGGAAGAATAGTTTTTACAATAAATTTCAAAAAAAACACAATAAATAACATAAAAAAACTACTTCCAAATAATACCAATTCTAAAAATAAGTTTTTTTGATATTTTGATATATCAAGAAAATTTATCGTAAAAATAATTGCTGTAATGATAAATAAGCTTAATGCATAAAATACATAATATAATTTTAATCTTAATGGAAATATTCTTCTAATATAAGAAACATTTGGAATTCTTTTTAATTCTTTTAAAAGTTCATTGAGACTTGTATTTGAGTCAATAACAAAACTTACTGACGCATAATTTTTATTTTCTCTATAAACTATTTTACTCATTTCAATATCCAAATCATAGAAAGTTTTTGTAATATTATTTAAACTCAAAAAATCTTTTGTTTTAAATTTTATTTTTAGACTTACTTCCTTGTTATATTCTTCTTTATTATTTAATTGAGAAATTTTATTTACCACTTTTTCGACAGGAAGACTTCATAATGCGACAAAAAGATAGAGTTGTTGTTCGTCTCTAAGTCAAACACTTTTAATAACTGACTTTCTGACTTTTTGAGGATTGGCTCAAAAATGTCTAAATCAAAGATTTTCTAATTGAGAATTAAGTAAATATTCTCATAATTGCTCTGCTTTTGTTTGAGCATATTTTTTAAATAATCCTTTTATTTGTTCTCTGGAAACTTTTGTTTTTAATAAGAAAAAATTCTCTATTTTATAGTCAATATAAATTTTATTTGAGTTTTTCAATTTAATAAAATCTCCATTTTTTAGTTGATAAAAAGGATCTTCAATAAGCACACCATTCACATGAGCTCATGAGAAAAATTTTCCAGAATCAAGAGAATATGAAAATGCATAATCTATTAAAACTGAATTTTTTGGTAATAAAATATATTCCCCCTTCGAATCAAAACACTTAATTTCACTAATAATAATTTCTTGAGATAATTTTTCAAAAAATGATTTCGAATCAATTGTCTTTTTTTGTATATCTAAAACTCATTTCATCCAATTGGGAAGTTCTTTGTATTCAACTCCAAATCATTTATAAATAAAATGTGCTGCGAGTCATGATTTATTTAATTTTGACATTCATTGAGTTTGAATTTGAAACTCTAAAAAATCACCATTTTCATCATATACTGTAGTATGAATAGATTGATATCCATTTTCTTTGGGAGTTGAGATATAATCCTTAAATCTATCATTTTTAACATTATATAATTTATGAATAACTCCAAGTGCTATATATGCTTCTTGTGTTGTTTTTGTAATCACTCTCAGCGCAAGTACATCATAAATTTCTTTATAATCAATATTTTTATTTTTAACTTTATTATAAATAGAATACAAACTTTTTACCCTTCATTCAATATTTATTACTTGAAGTTTTAATTGAGAAAATTCTTTTTGAATTTTATTATGAGCTTCAATGATTTTTTGTTTATGGTACTCATATTTTTTTCAAAATACTTTATGTAATTTTTTATATTCATCTTCTTCTATATATTGAAAACATAAATCATGCATTTGACTGAGAAATTCTCAAATAGAGAGAAAATTTACTATTGGTAAATAAATTTCCTTAGTTTCACAAGCAATTCTATATCTTTTTTTCTTTGGAAGATATTCTAATGTTTCTAAATTATGAAATCTATCTGCTATTTTTACCAAAAAAATTCTAATATCATCTCAAACAGAAACGAGTGATTGTTTCAAATTCTCAATATCTTTTTTATTCATATCGAGCGTATAATATAAATTTCATAATTGAGTCACTCATTTTACAATAGAAGCAACTTCAGCTCAAAATTGTTTTTCGATTTGACCTAAAGTAATTTTTTTATTATCTAAAACATCGTGAAGCAATGCTGAGACAATAGAAATCTCATCTGCTTCAATTTTTGTTAGATGAATTGCTATGGAAAGAGGATGTGTTATGTAGAGTTCTTTTGATTTTCTATATATTCATTTATGGGCATCATAGGCAAATAAAAATGCCTTTTCTAAAAGTACTTTATTATAGTATGGATTATATTTTATTATTTCAGCACAAAGCAAATCAAACAGGTCTTGTACGTACTTTTCCATAAATAAATGTTAAGATTATTTTTCACAATATTCTAGCATAGTTTTTTAAAATAGCAATTTATTTTGATACTATAAAGATAAGAATATGATTTACTCTTGACAAAGCTCATATTTAAATATAATCGTAAACATATTTAATCCTCGTTGTCAACATATTGTTGAAAAATGGATGTGATTAAATAAGTCTAGGAGACGTGAAGATGACAAAACACCCGAGTAAGTGGCCTCTATTCAAAGCATGGAAGAAAAAATTCCAACAAAAACACCCCGAAGTCTTACAACTTCCGAGTGAAGAAAGAAAAGCAACCTACACGCTGGCATTATGCAAAGAAGGCATTCCTGTAAGGTCCACCTTACGCGCTTGATACCTCCTCTGCGTATCTACTCCTAAAAAAACGGCAATCTTTGATTGCCGTTTTTACATTTTATAAATCTCATTTTTCAATCATTGCCAAGGAAATTTTTATATCAAAATATGAAATATCTCCTGATAACATTTCTTTTATAGATTTTAATCATTCTGCATTAAAATTCTCTTTTTTTACCACTTCCCTGACCATTTTTAATTTTTCCAGTGAAGAATATTTTAAAATTTCTGATAAAGTTAATTTATTAAAATTATAGAGTTTGACTATATGATCTTGGATAGTTTGCAAAGTCATATCTCTATTTATAGCTATTTCTTCTAAAGATAATTTCTCTTCTAAAAATTTTAATGTTTGAGTATACGTATCTATTTTTTCTACTTTTATTTTTTGAATTTTGTTTTTTCCATCAGAAGTCTTTGAAGTTTTTCAAAGACTTCTTGTTTTAAAATACAAACTTGATTGAAGTGATTTTTCTTCATTGTATAGCAAATTATTATTATAAATTGCTTCTATTCATTCACTTGAAATTCATATTTTTGGATATTGTCATTGGCTTTTATATAAAAATCCATACTCTAAAAGCACATCAAAAAGAGCCAAAACAAAATCTTTATCATACACTCATAAAATATTATAATCTTTATCCAAATCAAGATTCCACTCACGAATTTTTGCCTCTTTACTTCACACCAAAATTCAAACTAACATTTGTGCTCAAAATTTTTCCTGAAATCTTTTTACAAATTCTAACACGAGTAAAAATACTGTTTTAGGAACTATTTCTTTTTGCTCTTCTCATTCATATTTTTTCTTTTCAATACAATAATCACACACTCAACAATTTTCATTCATATTTTTTAGATCTTCTTCATCTCAAAAATATTCCAAAATAAATCTTTTTCTACAACCTGGTCTAAAAAGTAATTTTTTTACTTGTTCTAATTTAAAATATGATTCTTGTTTTAAAAGATCTTGATGTCACCACAAAATAGGAAGATTTTCCTGCTTCATTTTTGGTAACAACAAAGTAATTCATCTTCATCTAAAATCAGTTTCTCCGTCTCTGGCATCAAATCATCTTTTTACTACTCAGTATTTTTCAAATATTTTTACAATACTTCAAACTTTCATATCTGATTTTAAATCTGATTCTATCGCAATAGAATTATATGTTTTTAAGATTTGATTTCATTCTCATTCTCAGTCTTTAAAATCCTTATAAAAATAATTATATAAAGACAAAACATCTTGTTTTGGAGGATAGGTATTTTCAATAAAAAACTCTTGAATAATGGTATCTTGATAACTAGCAATAATCACTCAATAACTATTTTTCCCATCTCTTCCAGCTCTTCCAACTTCTTGATAATAATTTTCTATACTTCCTGGAAGATTATAGTGAATTACATAACGAATATCTTTTTTATCAATTCACATTCAAAAAGCATTCGTTGCTACCATCACATCATAGGTTCCATCCATAAAGTTATTTTGTTCTTTTTCTCTTAAATCTCCAGACATTTCTCAAGTATAAATTCCAACTCTCACACCGTTTTGTAGCAAATATTGATATACTTTTGAAACTGCTTTTACACTAGAACAATAGACAATTCAAAAAGGTGGAGTTTTTGAAATCACCTCAAACACTTTCTCTAATTTTTCTTGTTCTTTTGAAATTTCCCTCACGATAAAAGCAAGATTTTTTCTATCAAATCATTTGGTAAAAATACTATATTCTTTCAGTCCTAATCTTTCTACAATATCAGTTCTTACTTTTTTTGTTGCGGTTGCTGTAAGAGCAACTATTGGAAAAAATTTTTCTTGTCTTAAATGTTCTATAAAACCTTTAATTTTTAAATAACTCGGACGAAAATCATGTCACCACTGACTGATACAATGTGCTTCATCAATAGCAATAAGTGAAATCTGAATTTTTCTAATAATAGATAAAAAATATTCATCATTGAGTCTTTCCGGAGCAATATAGAGAAACTTAATATTTCCAACAATATCTGAATTATTAAGAGAAATTTCATCCAAAAGCATTTGTTTTTCAAAATTTGAAATCGTTGAATTAATTACTTCAGCTCTCATTCCAAGTGCATTGAGTTTATCAACCTGGTCTTTCATCAGTGAAATAAGAGGTGAAATAATGATTACAAGTCACGGTAAAACTACTCAAGGAAATTGATATGTAAGTGATTTTCCTCATCAAGTTGGCATAAAAACAAGAGTGTCTTTTTTTTGTATTACACTCTTTATAATTTCTTCTTGCCCTTCACGAAAAGCTTCTAAATTAAATTTCGTTTTTAATATATGTTCAAAATTTTGTGTTTCCTCATCCCTCATTTTATAGTTTTTTTATTTATTTTATATCTTGTTTTCATTATATAAAAAATATATAATTTTATTTTTATTTGTCAAAAAATTTATTCTTTTTCTCCATCCAAAAATCTTCTTGTCTGCAAATTTGTTTCTTATCTTCTTCTTGAAGTAAAATATGTTTTAAAGCCTCTTCCATAAAAATAGTATTTTGACTTCCCTTAAAAAGAATAATATATTTTTTCTTGTCTTTGTGTAATTTTTCTTGTAAAAATTCTCATAAAATTTTTGAATTTTTAAAATGTTTTGCATTTGGAGTCATAGGAAGAAAGTATTTTTTCATACTTTCTCACACAACAAAAATATTTTTTGATTTGTCTTTTACAAAATTCGCAAGTTTTTCGTGTTCGTCTTTACTATATTCTCCTAATTCTCTCATTTCTCATAAACACAATATAATTTCATAATTTGAATATATTTTTTGAGATAATAAAAAGAAATTTTCCATTACTTTTTTCATACTTTCAGGAGCAGCATTGTAAGAACTATCAATTAAAACAGAATTTTCGATTCAAGAAAAAATAGAAAATCTCGAATATTGAAGCGTAAATCCAATATAAAATATTTCTCAAATTTGAGAGAAAAAAGATTGATTATAATATTTTTGATTCAAAATTTCTGCAATATAAAGTCAAATGGTAATATATCAAATATTTTCTTGTCCGATGAGATTTGAAACTATTTTTGCTTTATTTTTTACATCTGATTCAAAATAAAATGAAGAAACAATACCTCCATCTTTTGTTTCTAAAGTATAATCCAATCCCTTTAAATCTACTTGTTGAGTTTGTGGTTCTCCCGATGTTGTATAAAAAATTTTATTTGAAATAAGAGTAGATTCATATTTTTTAGCAAATTCATCATCTGCATTGAGAAAACTCAACTCTTTTGTTGATTGTAAAAGTTTATATTTTTCACTTGCAATTACCTCTTTTGATTCAAATTGACTTGAGTGAACTTTATCAATTTTTGTAACGATTCCAATATCTGGTTTTACAATAGAAAGCAAAAAATCCATTTCTCAAATGTGATCAATTCCATATTCTAAGAAAATAATATCATATTTTTTTTCTCAAAAAAATGAAGTATAAAAAGCTTTTAAAAATGTTTTAACTACTGATAAAAAACTTGGTTCATAATCAGAAATTCATAAAACTGAAAGACTGAGTCCAAGTTCTCAGTTAAAATTTTTACTTGAGGTAGAAATAATTTTCTCTGGTAAAGTTTGTTGTAATAATTCTGAAATAATCATTCTAGAACTCGTTTTTCCGATACTTCCCGTTACTCAAATGACAAAAGGATTATGTTTTTTTATATATTTTTTTGCCAAAAATCAAAAGATTTGAAAATATAATTGTAAAAGTTTTTGTTTCATGTTTTTCTCATAAAAAATATTAATTTTTATTATATAATTTTTAGATTTTTTGCAAAAAGAAAAACCCCTTTCGGGGTTTGATTGAAAGCTTGAAACATTCAAACAATTGGATGCGACACCTGTTTTGGTGGTACCTTCAAGAGGTTTCGCATAATGCTCGCGCTCAAATTACAACCAGTAATGAGCAGCCCACGTTCGTGTTCAATGATGAATTTTCCATCATTTTTCAACAAATCGTTTTGAGCACGTCGCAATCGTCTTTGTGCCTCAAACTTATCCAACACATTTTGCAATTCACCTTCAGGAATTAACTTCAGGGGAAAAGCATGCACATACATTCTCGTTGCTGTCATACGAACAGCGTTCAGTTGATGCAAGTCAGCTACAGCAGGATTTGACATTTTCTATCTCGTTTCTTTAATCTTACAGTACCAGTTTATAGACATAACTCAAATTGTAGAGTGCTCTTTTGTAGTTTCCTCCTTTTTTGTCAAAAATCTGACTATAGCTTTTTACTTACTTTTATAAAAATGTCAATATTATTTTTCAGATTGAGTTGGCATTTTTCTATTTCTCACTTCAATATGTCAAGAGTGTAAAACAGATCCAAGACCATATGATTGAAAAATCACTTTTTCTAATGCTTCATATACTTCTACAGGAAAAGTAAAAGTATCTTGTCCAATGGCATCTTCAGGAAATTTAATGAGAGTTCCATCAGCAAGATAAATAGAAGTATCTACAAATCATAATGTTTCACCAATATATTTTTTTAAATTTAAAAATTCTTCTGATGATAAAAGTGGCTTTCTAAAAGAAATAGTAGTTCCCCCTAATATAGCGATAACTTCTTTTTTAATAGAAGGTTTTTCCAAAGATGGACTTTCTGTTTGTGAAGATATTACTTCCCTAGATTGTTCGATAGACATACTTGTATAATTAAAAAATAATCAAAAGAATAATAATATCAAAACACGAATTGTCAATCTATTTTTTTGCCCTATAAATATTTTGACTATAATGAATAGTATAACATTAAATACACATTATGAAAAACTTCTTTCTCGTAGATTTATGACTCGATAAAACCAAGCAAAGTTCTTACATTTCTCATACATTGCTCTCAAAAATTGAACAATCCTTACAAGACAATAAAAAAGTAATTTTATATCTCAATAAAAGATGAGCCTATGATTTATTATTGTGTGAAGATTGTCATCATATAAAAAAATGTCCAAAGTGCGATATTTCTTTATCTGTACACAAAAATCCTGCGAAACTTGTATGTCATCATTGTATGTACAGCGAAGAAATCTCCCTTGAATGTGAAAAATGTTCAGGAAGTAATCTAAAAAATATTTGAGTTTGAACACAACAAATAGAAGATTTTTTTAGAAAATTATTTCCTCAAAAAAATATTTTTAGAATGGATAGTGATAGTGTAAAAAATATTTCTTGAAAAAAACAAGCACTTGAAAATATCAAAAATGCTCACATTATTATTGGAACAAAGATGATTACCACTTGATTTGATTTTAGAAATATTTGAGTAATTGGAATTATACTTCTGGAACAAGAACTTCAAATTCCAAAATACGATACTGAAGAAAAAATTTACTCAACTATCAGACAATTAATAGGAAGATGAGGAAGATTATGAGAAGAAAGTGATATTGTCATACAAACGCACGCTCCAAAAAATGAAATGATACAAAATATTACTTCTTTTAATTATAAAGATTTTTTCAAAAAAACTCTTGAAGAAAGAAAAATGTTTTTATATCCTCCATTTTGCGAAATTGCGACATTGAGATACAAAGAAAAAAATAAACAAAAATCTATTGAATATATTCACACTCTCAAAGAACTTTTAGACAAATACAATACTTGAAAATATGAAATTATAAAAATTGATACTCCGATAAAAAGAGACAATCAATTTTTTACAAAAATTATCATAAAATGAGATAATATTAGAAACTTTTTACAAAATATAAAATGAGAAATTTTAAAAAATAAAGATTTAGCAGTTATTTTTGAATAAAAATTATTCGACTTTTTTAGTTTTTAACAAAAAAGTCGCCAAAAACTTTGCAGATTTTTTTTATTTTCATATACTGAGAAATAAGTATTTTTTAACTTGAACTTATGAAATTTCAAATTGAAACATTAACACTAAAAACAGCTTTAGATACAGTAAATCACGCAACAGCAAGTATTTCAACAACTCCAATTTTAGAAAATATTTTAATAAAAGTAAATTTTTCAAATATTGTTTTTACAGCAAATAATTTAGAAATGGCAATAGAACACATCGTTTCTCAAAATATTAAAATTGAAAATGAAGGTGCTTTTTGTATTCCATCAAAAATTTTTACGAACTATATTTCACTTTTAGAAGATGATAATGTTCATCTCGAACTTTTAAATGACAATTCTCTTGAAATCAAAACTGAAACTTCAAAAATTAAAATTAAATGAAATCCTGCAAGTGATTTCCCTTTAATTCCTGGAATCAAAGAAAATTCTCACTTCACTCTCAAATCAGAAATTATTAAAAAATCAATTGAAAAAACTCTTTTTTCTGCAGCAGAAGGAAATATTAGACCAACTCTTGCCGGAATTTTTGTAAATATTAATGAAAATGTTGCAAAATTCGCTACGACAGATAGTTTCAGAATGAGTGAATATAAAGTAGAAACTTGAGAAAATATTTCATGAAATTTCTCTCAAATAATTCCAAGTAAAACTGCTTTTGAACTCAGAAGTCTTCTTTGAGAAAAAACTGATATTAAAGTAATTGTTTGAGAAAATCAAATTGGGTTTATTTTTGGGAATACAAAATTTTATTCAAGATTATTGAATGGAAAATTTCCTGATTATGAATGATTTTTCCCTGCTTCATACAATACAAGAGCTGTAATTAATAAATTTGATTTAATGTCTGGTCTCAAAAAAATTAACCTTCTTTCAAGAGAAACAAATTATTCTATCAAAATGAGTATCTCAAATGAAACTGGAATTTTAATTGAAACTTCTCAAACTCAAATTTGAGAAGCAAGAATTAATTTAGTTGGTTCTATTGAATGAGAAGAAGCAATTGTCGGACTTAATAGTGAATATTTACTTGAAGCTTTATGAGCTATTGAAGCCAGTCATATTTCTATCAGTTTTGAATCTCCACTTTCTCCAATTTTAATTACTGGAATTTCTGAAGATAATAAAAAAGACGGATTTAGACATATCATAATGCCATTAAAAATATAAAAAAAAGCTTCCAAATTTGGAAGTTTTTTATTTTCTAAATAAATCCTTAAATACTTTTAATGCTAATTCTTGATCTATAAAAAATGGAGAAGTTGCAACTGTAATAACTTTTGCTTTTTTTGCAATATCTAAAACTACTTTTTTCTTGAGTTCATAATCAATATAATCCAAATTTGGTTCAAAAAAATCTAAATCCAAATTTAAAATAACTGATAAAGTTTCTTCTTTTTGAAAATCATACGATAATAAATCGCTTTCACTTCTAATTTGTACCACTTCTTGTATTAAATTATTTTCTACTGCTGGAACAATATAATTTCAAACATTTACTGAAAAATTTGTATAATCAAAAATATTTTGTAAATCTTGAGTTTCTTCGTATGAAATAATTGTTTCAGGAATTCTCGTATCAGCATGTTCATCCACATGATATAAAATATTATTTTCTCAAATAATTCCCTCACTTTTCGCTAAATACCAAAAATAAAGTGCATGATTATGATTATCAAAAAAATAAATATCTTTCCCTTGCCAAGTAATTTTATAAAAATTTTTTAATCATTTTGCTGAAATTAAATTATCATCAAAATCAAAATCTTCAAAAACGACCTCATCTCAAAGTTCAATTTCAGAAAAATCAGATATTTCTATCAAACTTGGAACAAATAATTTTTTATTTTCTCTTTTTGAAAAAGAAAGTGCATTATTTCAAACACAATCAGTAATATAAAATGGTTTTTTATACATAAATATTTATAAAATTTAAATTTTTCTATATAATAAAAAAAATATCTCTAATACAAAATAAAAAATGAAAAATTTAGGAGAAATTATACAAAGACTTGATGAGCTTTTCCCAAATCCAAAGACAGAATTAGAATTTAAAAATGAATTTCAACTTCTCATTGCTATTATAATGTCTGCTCAAACAACAGATAAACAAGTAAATAAAGTAAATGAATTATTTTTTACAAAATTTTCAACTCCAGAAGAACTATTCAAGTTATGAGAAGAAGAAATTAAAAAAAATATAAATAAAATCTGACTGTATAATTCAAAAGCAAAAAATATTTTTCTCACATCAAAAATGCTTTTAGAAGAATACAACCAAAAAATTCCTGAAAATCTTATTGAATTACAAAAACTTCCTTGAGTCTGAGTCAAAACAGCGAAAGTTTGGCTTTCTGTAGTAAAAAATGAATCTTATTTAGCCGTTGATACTCATGTTCATAGAGTTTTGAATCGTTTATGAATAGTAAAAACAAAAAGTCCTTGAGAAACAGATAAAGTTGCAGAAAAAAAACTAAAAAAAGAAGACCTAGCGCGTCTTCATCATACTTTGATACTTTTTGGAAGATATTATTGTACTGCTAAAAATCCAAAATGTAGTAATTGTGCATTACTTGATGTATGCCCTTACAAAGAAAAAAATCTCTAAAAAGAGATTTTTTTATGCAGCATCTGAATATAAATCATCATTTGCAGCATGGTCTAAAATTGATCTAAATCTTCTATCATAATTTGTAAAAAGTGCTTCTACTGATAATCAAGTTTTTTCTAATTCTCCAGCTACAACTGCTTCACTTCAAGGATTTTCTCCAATAATTTGGGTAATTCTTTTTTCAAATTGAGAAAAAAGTTCAGGATCAATTCAAAGTCATTTTAAATTTTCTAAATTTTCTTGGATTTCTGGATGCACTTGAGCATCTAAACTTTGATTTAAAGTTTTACTTTCTCTATTTTTAGCCATTTGTTTTTATTTTAGAAAATAAATTATATTATTTGTTTTAAATTTTGTATGCTCGAAGTCGTTGCATTTTTTATTCCATTGTTTCTTGCTTGTCTTAAAGCCCTTTCAATATTTGAAACAGCTTTCCCAAGAAGAATTTCTTGTTGTTCTCTCATTTCAATTTTTATTTGTGCAATACTTGAAAGAATTTTGTCAAAATTATTCAATATATGTTGCTTTTTTCTATCATCTACCACTTGAAAAATTTGCCTAATTTCATATTTATCTTTTTGTGTCAGCAAATCATTTTCTAAGAGTTTTTCCAAAAATACATTCATGGGAAAATATTAAAAAATACATCTCAAGTATTATAACAGATTTTTTGAAAAAATACAAACTTTTTATTAATTTCCAAGTACACTCAAAATCTCTTCTATCGAAGTATCTCACATCACCACTTTAAGAAATGCATCTTCTTTAATCGTAATCATTCCATCTCCAATTGCTTGAATCTCAAGTTGAGTACGAGAAGCATTTTGAAGTAAAAGATTTTCTATTTTTTCATTCATTTCCAGCACTTCATATACTCAAAGTCTTCATTTGTATCCCGTGTGATTACAATAATTACATCCTCACTCTTTTGGGTTATATAAATAAAGTTCGTCTTTATTTTTAATATATTTTCCAACTTTTCAGACTACTGTATTTTTTACTTTTTCATCTGGTTTATATTTTTCTCTACATTTTGGACAGAGTTTTCTTACTAATCTTTGAGAAATAATCATTCTCAAACTCGAGGAAAGCAAAAGTGGATCTACTCATAAATTCACCAATCTGGATAAAGTATGAACTGCTGAGTTTGTATGGAGTGTTGAAAATACCAAATGTCATGTAATTGATGCTTCAACTGCAAGTTTTGCGGTTTCTTCATCTCTGATTTCTCATACCATAATAATATCTGGATCTTGTCTTAACAACGATCTTAAACCTTCTGCAAATCCAAATCAAATCGCAGGATTAATTTGAGTATGATTTACTCAAGGAATTCTGTATTCTACTGGATCTTCTAAAGTTGAAATATTATTTTTTTCAGCATCAAATTGTGTTAAAAGTGAAAAAAGTGTCGTTGATTTTCAGCTTCAAGTTGGTCAAACAGCCAAAATCATTCCATGAGTATCAGAAAGATGTTTTTTAATTTTTACCATGTTGTAGGGCAAAATTCAAAGATTTTTTAATTCTCCTGGTTTTTCTTCTTTTTTTAAAATTCTAATTACACATTTTTCTCCATAAATATTTGGCAAAACAGAAACTCTCAAATCTATACTTTTTCCTCAAAATAGATTAAAATTAATTTTTCCATCTTGTGGTAATCTTTGTTCATCTATTCTTAAATATGCCATAATTTTTATTCTGGCAATAAGTGAACTTGCTTTTTTTAATTCTAAACTTTTATAGTTAATAAAATTTCCATCAATTCTCAGACGAATTCTCACTTCTTTGTCGCTTGGTTCTATATGAACATCTGAAGCTGATTTTTGAATCGCACTTAAAAATAAATCATTTACAAAAGAAATAATATTTTCATCATCTTCTTTTTGTATTTGATTCATAGAAAGATGAGATCATTTTAGTCATACTGAAGCTACACTAGAAACAGAAAATAAATCATCTACTCATCAAGAGGAAACTTTCTTATTCTCAGGTTTTTTGGTTAAATTCCCAATTATTTCTGTTATTTTAGACACATTTTTTTTATTAAAAAGTAATCTAAAATAATAATATCATATAAAATATCATTTGCCAAAAATTTATATTTGACTTTTAATGATTATATTTCCCAAACCAAGTTAATTGTCTTTTAGCGTAATTCCTATTTCATTGTTGAACTTTTGTAATACATTCTTGAAGTGTTAATTTTCATTCTAAATATCAAATTGTTTCTTCATATCCAATTGTTTTAAGTCAAAAATCAGTTTTTTTATATCACATTTTTAAAATATTTTCGACTTCATGAATCAGTCAATCTTCAAACATTTTTCACACCCTAAAATTTATTTTTTCATATAATTTTTCTCTATTTCCATCATATGGAGTTAAAAGTAATGTATCATATTTAAATTTTTTCTCTGTTTGAAAATCCTTTTTTGATTTTCCAGTTAGCATTTTTACTTCTATTCCACGAATTACGTAATTTAAGTTATTTGGATGCACTTCTTGTGCGTATTCTGGATCGATTTTTTTCAATTTTTCGTACACAAATTCTTTTCAAAAAACTTGAGCTTCATCTTCTAAAATTTTTCTTAAATTTTCATCTGCTGGAACTTCTGGAATCTCAAAATCATACATTAAACTATCAATATAAAGCCCCGTTCCTCCAACCAAAATAGGAATTTTTCCTTTTGAATGAATCTCTAAAATAAGCTTTTGGGCTTCTTTTTTGAATTCTCAGACACTATAATGAATATTCGGCGAAATAATATCAATCATATGATGTGGAATACCTTGCATTTCTTCGAAAGTAACTTTTCCAGTTCAAATATCTAAATATTTAAAAATCTGTCTTGAGTCAGTAGAAATGATTTCTGAATTCAAATATTTTGCTATTTCAATTCAAAGCCCAGTTTTTCAACAAGCAGTTGGTCCATACACTACTATAATTTTTTTCTGAGAAAGATTATTTTTTAAAAATAAGTCTATTTGATTTTTGTAATCCATAATAATAATTTAACAATATTTTTTATATCATAATAAGATTTTTAAAATCTCAAAATTATTATTGTATTGGCATTAATAAAAGATTTTTTAAAGAAATTAAAACTTTTTTGAAAAAAAACTTTGACAGAATTAATATTTTTAATAATATATGTCTCGCTTCAACAGGAAGCAAACTAAAAAAGCCAATATAGCTCAGTTGGTAGAGCATTCGCCTTGTAAGCGAACGGTCATCGGTTCAATTCCGATTATTGGCTCCATCTTTTTAAGATAAACAGAAAATAGAAACTATTTCAATTGTAATAAATTTTTATTTTCTATTTTTTATATACAAGGGTCGATTCCAGAGCGGTCAAATGGGGCGGACTGTAAATCCGCTGGCTATGCCTTCGTAAGTTCAAATCTTACTCGGCCCACCATTCTAAAAATGTGAAATATTAAGTGTTGAATAATATATTTAGCATTTAAAGTTTCACATTTAAATGTATATGCCGGGATGATGAAATGGTAGACATGCTGGTCTTAGAAGCCAGTGCTTAATCGCGTGAGAGTTCAAGTCTCTCTTCCGGCACCAATCCAATATTTTATATTTTGCACCGTACTTTGGCGGGCAAGTAAACAACAAATTTATTATGAAAACAGGAATACATCCAGCTTCAAAAAAAGTTAAATATATCTGTTCTTGTGGAAATGTAGTTGAAGTAAATTCTACATTAAAAGATGATGAAATAAGAGTTGAAATCTGTTCAAATTGTCATCCATTCTACACTGGAGAACAAAGAATCCTTAAAACTGGTGCAGTTGATAAATTCTATGCTAGAATGAAAAAAACTGAAACATTGAAAAAATAGTCTGATTATATCAGATTATTTTTTTGCAAAAAATTTGACTTTAAATTTTTTTCTATATAATCAAACTACTTTCTATATCAAAGACAGTTGGCAACAAGCTAAGACCAACCGAGATAAAAAAGAAATTTTGAAGACATTTATAATGACACAAAATACTATCTTTTTATCTTTGGGTAAAAAGATTTTTTTATTCCTAGAAAGCTTAATATTTATTAATTTTTATACTATGGCTGTATCAAGAGCTAAAAAAAGTGAAATACTTTCAACTTTAATTGAAAATATTAAAAATGCAAAATCTATCGGATTTGCTCAAACAAATGGACTTACTGTTTCTGAATTTTCAGATTTAAGAGCTGATTTAAGAACAGTAAATACTTCTTACAACTTAGCTAAAAAAACTTTAGTGAGAATTGCTGTAAAAGAAGCTTTAGGAATTGATTTAGATTTAAATCTATTACCAGGACAAGTATGAGTAATTTGTTCAAATGATGATGCAGTTGCATGATTAAGTAAAGCAAATGCTTACATTACAAAAGCATATAACAAAAAAGTTCAAGTTCAAAAAATTAGTTGGGTTGCTTCTATTTTTGAAGGACAAGTGAATGGTCTTGAAGAAACAAAAGTGATTGCTTCTATGCCTTCAAGAGAAACTCTTCTTTCAAGATTGGTTGGATCAATGATGTCTCCTCTTTCAGGTATGGCAAGATTCTTTGATGCTGCTGCTAAAGAAGTTGAAGCTCAAGGAAAATCTAAGGTTGGTGAATTAGAAGGAAAAAAAGAAGCTGCTTCTGAAACTCCATCTGAAGAAACTCAAGCTTAATTAATACTTAGTATTCTAGTTTGGAGAAATCCAAGCTAGTAACTAGCTATTAATAGTTAGAACCAAATATATTTTTTATTTTTTAAATTTTTTATTATGGCAGAATTAAGTGCTAATGCAACTAAAATTTTAGATTTAGTGAAAGAATTAACAATCGTTGAATTAAATGATTTAGTAAAAGCTATGGAAGAAGAATTCGGAGTTTCTGCTGCTGCACCAGTTATGGTTGCTGCTGCTGGAGGAGCTGCTGAAGCTGAAGAAAAAACTTCATTTAATGTTGAATTAAAATCAGCAGGAGGAAGTAAAATCGCTGTTATTAAAGTTATTAGAGAATTAACTGGTCTTGGATTAAAAGAAGCTAAAGATTTAGCTGATGCAGGATGAGTAATTAAAGAAAATGTATCTAAAGATGATGCAAATGATATTAAAACTAAATTAGAAGCTGAAGGAGCTACTGTTGAAGTAAAATAATTATCAATATAAAAAAACACTTGAATTTCAAGTGTTTTTTTATATCAATTTTCCAAGAGTTTGAATTACTTTTTCACTTATATCTCAAGAACTTGGAAGTTGAATAGAATTATCAAAATAAAGTACTTTTGTTCATTCTGATTCATAATTTTCACTCACAATTCATCATTTATAATATCCATTTAATTGTTCTACCATTTTTTGTACAAATTCATCAATATGTTTTCATCTTGATTCAAGTCTTTTTATAATAGTTTCATCATCAGCTCCAACTTCTATCACTATATCTGGTTTAGGAAGTGTAGAAAATTGTAAATGATACATATCATTAAAAGTTTTGAGAATATTTCCCTTTAATTGCATATCTGCATAAATAAAGGGTTGAGTTAAAACAAAATCAAAAACTATTGGTGTATTTTTTGATTGAATAAATGCTTTTGTAATTTCAGCAACATCTGTAGCAAGAAAATAATTTTGATTATTTGCCCATAATGTAATATCATTTACTTTTCATCAAGTTTCTCTTATAATTTTTAAAAATGGATTGCATTCAGGAATTTCTGTAAAAATAGCAGCTCAAAGATAACTTGCTAATTCTTTTGTTATAGTTGATTTTCATACTCAAGCAGGACCAGTCACAGCAATAACAGGATATCTTTGTTGAAGTTTCAAAAATTCTTTCAAAGTTGTATTTTCTAGAGGAACAATTATTTCAGAAAAATTTGTATTCATAGTTTGATAAAAATAATATAATTTACTTGATTATACTCTATTTTCAATAAAATATCAAAAGTATTTATTCGGGATTCGCCAAGTGGTAAGGCATCGGTCTCTGACTCCGATAT
>JAUCDK010000016.1:0-27582 GCA_034675265.1 Patescibacteria group bacterium
TCAACACATTCATCAGTTAGTTTTTCCCATCAGATTTCACATCATGTAGTTTCTCAAATTTTTTCATCTATTTGAGTTGGTTTAGTATATTCTAAAAACTCTTTTTTCTTATCAGTTGGAATATTTTGAATACTTCCAGTTCATCCAACTACTCAAGATGTTCATAGATTATTATCAGAGATTATAATTCCCTTTTCTAGTTCTGATTTATTAACTATAATATAAGATTTTCCATCTTCTAAGGTAGTAATTCCTTGTTTTTCAAAAGGGAGAAGTTGATTATTTTGTTTTAATAAAACTTCTATTTTTCATTCTTTTAAAACAATATTAGTAGTATTATTTATTTTTGTTACTCAAAAAATCGTTCATCTTACTGCTGCAACAGCTCCAGAAGTTTCAACCTCAAACTCAGATTTATCAGCAAGTTTTACAGCTTTTGTCCATATACTTCAAGCGTTTAACATAACTGTTACTTGTGTAAAAAGATTACTTTCTTCTACATATCTCATTTGATTAAATTGTATTTCACTTTCTTGAGTCGCATCTCAAAGAGCTGAGTAACTTCAATCAGAATAATAAATATCAACATATCCTCATGCTCAAACTTTTAAAATATCTCATTCGTTTAAATTAGTGTTCAGAATTTGCTCTGAGGAAAGTGTTTTTCAATTCAAAGAAACACTTCAAGTATAAGTATCAATTTTTGCTATTAATAGCCTTTCTTCAGGATTATATGGAAAATTTTCTCAAGATTTATCTTTAATGAATCTTGGACCATTATATTCTTTTACTAAAAAAGGTACATACATATTATCTTCTCAAGAAAGTCATTCCCAATTTGAAATAAGTTTAGCTTGTGGTTCGTGATGATTGAGGATAACTCATGAAATTTGAAAGCCATCATATTTTTTTGTTTGTCAATAAGCATAATATTGATTACTTCTTGGATCAATTGGAATAGTTTGAAGATAAGCTTTTGGAACAATATCATTTGTTATATATCCACTCACTCAAAATGTATTTTCATCTTCATAATTATGTTCATATGCACCATCAATATTATAAAACTTTAAATTCCCACTCGGAAGAGGAAGAAGTTTTGTTTCGGTTGCATATCATAAAAAAGTATTCTTGAGTGTTTGAAGATGTGATTCTACCAATGAATTATTTGACTTATCAAGCACAGATTGATAACTCGTCGTAGCTACTACTCAAAGTATAATTAAAATTGCTACGGTAATAATTACTTCTACTATAGAAAATCAAAAGTTTGTATTTTTCATATATTTTATATTTAATATATAAACTATTGAGAGTTTAGTAGTTATTTGTAATATTGTCAAATTTATTTTTTTTATTTTCTATTTTTGTTTATTTTTTATTTTACTTTACGATTTTTTTCTTTAAAATGAGTGGCAAATTTTAGATTATTACTGATAAGCACATGATATATAATAATTTTTCTGATATTTATAAGAAAGTACTTGTAAATAGCGAAAATAAAGTGAAACAATTATGATACAAAGAATTAACAGAAATTGATGTTTTTATGGAACTTCTTTCAGAAGCAAAATGATGAATAAAAGAACTTTTCCAAATTTATGGAATTAATGAAGATTTAATTATAGAACTCCTTTCTATAAAAGAAATTTTTTGAAAAGCTGAGTCAAGAAAATGAGTATATTCTGGAATGCAAAACTCTTTAAAAGAAACTATTTTACTCAGTGTAAAAATTGCTTCGAATTTTTCGAAATCTCGTGCATCTTGTGAAGACTTTTTATTAGCATTAATAAGAAATAATTCTTGGTTTCATAAAGCGCTTTCTTATATTTGAATTAATCCTGAAGATATTGAAAAAAATCTCAATGATTTAAATAAAATGTGAGCCATTGATGGACTTAATCAAAAAGTTGAATGAGGACAAAATTTTGATGAACCTCTTGATAAAATTATTGGAGCAATTACAGAAAATTTATTTGGTGGAATGGCATGATGAAATGACTCTGAACAACCTACGCCTTTTGATAATAATAAACAACCAAATAAAAAAACTGAATCAAAAACCCCAGCACTTGATTTTTTCTCTACTGATTTAAGTAAAGAAGCTTTAGAAAAAAAACTTGATAAAGTTATTGGAAGAGATAATGAAATCGAAAGACTTCTCTCTATTTTAAACAGAAAAACCAAAAATAATCCTGTTCTTGTTTGAGAACCAGGAGTTTGAAAAACAGCAATTGTAGAATGACTTGCTCAACTTATTGTAGAATGAAAAGTTCCTTTTTCAATGAAAGAAAAAAGAATTTTAGCACTTGATATGAGCACTTTAGTTGCTGGAACAAAATATAGATGAGAATTTGAATCAAGAATTAAACAAATTATTGAAGAAGCTTCAAAAGTTGAAAATGAAGTAATTTTGTTTATTGATGAAATTCATACCATTATTTGAGCTTGAGGCGCAGAAGGAACACTTGATGCATCTAATATTTTAAAACCTGCAATGGGAAGATGAAAAATTAGAGTTATCTGAGCAACTACTTTAAATGAATATCAAAAATATATTGAAAAAGATTCTGCTTTGGAAAGAAGATTTCAAAAAATTGTCGTTGGAGAACCAAATTTTAATGATGCAGTACAAATTATTTCAGGATTAAAAGAAACTTTTGAAGAATACCATAATCTTAATATTACTGACGAAGCAGTTACTTCTGCTGTTGAACTTTCAACAAGATACATAACAGATAGATATCTTCCAGATAAAGCTATTGATTTAATTGATGAAGCTTGTTCTTTAAAAAGTATGACTTATTCTTGAGATGAAGATAAAATTAAATCATTAAAAGAAAAAATAATTCAAACAAATAAACAAATTGAAAGTTTTGTTATTTCTCAACAATATAAAAAAGCGTCTGCATTAAAGGAAAAAGTAAAAAAATTAGAAGATGAAATTATTAATTTTAAAAAGAAATTTTCTATTCCAAAAGAAAAAAGATTAAAAATTACTCCAAAAGATATTCAAAAAGTTCTCAGTATGACTACTGGAATTCCTGTTTATGATTTAGAAGAAAGTGAAATTGAAAGATTAAAAAAACTTCCAAAAACATTAGAAAAATCAATTATTGGCCAAAAAGAAGCTATTGCTTCTGTTTCTAATTCTATTATGAGAAGTAAAGCTTGAATTTCAAATCCCAAAAAACCTCTTGGAAGTTTCCTTTTTCTTGGACCAACTTGAGTGGGAAAAACTGAACTTGTAAAAGTTTTAGCAGAAGAATTTTATGGAAGTCATGATAATCTGATTAAAATAGATATGTCTGAATATTCAGATAAAACTTGAGTATCAAAACTTATTGGAGCAAATGCTTGATATGTTTGATATGAAGAATGATGATTATTAACAGAAAAAGTAAGAAAAAAACCGTATTCAATTGTTCTTTTTGATGAAATTGAAAAATGAGATTTTGAAGTATATAATTTATTACTTCAAATACTTGATGAATGAAGCTTAACTGATAATAAATGAAGAAAAATTAACTTCAAAAATACTATTATTATTATGACTTCAAATATTGGACAAGAAGAATTTAATAAAGAAGCAAATAAAATTGGATTTGATTTCTCAGAAAAAGAAGAAGCCTCAGCAGGAAAAGACTTTTCAAAAGTAGAAGAAAGCATAAAAGGAAATCTTTGAGACTATTTCTCACCTGAATTTTTAAACAGAATTGATAAAATAATTGTTTTTAAACCTCTTGATAAAAAATCAATTTCAAAAATTGTAGAAATCAATTTAGAAGATTTAGCAAATAGAATAAAAACCATTAAAAATATCGATTTAAAATATGATAAAAAAGTAATCAATCATATAGCAAAATCTGTTTATAATCCTGAATTTTGAGCAAGAGAAGTAAAAAGATATATCATTGAAAAAATAGAAGATAAAATTGCTCAAAACTTGATTTATGGAAAAGTTTCTGATACAATAACTTTATGATTAGATAAAAAAGAAATTGTAATTAAATAAATTTTTATGAAAAAAAATATACTTTTCATTCTCCTATTCTCTTTTTTAATACCACAAACATTTGGTAATTTTTTAAGTGACCCAACTGGACTTGATTTGTATAAAAAAATAGATTCTTGATATTATGAATTAGAACTGAAATACATTGATAAAGAACTCAAATGATGAGATGTAAATGGAAGTATTATTGATGATTTAAATAAAAGAGCAAAAGCAAATAATCTTCCCGAATGTTTTGGTGGTGAAGTTTCTGCTTCTCAAATACAACAAGTTTATAATGATAATGGTGCTGCAAATATTTTATCAGAATTACTCAAAGATTGTTTTGATGATCAGGAAAGTATTCCCACAGAAGAATTCAATAAGTTTTTTTCTATCATTCAAGAAAGTTACGTACAAAATTCAATAAAAGCTCAAAATAAAGTAGATAATATCTATAAAATTGGAAGAATTTGAATGTATAGTGATGGAATTGATGAGAATTCTCCTTTTGATTTAGTGCTTGATTTAGAAGATATTAATTCTATTATTTTTGAAGAATATGTTCCTTATGATTGAGTAAATATTTTTGATTTATGAAGAAGTGTTGATGGAATATTATCTGGGTTATCTCCTGAAGAAGCTTTTTGACTTTCTCGTTATGATAGATACGAAGAGACTAAAAATCCAGCAACTCAAAGTGGTTGAACTACAAACTTTGATGAATTAATTTGTATTGATGATAATAATAATTCATGATTGAGTAATGATGTTTTTAAAGATCTTTTAAGTCAAAATAATAAATGAAATAATTCATCTGGAAGTCAAAATAATGAAAATACAACCAATCCTCTGGCACAATGAAATTATAAAAAAGTAAATGATAATGCCGTTTGGCCATGTAATACATTTTTTTGTATTATGATAGATTTTGTTACCTATAATCACAATTTATTAGGATGAGGAACAAATTTAAGTATTGAAGGACTTTTTAAAAGATCAAATACTCATTTAAAAAAATTTGCTTCCACTTCACTCATACAATCAAAAATGACTACCAACCATTTTGAATTATGATTAAAAGATTTAAATCTTCCTGAAATATTTCATGTATGAGTTCAAGTAAGTTATAAGCCCGTTCCTTTACTTAATGTTGATAAAAAAAATACTGATAAAGACGATGATGAATTTAAATATAAAAATTTATTTTCAAAATACTATGCAAATTTAGGTCTTGATTTTGAAAGAGCAAATGATGTACATTTATTTTCAAAAAAAGAACTTGAAATTAGAACTGGACTTGAAAGTCAAGAACTCAACTCGACTGAATTTGAAAAAAGATTTAATAAATTTTATGCATATGCAAATGAAATAAAAAAACAAAATAGTTATATTTCAAGAAATATTATTGATAAAAAAGTAATTAATGAAGATATTGAAGGCTTTTATCAAAAATATATTGAGTTAGAAAGTTTTACAAGAGCGCTTATGGAATATACTTTTGGAGCAAAATGAATCATTACTGAAATGAATAAAATTCCTCAATGAGGATAAATCTTAAACTTATTTTTATGAAAAAAATACTTCTTACATTCTTTACTCTCACAATAGTTATATTCAGTAGTAATATAGCTCTTTGAAATTGTAATAGTTGTAGTATTTCATCTTGACCTGCTCCCGTTTTAAGTCAATATCTCACCACACTTAAAAAATTATCAAACAATTTTAGTTCTGAAATATCAAAAATTACACCAAACACAGGAGTAAAAAAAGATGCCTCAAAAACAAAAAGAAATATTCAAAAATCTTTCAATAAAATGATTTCTTGGGATGGATATTATTCTCTTTTTGATTTTTATGTACTTTATGGTTCTTCAAATGAATATGTTCCAGAAGTATGGAGAGATTATAGTTTATTAAAAAAAGAAAGTGATGCTCTTGCTAAATACTATGATCGTGTAATGAAAAGATGATACGATACTTGAAATATTGATTTAGAGAAACTTTGTACATGAATTGAAAATTGTACTTTTAGTTCAAGTGAAGTTTTTAGTGTTTTATGAGAAATTATTCAAAATCATGAAGCTGTAATGGATTATTATCGTCTGAGTATTTTATGAAAAAGACATCTATTTCAAAAAGAAATATTATTTGTAGGAGAAAATTTTAAAGATGATTTATATAGTCACTACAATGAATATACTACTACAAATTGTTCATCTTGTGAAGGAAATGCTTTTGATAGAGCAAAAAAACAAATCAATATTATTGTAAATTGGCAACAATCAGCAAAAGATGGAATGAAATCTTGGCAAGATGCAATTGCTATGCTAGATGGAACGTATGATGAAAGAGAGTATGAAAGAAGAGAAAGACAACTTTTAGAACAAGAATTAAGATCAAAATGATTAAGTATGAATGCATCTAATAATGTTTTAAAAAATTTAGATGAGTATAACCAAAGCGGAAATTTTACAAAAAATAATAATTTTATTACAAATAGTTTTGATTATCTCAAAAATTCTGTAAAATCACAGATAGTCAGTTTTAGAGATAGTATTTTAGAGAGTTTCAAAAATAATCCCAAAAATGAAGTCCCTTTAAATAGTGTAGTAAAAATAGAAACAAATCTTTATGTTACTTCCCAAATAGAAGAAAGAATTGCAGAAATGTATAAAATGGAACTTCCATACGCAAGCTTTCAAGATAATTCAGTGGAAAGTTTAGAATCTAGAATTATGGAACTTCATTATAATCTTACTCAAGCAATTGAAAATCTTGATGAAACAGTAAAAATTTCAAGAAAAGTCTGTAATGATCAATGACAAAATTTATGAACTTGTGAATAATATTTAATAATAATATGATATGAAAAATAAAAAAGTAGTAGTGATAAAAAACGAAAGAGAAATTCAAATAATGAGAGAAAATGCAAAAATACATAAAGAAGTATTTGAAGAAATAAAAAAAATGGTAAAACCATGAGTAAGCGCGTATGATGTTGATAAACTTTGTGGTGATATTTGTAATAAATACAATGTATTATGCTGATTTAGATGAGTATATAATTTTCCAGCGAATATTTGTATCAGTATTAATGATTGTGTAGTTCATTGAATTCCTACAAAAAAAATGGTATTCCAAGAAGGAGATGTGGTAAAATTTGATTTTTGAGTAAAAGATAAAGTTCATGGACTCAATACTGATGCAGCATTTACAATGATTATTTGAGATGGGCCACATGATTTAGAAGTAGAAAGATTTTTAAAAGTTTCTCAAGAAGCACTTTATAAATGAATTGCAAAAGCAACAGTATGAAATAGAGTCTGAGATATCGGTCATGCAATACAAAAACATATCGAATCTCATGGATTTCATGTTATTAAAGATTTAACTGGACACTCAATTGGATATAATCTTCATGAACAACCTTATATTCCTAATTTTTGACAACCTGGAAAATGAGAAATTTTAAGAGAAAATATGACTCTTGCTATAGAACCAATCGTATGACTTGGAAGTGGAAAAATAAAAGATAAATGAGGATTTGAAATTTATGTTGCAGATGGAAGTATTTGAGCTCAATTTGAACATACTATTGTAGTAAAACCTGGGTATCCTGAAATTATTGTTTAAAAAAAGAGAAACTAACGTTTCTCTTTTTTTTATTTTTAATTTCCAAATAATTTTGGAGGATTTAATTGTACTGATGAATCATAAATAATTACTAATGCTCAATCATTATATAAACATTTTTCATCTCAAGGTGATTTCTTTTCACAATTTTCTTTTCCTCTTCTTAGATAATTAAGATCATATAACATACTATTGTTAAAATCTGTTGTATTTGATCATCCTGGTAATACATATGGTTTTTTAATGACTCAACCAATAGTATTTCTTGTAAATAATGTTCCTTTCATTACAAGTTGATTTTTTAATATATCCGATAATTCAGAACTATCTTGAACATAAGGTTTTCCAGAACTATCTGAACTTATTAATCAACCATCTGCATATATAACTGCATTTATATTTCTTACGCTTGGAGTTATATAAACATTTCAAGATTTATTAAAATCACTATTTACATTATAATTATCTGCTAAAACAATTATTCATAATTTTTGTTTTGTTAGATCTCATTGTATAACTACATTTCAGTTTTTAACTACTAAAGTTTCATATTCTCAAGCAGTATATTGTGAATCTGGAACTACAACTTTTCATCAAGTTTTTGCAGCATCAACATATTTCACTCATCAAACAATATTTCAAGATTGCATATTTGCAATATGTAAATATGCATTTTTTCTAATCTGAGCTCTTAGTGTACTCGTTGACAAATCAGAAAAATTTTCTTTTTGTCCTGTGAAATTAGAATTTCATTCTCCTTGTAATGAACCTATAATTTGAATTCATAAAAATTCTGCCTTTAATTTTATTTCTATTGGATTATTCAGAGAAAAATCTGATGCTGATGTTGTTAATCTATATGAAATTTTTTCTGTTCAGACATTGTATGTCATAACAGGATTTGGTGATAATTGAATTCATGCATTATCAAGAGAAAGAGATTTTGCTCATGATGCTGCTATTAATGTTGCATTAAATAAAGGATTTTTATCTAAGTCTTGAATAGATGAAATATTTAATATTTCATGATTTTTTGTATCATATCATTTTATAGAGTTTACAAAATTTTCTATAAGATATAGTTTTGAATTATTATTATTTACAACTGTTAATTTATATTTTACAGAAGTTCAAAGAGTAATTTTTCCTGACATAGGTACAACTACTGAAAGAGTTCCAGTATGAGGTTTTAAAAATGAATTTACTGTTGTAAGTGATTTTATAATTTCTTGTAAGTCGCTTTTATCTTCCGTATATGTTTGATCCCATCCAAACATTTTTATAATAAATCTTTGATTAAACTCTCCTGGAGCTAATCAATATACTTTAATTCATAAAACTCAGTTTGCATTTGTTGTTCAAACATATACTTCCCTAATAGCATCATTTCATGAATTATCAACCATATTTGTAGTAATCGTTTTACATCCATTTTCAGCTCCACAATCTTGGTTAAAAAGTTCAAGTCTTTTTCAATGAATAGGATTTCCATATTTATCTTTCAATGCTAATTCATATTGATAAAAATCAACATTATTTGCATATTTATTTCCGGTACTTCCTGATAATGTTAATTGTGTTTGCCCTAAGTCTAATCAAGCTGGATAAATAGTAAAATATGAGGTTGATCTAGTATGATTTCATGCCCAATCATATACATTAATAACTATTTTATAATCTCCTGATTTTGTCATATCAAAATCAGAAAGAGTAACACTTTGCATATCTGACACTTGTTTACTTCCAGCAGTATTGTATGCCGTATATTTTCAAGACGTTGTATATTTACTTTTATAAATATTACCATCTTTTGCATCTATTTGAACACTATATTCACGAACTCAAGATACTCCGTTCACTGAACTTGGAATATATTCATCACGAAGAGTAAGAAGAAGTTTATTCTTATCATTTGCTAAAAATGTAGGAGCTTCTTTTGTAGTATAATACACATTTCCCTCACCTGAACCAGAATCATAATTTCTATTTGCCTCTAAATGAAGATTAAATGATTCTTGAGTTTTATTCATCATAAAAAGAGAAATATATGGTGCTGATGAATCATATAAAACAAATCATCCTCATGGTAATGTAGCACTACATTCATTATTACGAAGATCAACATTATTTACAAAACTTACTGTTGGTTTTGCTAAATGTCAAATCACTTTTGGTACAGACGTAACTTTTCATCCTGATAATTGACAACTATTATCATCTGATTCACATTTACATCCAGTTTCAGGATCACTACATTCCAATACGAAATATTTTCAAGAATTAATCCATCCTCAAGTATAGTTAAATGATTGAGTTAATTTTTGGTCATTGTACAATTTTATATCTCAACAAGTTGGAGCTGTAGTATCATAATTAAATAATGTTTTGTAATATTTTCTTACTTTTACATTTTGATTTGGTTTTGGAATTCATTGATCCATAGTATATGTATTTTCTAAATACTGGATTGCTGTTGAAATACCTGGTGATTGAGTTACCCATCATCCTGTACTTGTTGCATTAAAAAATAATGGATGAATTGCATTAAAAACCACTCCATTTACTGAATATGATTGTAATACTCCATTTAATTCATTTCTAATAATAGTTGCATCATTAAATGGATTTGTATAATAATCTTCATAAACATTTAATATATTTCCAACTCAATGAACTTTATCAAATGTAGTCCCAGAAGATACAAGAGTTGCCTCTTGCCAAGAAGCCTGAGAATGTGAATATAAAAAGAAAAATAAGAATGTAATGAATAATTTTTTCATAGTTTATGATTAAATAATATTTTATTTTTTATTTTTAATAGCAAGTACAATAAATATTCCTCCTATCAAAACTAATACAATTATAAAAATATACATTTTCACATCTGTTTGTGACTCTACAGAAGAGTTTATTCATGATGTATCTAATGATTGCGCTGTAGAATTAACAATATCTTTTGAATAATTTTCTTCTACTTGTTTCATTGCTTGTTCTAAGTTTTTGGTTTCAGTTTGGATTTGAGATTGTAATTGTTCAGAAGTAATATGTCCTTCATTAAATTGACGAGTAAATTCATCTACTTGTGTTTGATATTTTGTTTGTAATTCATTTTGTTCTTGAATCATCTTTTTTATTGATTCGCTGACAACAGGACCTTTATATTCTCAAGATAAAACTTCAGCTAATAATTGATTTGAAGGAAATGAACCTTCTATTTTTTTAGAAATATTTCTTTTATCTGGATATGGAACTACACAATCTCAAAATTTAGGATTTTTATATAAAAGCTGCGTGGTATCAAAATTATTTACATCTTTTAAATTTTCTAAAAAATCAATAATAATATCTTGTCTATCTGCATATGATAATCAACATGACAAAAATACTTCTTCATATGGAGAAATAACAATATTATTTTCTTTTCTGTATGAAATATAATCTTCTAAATTTGGAGAAAGTGCTAATTTTATATATTCAACAAAACTTGGATTTGGAATAGATTCAAGTTTTTTATATAAATCAAGAGGAAAAGAATCAAATTTTACTACTCATTGAGATGCTGTAATATCTTCTTGGGTAAAATTAAAATCTCTGGCTGCTTGAGTTTTAGGAATAATATTTTTTAAAAATGTAACTAATTTATTATTCATAGTTGCGTCATATACGACCTCTCAACTATATTTTCCATCACATTTTTTTGGAAGTGTAGATTTATTTTTATGTACTAAAGATAAACAAGTTCTTGTTGTTAAATAATCAAGAAATGTATCTTCAATAGTAATAAGTCCTCATCTTGTTGTATCTGTATCTCTCATAACCTCTACTTGAAGTGGAAAAACTACATATTCATTAAAAAAATCTGATTTATTATCATATGCAACCGTGAGAATTTCCATACGTACAAAATCTTTTTGTGCATAATCGAGTGCACATACATTTGTTTTCATAGAATAAAATTTTTCTCCTGATTTATTTAAATATTCTCCTTCAAATCCTGAACTACATTTTTTATTTGATAGTGCTTGTTGAGATTCATTTCATTGAAGTGTATTGGTAAAGTATCCAGTTTCTGCTACTTCTGAATATTGTCTTCCACCTAATGGAGTTAAATGAAATAATCCACAACTTAAAAAATCTCAAGTAATTGAATGATGAGTATAAAGTACAAATTCCTTAAAAAAACGACCATTTAATCTATATTTATCTCCATATGATGTTGCTTTTGCTGAAACTGGAAAATCAAATGTAGAATCTCTTCAAAATCATACTATTTGTGACACAATATAATTATCAGAAGCAATTACTGTTGCAATATTATTTCTTCTGGCTAAAAAATCTGTTGATGTTAATCATTTCTTTTCTCTTTCTATTTTTTGACTTGCATGAGCTGGATTTGTTACTAAATTTCTCTTGAAACTATTATAATCAGAAAGATCAAGATATGATCATTTTCATTCATCATACAAAACTTCTGACAAATCTCCATTTACCAAAATTTTTGAAAAATTTGAAAATCTTGGATCTTTTTTTACTTGTTCATTAAGCGTTTGAAAACAAAGTTCCTCTTCAGATTCTTTTGCGTATACAATTACATTAATATTTAACAATATCAATAAAAATATAAAAAAATGTTTCATAAATAGAAAAGGTTAATTATAAATTAATGGCTGTGTCTAGTAATATTTACTGTTGAAATATCTCTTGGTACTGGTGTTGGTTCTCATGTTAAAGATACTTTTGCTTTTTGATAAATCGTTTGAATTGGATAGTTTTGAGATGACCATAATCCATTTTCATATGTATTATTATTGGTACTTTGGTAAAAATTTAATTCTGCAGATACCTTTTGAATAGTATTAGTTGGATTTTTATACATTTTATTTTCTGATGTAGAAGTTACAAAAATCATAACTGCAATGTAAATGATAAATAATCATACAAAAGTATATAATTTAGATAAAATATTTGTTTTCATAATATAAAAATTAAATATTAAAATAAAAAATTAATTAAATAGTATTTTTTTGTTTTTCCATAGGCAAAAAATTAATTTTATTTATTTACAAATTAATTGTTGACAGACATTGTCAAATGCTAAGTCTGGCCTTCCATATTTTTGGGTTAAGACACTAAGGAAGACTACCATAATAAAAATATTTGTCAATAAAAATAAAATCTCTGGTCTCAATTTTTTATATATATTTTTTTTCTCTTCTAAAAGCCATATAATAGGAAGTGTCAGTGTATTAAAAAACAATGATCCCAATAAAGCATACGATTCATTAATAAAAAATTGAAGAATATAAAATGTTAAAACTATTGATATTGAATAAAAGAAACGAGAAAATGATTTATTTGGTACTGTTTTTGGGTCAGTAATCATATGAAATACAAAAATAAAAAATGATACACTAAAAAATCCTATTGCTGAATTGAGTGTTTCTCATTGAGCAAAAAAGAAAAATAACAATAAATGAAGAATAAGAAATGGTCAAATATAATCAATTATATATTTATATTTAAAAATCTGATATACTCTATACGTAATAAATAATCAAAAAAATAATGCAATCAAAAGAATAATTAAGTATTGTTCGGAAATAACTCATGTGTGATTCCCCCATTGCAATGTGTTGACCCAAGTATAATATGGAAATAATATAAGTGCTGTAAAAATAGCCATATTCGATGGATTCATAAAATGCCTTCCACGAATAGTAAAAAGATTTTTTCAGACAATAGCAAGTACACACACAAAAAAATATATTAAAAGCTCATCTGTTCTTAAAAATAAACTAATTCCAAATCAAGCAGCAACTCATGAAAAAGGAAATGTCCACTTTCCTGTTTTTACTCTTAAAAAAAGAGCATCTAAAATCATAAGTGTCGAAAAAATAACAGAAATTTTGATATAATTTGTATTGAGTCAATAAAACTCAACTCATATAATTAAAATGGTCGATAAAAGAAGGATTTGATTCGTTTGAATATTGTTTTTTAGAAAATGTATCACTTTTTTTATCGTTTGTAGAATCATATATAAAATGTTATTTTAAATAATATTTCCCCATATATAGATGTATATTATTTATTCTACTTTTTTTTTCAAATTTATTTTAAAATTTCCATTTTTATTTTTTTTCAATATAATATCTAAAAAATAATCTATAGAAATATGCAGTTTAATGAAGCAAAAATTGACTTTATAAATTGGCTTGAATTTATAAAAGATAAATCCAAAAAAACATCCGAACAATATCTCAGACATCTCAATAAATTTGAGGATTATTTAATTGCTACTGGGAAAAATCAAAATCATATTGAAAATATTGATTTAAAAATAGTAAATGATTTTCGTGTATACATTCATAAAAATGCAAAAAAAGCAATTACTATAAAGACAGCAAATGCTTATATGATTACGCTCAGAGCTTTTTTTAAGTATTTAGAAAAACAAGATATTCAAGCTCTCTCCCCTACTAAAATAGATCTTATAAAAAATGAGGAAAGAAAAATAGAATTTTTGACTGAGGAAGAATTACAAATACTCTTTGAAAGTATTTCTGGAAACGATATCAAAAATTTAAGAGATTTAGCCATTATGAAAATGATTTACTCTACAGGACTGAGAATTTCTGAACTTATTATGTTAAATAAAAATGATATCAATCTAGCGTCAAAAGAATTTGCAGTAAGATGAAAATGAAGAAAAATAAGGATGATATTTTTAAGTGAAGAAGCTTGTATCCACATCAAAAATTATCTTGATTTAAGAACTGATAATTTCAAACCTCTTTTTATACGACACAATTTTGACATCAAAAATATAAATATTTTAGATGATGAAAAAGTAAGACTTTCAAGAATTTGGGTTTCTGATATGATTTGAAAAAGAGCTATAAAAGCAGGAATTACAAAAAATGTTTCAGCTCATACACTCAGACATTCATTTGCTACTACTCTTTTATGAGCTGGAGCAGATTTGAGAAGTATTCAAGAAATGCTTGGGCATTCAAATATTTCTACCACTCAAATTTATACTCATGTAAGTAATCCTAAATTAAAAGAAATACACCAAAAATTTATAAAATAATACAAAAAAATGAAACTAATAATTTGACTTTGAAATCCTGGAACAAAATATGAAAATACCAGACACAATGTAGGATTTATATTTTTAGACTGGTTTAAAAACAATGAAAATATAAGTAGTGATTTTAAAATGGAATCAAAATTTCAAGCAGAAATTCTTGAAACAACTTGGCAATGAGAAAAAACACTTCTGGTAAAACCTCAAACTTTTATGAATCTTTCTGGAGAATCGGTTTTAAAACTTATGAGTTTTTATAAAATACCAAAAGAAAATATTATGGTTATTTTTGATGATATTTCTCTTGAACCTGGAAAAATAAGATTTAGAGAAAAATGAAGTGCTGGATGACAAAATGGAGTAAAAAATATAATTGCTCATATTTGAGAAGATTTTAAAAGAATGAAAATATGAGTTTGATATGACCAAAAATGGGATTTAACAGACTGGGTTTTAGGAAAATTTAGTGATGACGAATTGAATAATTTAGAAAAAAATACCTTTCCTGAATTAAAAAATCATTTATTAAAACACTTTGTATAATTTATTTTATGACAAAAAAATATGAAAAAAATCTATGTAATTGGAGTTTGAGGAATAGGAATTTCTTGAATTGCCAGATATTATAATGAAAATGGATACCAAGTATTTGGAAGCGATAAAACAGATTCTGAACTCATTGCTACTTTACAAAATGAGTGAATTGACATTATTATTTGAGAAAATAGTGAGAGAATAGATACAAGTTTTGAAAAAATTATCTATACAGAAGCAGTTCCTAAAAGCCAAAGTGAGTTACAAAAAGCAATTCAAATGGGAATTATAACTTATACATATCCTGAAGCACTTGCTGAAATAGCAAATAAAAAGAAACTTATTTCTATCGCGGGAACCCACGGAAAATCAACAACAACAAGTATGACATCCCTTGTTTTAAAAAACTCAAATACAAATGTAAATGCTCTTGTTTGAAGTTTACTCAAAGAATTTGATGGGAAAAATGTATTTTTTTCAAAAAGTGAATATTTCGTACTTGAAGCTTGTGAATATAAAAGAAGTTTTCTTCATTATAAACCATATATTTGAGTGATTACAAATATTGATTTAGACCATCTTGATTATTATAAAAATTTAGAAGATTATATCAGTGCTTTTGAAGAATATGCGAATAATATCGTAAGTGGTGGATATTTAATCATTGATGGAAATGATAAAAATTCACTCGAATTATTATGAAAAAGAAATGATATTACTTATATCACTGTTTATGATGAAAAATTTGAAAGTTCTGATATAAAAATAAATGGATTATTTCCAAAATTATCTCTCAATATTCCAGGAAAACATATAGAATTTGATGCAAAACTTGCATTTGTAGTAGGAAAAATAATTGGAATTGATGAAGCAAAAATTCAAGAAAATTTAGAGAATTATAATGGTATTTGGAGAAGAAGTGAAATGATTGGACAAACAGAAAATAATAATTTTCTTATGAGTGATTATGGACATCATCCTACTGAAATAAGTTTAAATCTTGAGGCATTAAAAAAGAAATATTTTGATAAACAAATTGTTACTATTTTTCAACCACATCAATATTCAAGAACTCTTGAGTTATTAGAAGATTTTAAAAATTGTTTTTCTGATAGTGATATATTAATTATTCCAGATATTTATGAATCTCGTGATAGCGAAGAAGATAAAGCAAAAATAAATGCTGAAAAATTAGTAGAATATGTAAATCATCCAAATAAAATATTTTGAGATGGCTTTGAAAATACTCTAAAAATAATAGAAAAACTCGATAGTGAACATCCTTGAAAATTATTATTTATACTCCAAGGAGCAGGAAATATTGATGATTTAAGATACGATATCAAAATAAAAAGCAAAGATTAAATCTTTGCTTTTTATTATTTGATTCCTAAAAACCATTTTAGGTTTAAATTTTTCTTTCTTGCAACTACCAAGATAAATAATCTCGAAATGAACATAGCACTGAATAAACTTACCACAAGTCAAACTCAAAGCATAAACCCAAATCATTTAATCATATTTACTCAGAAAATGAAAAGAATAAGCGCTACAATGATTCAAGTAATATTTGAGTCCCAAATAGCTGACCATGATTTTTCAAATCACTCTTTAATTGCTTTATCTAATTTTTGTCCTGAAGCAATCGCATCTTTGATTCTTTCAAATATCAAAATATTTGCATCTATAGCCATTCAAACTGAAAGTATAAGCCCCGCGATTCCAGCTAATGTAAGAACAATTCAAAATGCTTTTACAATAGCAAGAATAAGAGTTACGTAAATAAAAAGTGCAATTGCTGATAAAAATCATCCAATTCTATAAATAACTACAAGAAAACATAAAATTAATAAAAATCCCCAAACTCATGCTTCAATAAGTTGAACCAACGAATTTGCTCATAATTTTGAATCAATAGTTCTTTCAGAAGTTAAATAAATTGGAGCAGGAACTACTCAAGTATTAATATCATTTGAAAGTTTTGCAGCTTCTTTTGGTGTATAATTTCCTGTAATAACAGCTTTCCCTGTTAAAATAGTATCATTTACTGTTGGAGCTGTTAATAATTCTCATCCAACGAAAATAGCAATTTCTTTTCCTTTTAATCTTTGTGTTAATTCTCCAAAAATTTCAGCTCATTCTGTATTAAATGTTAACTCAACCATAGGTTGAAATGCTTGAGAATATTGTACTGATGAATTAATAAAATATTTATCATTTAATATTCTTCCTTTTGAGTCTTGAGCTGGTTTCCAAGGTGATGGATTTGAAGATACAAAAGCATAATCAAAATCAACAACATTTCCAGAAAAACTATTTACATCTATTACCCAAAATCCTGGTTCTGAAGTTTGTTTAATATCTGATCATAAAAGTGAATATGATTCTAATCCAGTTCCAGTTAGTACTTCAGAATATAATCATCCCGTACTCATTTTTGTAGTATCAAGAGTAAAATATTTTGATAAATCTGATACAGTTCCTGATAATGTACCTATGGTAATATTTTCATAACTATCTTTATATTTTGATTGAGTTACTCAAAAACCATATTGAGATTCTTTTGCTTCTTGTAAAAGTTGAAGTGATAATGCATGTCTTTCTTCTAAATCAGCTTGAGTTACTTCCCCTCTTGCTTCTTTAAATTCAATTTTCATCACTCTTCCGATAGCTTCTTTTGCTCTTTTTATATTGAGATCATTTTCTTCTTTATTTGTTCATTTTAAAGGTATTTGAACAATAATATGTTTTTCTCAACCATAGTTTGATGTTGTGATAACAGAATCATTAATATTTAAAGCTTCTACTCTTTTATCAATAATAGATTTTAAACCTTCAATAATTGAATTTTCTCTTGAAATACTATATCATTCTTCTTGTTGAACTTGTGCAAGATCAACTTTGTAATCCAATTCAACTCATCCTTGTAAATCAAGTCCAAGTCTATATTCTTGTCATGAAAAAGGTACATCTATATTATAAGCTGACCAAGGAAAAGCATAATACAAAGATCAAAGTGCTAGTAAAACAATAAAAAATAATTTATAAAATAATTTATCCATACATAAAAAAATAAAATATAAAATGGAAAATGGTAAAATGTGTGAGTAAAAAAATAAATTATTTCTTTATTTTTTTGACTTCTAAGCTTTTTATCTTCCCTTTTATATCTTTTTTTTCTCAAAAGTAAAGTAAAAAAATGAGATTTATTCAGTCTCATTTTTTTTGTTAGCAAGTTGTCAACAAGCAGCATCGATATCATCTCACATAGTTGCTCTAATAGTTGATGGAACTCAAAATTCTTCTAAAACTCTTTGAAATTTTTCTATAAGAAATCTTGGAGTTGCTTTATATTCAATTCATCCGGCTCATTCTCCTGGATTATATGGTATAAAATTTACATGTGCAAGTCTTCATTTTAATAATTTTCCAAGCTCATATGCCAGTTTTATATTATCATTTACTCCGTTGAGCATAATATATTCATAGAAAATTCTTTTGTTTGTTTTTGCAACATATTCATCTAATGCTGTCATTAATTTATCCAAATTATATGTATGATCAACTGGCATAATTGATTTTCTTACTTCATCATTTGGTGCATGAATTGAAATAGCAAGTGAAGTTTGTGGAAAATCAACCATAAATTTTTTAATTCCTGGAACAATTCAACAAGTTGAAACAGTAACTCTTCTATTTGCAAGATTTATTTTCTTTTGATTACAAGCAATTTCAATTGATTTTTTAAGATTATCATAATTCAAAAATGGTTCTCACATTCACATATATACTACATTTCTTAAAACTGTTCCTTCGTCATTAAGAAGTTTTGCTGCGTACATAATTTGTTCAATAATTTCTGAAAATTCTAAATTTCTTTTCAGTCATAATTTTCAAGTTGCACAAAAAGTACATGCCATCGGACATCAAGCTTGACATGAAACACAAAGCGTATTTCTTCCGCTTAAATGTCTCATAATAACTGATTCAATTAAATCTCCAGACTTTGTTTTAAAAAGTATTTTTGTTGTTTGACCATTTTCAGATGTAACAATATGGTCAATTTCTAAAGATGTATAGTAAAAATTTTGTTTTAATAATTCTCTTACTTCTTTAGGAATGGTTTGAATTTCATCAAAATTTACTACAAAATTTTTATAAATTGCATTTTCTATTTGCGCATATCTAAATTTTGAAACTTTATTTTCATCAAAAATTTGTTTAATTTTTTCTTCATCGTGTATTGAATACATATTTTTTATTTAAGAATATTTTAAATAGATTTTATAAAAAATTTGTAAAAAAACAAATAATATTTAAAATATAGTAAATTTATTTTTTATTTTTTAGAAATGGCTAATTTAAAGGAATGAGAATATGTGGTAACTGATATATTTAGCTTCATAGGAAAAAAATGGGTTCTACTTATTGTAAAATCTATTTCTGATTGATGTAAATGTTTTTCTGATATTGAAAAAAGTTTAGAGTGAATTAATCCTCGTATTTTATCTGCGAGATTGAAAGAACTTGAAGATTTTTGATTTGTTGGAAGTCACATAAAACCAAATACAAAAAATAAAAATATTTATTGTCTTACTGATAAATGAATGTGTTTTACACAAAACATCAAAAACTTAGAAGATTGGGCAAAAAAATGGGAAAAAAAATAAAAGCAAACCTAACGGTTTGCTTTTATTTTTTACTCTACCCTAAATTCGTCTCACTTACTTCTTCCAAAAACTTCTGGTTTATAATATTCTGAAACTTGAGTTGGTTTCATTTGATAAACTCAATTATGAGTTAAACGAATCGTATATGAAAAATTATAAATTCAAGGAAGTAATTCATTTTTCCAAGCAAAATATCTCTCATCTCTGAGTTCTTTTCTATCAAGAGAAATATTTGTTGCAACATCATTTATCGTTTGATTTTCAGTAGCTATATTTGTATTAATAATTTCACTTCCTGCTGGAATAAAACTTTCAAATGCTACTTGATCTCTTGCTTCATTTGTCACTACTTTATTATATACTAAAACAAGATCTCAGATTTTTCCTTTTTGTATTGGTAACAAATAATCTACAACTTCACGAGGATATTTTAATTGATAAAGTGTAATTTTTCAGTCTAAATATTTTTGATACTCTTCATTTTTTAAGGCTTCTATTTTTTTATAATCTTCAAAAGAATAATATGTTTTATCTACAAAAAATCCTTCATCAACTGCAGAAATATTTTTTGATGGTATATAATATGACATATTTATATCATAATAAAGACTTCCTGTTCCTATTTTTTCAAACTGAATAGTATTTTGTGACTGAATATCTTTTTGAGGAATATCTGTACTAAAAATCTCAAATGCTTTTTGAGCATCTATTTTTGTTGATTGTATTTCTTTTCCATTCAAATGTATTTTTGATAATAAATTTGTTTGTGAAATATTTTCTACTTTTCCTAGATATTGCGTTAAAGATTGAATAATTTTGGTATTATCTAAAGAAGATCAAAATCCATTATTCATTTTCGAACTTGCAATAAAACGAAGCATATTATCTGTAATATTTTCTATATCAGCAAATTTTTCTTTTCATGTACGAGCAATAATTTCTAAAAATTTTGCTGTATTTTGAACTCTTGAATAATTTGATGTACTCAAAAATGCTCCTCTTGGATTAAAAACTAATTCATTTGAAATAAGTTGATTTACTCATGTAATTATTTTATCTTCTAAATGAGATTTTTCATTCACTCAAAGCGATGAAATTGATAACATTTTTGACATAATATCAAGTTGAAGTGATTTTGAGATATTTTCCTCAGGAAGAATTTTATACATTCTAAATATTTCATAATCATTACTATTCAAAGATAAAAGTGCAAGTAAAATTTCAACTTTATCATTGAGTGAAATACAATTTTTTACGACTTTTTCAGTACAAATTGCTTTTTTATTAAATTCATTTTTCAAATATCATACTGCTTTATCAAGATTTTTTTGATTTACATTATATCATATTTTTTGCATTTCGGCTAAAGATGAAACCACATACATAGTTAAATCAAGGTTTGAAATTTTATAGTCACTATCATACCAATATAAAAATCATCCATCAGTATTTTGAAATTTCCCTACTTCTGAAAGATAGTCCTGAATAGCTTCATCAAGAGAAATTTCTTTATATCATATTTGCGTATCAATATATTTTTTAATAGTTTTTGTTTTTAAATCATACGTTTTTCATGCACTTTCATATAATTGTTTTAAATAAATATGAGGCATGAGTGCTGAAGTTTTTTGTTCTATTCAACTATATAAAGTATCTGCTTGTGTCGTAAGTCCATCAAATAAATAACTTAAAAGTGTCGCTCAATAATTCACACTCAGAGTTGTATTTTTTATTTGATTACTTGGAACTTTTACATTTTCATCAAAACTTATATCTTTAGTTTTTCAAACAGTAGAAACGCTTTCCCTCAAAGATGTATTATAAATTGGAATATTTTTTAGTATCCCATCAAGCAACATAGTATCTGTTTTTGATTGTGCTGTAATTTTTATTTGTGAAATATCAAATGCTTGTACTTCACTTGTATCTTTTACTTGAAATACAAAATCAACTTTTTGACTTTCTCAATTTTTTATAAGAACTGTTTTAGGAATTGATTGTAGCGTTCCATTTGTTGCCTCTAAAGTAACTTTAAATTCATCGTCTTTTCCAGTTCTATTATACACAACTGGAGAAAATGTGATTTGGTCTCAAGCAGAAAGAAATCTAGGAAGATTATCTTCAACCATCACTGGTCTTGTTGTCATTACTGTTTCATATGCAATACCAACTTTATTATCTTCTGGTGTAGTAACAAGGGCTTCTAAAACCCAAGTAGTAAGATTATCTGGCATGACTGGAATAGAAATTTTCGTATTTCATTTTTCATCAGTAGTAAAATCAGAAAGCCAAAATGCAGTATCTTTAAAATTTCATCTTAATTTTTTTGTTTCTCATCATTTTACTCATTCTCAAGCTCATCATTTCTCTCCTCCAGTCACATCTTTTACTTCTAATTTTTCTACTAAATATTTTAGATTTGAATAACTTTCTACTCATAAATATCTTTTCATATCATAGAAAAATGAATATGGATTTTTACGAGGATTTCATTTTAATGCTAAAACACTTTCATCAACAATAGAAAGACTTCCATTTGCATTTTTAACTGGATTTCATTTTGAATCCAATACTTCAATAGTTATATCCATACTTTCTCCAGGAAGATAACTTTTTTTGTCTGTTACAAGTGAAACATTGAGTTTTTTATAATCAGTTACTACTTTTACTACTCAAAGTGCTCTTTTATAAACAGGAAGTGGATTATCTTTTTGTGTTCCTATTAAAAATGCCTTTAAATACACATTTGGATAATGATTTTCTTCGAGTTTTAATTCTATTTTATCTCCATAACTTTGTATATCATGAATAAAATAATCTAAAATCCCATCATCTTTTTCTATTACAAAAAGTGCTTTCCCATTATTTACAGGAGATTTTAAAGTAAATATTGCTGTTTCTCATAATGCATAAGTAATTTTTTCTGCTTCTAATTCTGTTACGGAATTATTATCATTTCTCCAAGAGATATAATCATTTCCAGCTACATAAACTACTTGACTTGATGAAAAAGTTTGATTATTTTTTCCAGTATAACTTACTTTTATTTCATATTCTCAAGAATTTTTTGCAGAAAGTGAATGCTTTACATATCATTTTTCATTGGTAATAAGAGAAAATGTTTTTTCTACTACTTTTTCTTCTGCGTATTCATTATAAAAAACACCATCAACTCAAAGTTTTTTTACTTGTTTATAATCTTTTTTAATAAGTTCTACTTTTATATTTTTATATGGCAAAGGTTTTGCATCAAAATCAAGAGACATAATTTCAAAATCAATTCCTGATTTTATATCATTATAATAATTTGCTTTTAATCAAACATATGCATCAGTGGTATGAAGTACTTTTGAAACACTATTAGAAACAACTTTTTTTGTATCTGGGTCTTCTACTTCAACATTAAAAGTATAAATTTTTTCACTATTTTTTACATCATTTCAAAAATCATATGGAAATGAATATTGTCAATTTTCGCCTATTCTAAATTCATTTATTCCTGAAAAAAGATTATCTCCATAATTACAATATCCCCAATAAATACACTCAAAATAATCATTTCCATTTCAAAATTGATAATCTGCATATTCTTTCCCGTCAAAGAAATAATTTTGACTTAAAATCGAATATTTTCCAGAAGTATTTAATAGTTTTCATCCAAAATAATATTTTGGAGTAATAGTAAATTGAGTTTTTTCTCATAAAGAAATATCATTTTTTCCTGATTCAATATCTACTTTAAATGATGGTTTTCTATATTCTTCAATACTAAAAAATCCATTAGTATAAACAAAATCATTTCAAGTTTTGGGTCTAAATTCAAAACGAAAATTTCATAATAGAGTATCTTTAGGAATAATAAAACTTCCAGAAAAATTTGAATTTTTATCAATAGTAATATCAATACTTCTATAAGTATTCCATTGTTCATCAATCAAAGTAAGTGTTCCTGACGAATATGATGATTTTTTAAATCATTCAAATGTAAAATCTCTTAATAATCATTTAATAAATACTTCATCTCCAGGTCTATAAATTGGTCTATCTGTATAAACATATGCATAATGTTTATCTGAACTATCTTGTCCAGAAATATATTTAAAATCATAATTTGAGAAAAAATCTTCTCAAGCAACAATTCAATAATAATTATCTTTTTTAGCAATTATATAACTAATTCCTGATAAATCAGAATCAATAACATATACTTTTTTCTTTTCATCAAAACTATATTTTACGGTTGCTTTTTTAAAATCATAATCATAAAACTCTAAATTAATTCCTTTTATTTCAGTGTGTTTTTCTAAATCAGTCGCAAATAAAAGTGATTTATTCGATGCTTTTTCTAAGAAAAGTCACATATTTGTTCTTACAATGAGATTTTTTGAATAATTTCCTTCTTTTGATTTGTTTGGTGTTGCATAAATTTCTACTCAAATAAAATAAGCATTTGTTTTATTTCACAAAATATCTTGTTCTAAATCAAATTTATTATTTGTTAGGTTCCAGAAGTTATTTTTTACTGAGAGTGTTTTTGTTGTCTTTTTTAAACATGATGAAAAATCTCCATATGGTGATTTTAAAAATGTTACATAATCATCATAATTCATTTCACAAATATCCGCATATACAGTATCTGTATTGATAGTTTGCAAGTTCAATACCATCGGAACATTCGTAGGAAACACATTTGTAAAATTATTCAATTGTGTATAGATATATTTATCTTTTTCTTGTAATTTTCCTGTTGTAATTTCTTTTTCAAATGTATTTTTTAAAGTGTTCCCATATAAATCTTGTAATTTTTCAATAGAAAATTTATATGTTGTTTCTGGATTGAGTCTTGTTTGAATTGCATATAAATATTGTCATTTTTCGGCTTCTGGACAATATCAAGCTTGTGATAATTTTTTATTTTTTTCTCATTGAGAAAGATTTTCTAAACTTTGCTCAAAATTCCAATCATAAATATATTCTCACAATGAAATTTCTTTAATCGTTCAAGAATTTGAAAATGAAAATGGAGTTTTATTTACAATATCATCCAAACGATTATTCAAATACACACATGATTTTGAATAATCAATAAATACATAATTTTCAACTTTTAATTCTGGAGCTGTTTTGTAAGAAAATTCAATATCTTGAAGTAAGTTTTTATTACTTGCTTTTGCTATAATAAGAGAATATTGAGATGAAATATCAAGTGGTGAAGAAAGAGATAAACGAATTATTTTTTTATTTTCTACTGTTTGTTTTTGTTCATTTTCTTCTTTTACATAACTTAATGTAAAATCTATTTTTTGAGAACTATCCTTTTTTTGAAAAGAAAATAAATTTTTATCTAATGCAATATCTTCATTAAAAACAATATGAAAAAATATATCTTTTATAGGAAGATTTTTAAAAGAATAATCGTTATAAGAAATAAATACGTTTTTTGTATCCAAAAGAGCTCCTGTTGAAGAATATACATCTTGATAATTATAAATTTCTGACACTAAAGAATCTGAATGAATTATTTGTGAAACATCTTTTTCTAAAGGAATATTTCCATATTTTGGCATAAGTCATTTTTTAATATCGATTTTATAATCAGTATCATAAAAAAAATCTCATGATTTTAATTGAACAGTAAATTGATTTTCTGATAATCACACCGGTTCTATAATCACATCTTTTTCTATCCAATTTGATTTTTCTTTATTCTGAAAATCTGGTGAAGAAAGAGTCAGATTTTTTTGTAATTCATTTACTGAAACTGGATAATTAAAATTTAAAGAAATATTTTTTTGTGGTAAAAAAGTTTCTGGAAGCGTTACTTCTAAATTTGGAGTTGAAAAACTTCCGCTTAAAGTTCACTCAAGTGGATATAACATTCCTGATGAATTTGAAATTGTATAATCATATTTTGTAGCTCCAGCAAAAGAAATTCTTGGTATAAATTCAACCACAGAACTTGTTGTCCAAGAACATTTCCCATCTACTTTTGGAGTAATTGTTATAGGACATATAATTTTAGATTTATCTTCCAATGTAGAAAGTGGAATTTGAGGAATACTAAAAAATACTGCCATATTTTTTGAAATATTTTCTAGTTTTTCATCTGGAATTACTTTAGTTACTTTTGCTCCTGCAACAGCAGAAATAATATATAAAATATCCTCATCCAAGTGATCTTTTTTATCTGAAAGAAGATTTTTTGAAATTTGTATAGTATAATCTTGTCAAATAGTTAATTTTTCACTGAGTTCATACGTTAGAGTATTTGGAGAAGTGTGTTTTAAAACTCCTGGAATATTTGGAGTAATTGTAAAAATATCTTTTGAAATACTTGATTCTAAAATATCTTTTGAAAAATGAATATCAATAGTATTCACATTATATGGAATTTTTTTTATTCATAAATCAAAATTTGCTCCTGAAACCTGAAAGCTAGGAGAAAAACCTCTATTAAAAATAAATGTAAATATAAATGTGAGAATAATAATTCCTAAAAGTCATAAAAAGGTATATGATTTCACTTTATTTTTTTGAAAATATTCAATAATTTGAGAGTATAACAGTCATATTTTTTGCATATTTGAAAAATTAAATATTAATTGTTTTGCATTATATACTTTTAAAAAAAATTACAAAAAAAGTCTGTTATTTTGATAAAAATAACATTGACTTTTTTTTGTTTTATATTTTATTATTCACAAGAGTTTTTTCCTGATTTATAAGCTGAAATACACTTTTTCATGAGTTGATAATAAAAATCTCATTTCCCTCAGCTTTGTGGTTCAATATCACGATTTCTTTCTTCATCATATGTATCTGTATACGCAGCTTTTGAATTATCAAAAACATCTTGTAATCTTATACTTGCCCATTCATTCCAAGAAGAAATTACTACTGTATCAATTCCTGCATAAGCAAAAACAGAAGCGAATTGTGATTTAAAAGTTTCTCAATTATTTTTTCATACTGCAGTATCTCTGGTCATATATGTCATTTGATATGCTGGGGATACTGAAATTTGCTCTCCATTATTTGGTCCTTGCATTCATGTAGGATTCATAAATTGCCATTTTGTACCAATTCCTGACATTCACCACATATCTCTTACCGTCATAGTTTTACTTAATGTTTCTATTGCTTGTACATCACTTGTATATCTTGAAGTGTCAACAGCATTCAATATCAAAGGTTTTCATTTATATGAAAATTGAAGTTTTGGATATTTTTGAAGTTCCTGCAATAATTCTTTATAAACATCTCATCATTCTACAATAGGTGCCCATATAACTACTTTAGGAGCATTTGAAATTGTACTCCAAACTTGGAGTAATTTTTTAGTAGGTTCCAAAATCATTTCACTGGTTCTATCACTTCTACTATCAGTATAAGCATGATTTGTCGCATCAATAATAATATAATCAACTCATCCCTCACTTAACAATCTTGCGTGTTCTTTCAATACTTGTTCCCCCTCAGGTCAAGTTAAACAATAATGTCAAAGTGCTGGTTTTCCCCAGTAATATAACGCTTGTGGATACTTTGGATTATTATACACTAAATCATCTCCAAGAGTATATCTTACTCAGAGTCAATTATTTGTAATACCTGGACAATGAAGTGTTGTATACAAAATTCAAAAACTCGTTTTTTCTCTT
>JAUCDK010000017.1:0-26070 GCA_034675265.1 Patescibacteria group bacterium
GGTTTTAAATTTTTTTCTGTTATATAAAGATAAAATTCATCATATGAAATCCCTTTCCCAGTAATTTGTTTCTTAAATTTACTTGGTTTTTTATTATCTTTTGATTCGTTGAATTCTCATTCCCTAAAATCAATAGTTCCATCATTTAATTTTAATATTTCTATAGCTTCTTTATTTGGCCCAACAAAATATTTCACTGCAGGAGCTTTTTTATTTCAAGAAGATTCTTTTTGAATAATTTTATTATCTTTTAATTCAAAACCTTGTAAAGATTCTGAATAATTTTCATGCTTTTTCCAATATTCAAAAAATATTCCTACATTTTTCATCGTTGGAAATCTTTTTACTTTACGTACTTGAAAAGCTCTTGCAAATTCTCAAATAGACATTGGAGCATCGTGTCATTTTATATGTACTCATTGACTATCGATATCAGTAACTTGATATACCTCATCTTCAACCACATATCTGTTTCATGATGTATTTTCTTCTAGTCTTTTACATCTAAAAGAAAAATTTTTACTATTTGAATCTCCAATTTTTTTAAAATCTGGATCAACTTCGTCCATCAATTTTTTCAACTCTTCAAAATCCGTAACTTCTTCTCATTCAGCAATAAGATCTACTCACTCTTTTTGAGTATAATCTTTAAATTCAGATTCTGTAAATAATTCTAAATGCAATAAAGCATTATTTTTAGAAATATCTATAAGATGTTGATAAAAGTCATCAAATGTTTTGACATTTTCTGTTCATTTATTTGATTTGGTAACATTTCCTCCTTCTCTGGTAATATTTACAAATTTAAATTCTTTTTGTGAATCAGTATCAATAATATTTTCAAGATAAAAATAATTATTTTCTTTTTTCCCTTGTGCTGATTTTATTGCTAAATTCATATACGAACCTTTTTGAAGTTTCAATATTTGAGATTTTACCTCTGGAGAAATATGAGATGAAATTTGTACTTGTTTTTGAAAATCTTCAAAAGATGTAAAATCTAAATCTTCTTTTAAATTTGCATTCAGTGCATTGATTTCTTTTGTTATTTTTGTAAGAATTTGAGTATTTTTTTTGTCATCAAAAATACCATTCCATTGAGCATCATTCAAAGATTGCGTAGAAATAAAAATACTTCTTGTATCAATAAATGCTATACTTGCTTTTACATCTTCTTGTGAAAAAATTTGGTCTTGAGATTTAAAAATATCTTTAAACATTTTTAAAATTTGTGTTTCAGCTTCTGTTTTTGAAATAATTCACAAATCAAGAGCATCTTGTAGCGAGATATTTGGTAAAAAATAACTGATAAGTGATTTTTTGGCATCAATATTATTTTCAAGAATATTTAAAATATTTTTTATATCATCAAAATGAATACTATGAGCTTGTTGAAGTTTTTTTAAAGACAATAATGCATCTTGATTTTGTTTGATTTCATTTGGAATATTTCCAAAAATTGCTTTTAATAATCTTTCATCATTTTCATGAGAAGTAAGAATTTTTTCTAATATATCTGGTGTAGCTTTAAAAAGAGAAATAATATATTTTTCTCTAAATGACGCATACATTCATAATTCTTTTAATTCTTGATTTGGAAGTTTTTTATATTCTTCTTGTACTTTTGGAAATAATGAAGCATCAAAAGAAAAATCAAATTGATTTTGGAAACTTTTTTCCACTGAAGAAAATAAATTTTTTCTTGTCATTACATACGATGTAATAGCAGTTTTAAGAGTATTTTTAGCGAAATCAGATGTTAAAAATTTCTCTGGAAATAATACTTGGTCTCCAGTTGCACTTAAAAACTTCTTGAATTTATCTAATTCTCATCAAGCATTTACTTTTTTATCAAAAATATTAGGATTTTTATTTTTTTCTCAATCCATATATTCATCAACTTTTCTCTTATATAATGCTTTTAATTCATCATGATTTTGAGAAATTTTGTTCTTTGATTCTTGATTTTCTCATACATTTTCAGGATTTTGCGTCATACATCAGTATTTAATAAAATATTTTCTTTATTATACCATAAAATTCTTAAAATTGCAAAAATAATATTTTACTAAACCTATTTTTTTTATATAATTCTAGTTGTTTAAAAAATAAAAAAGAAATTATGATGATAATAGTGTGAATAATTACCTCAATTATAGTATTTTCTATAATTATTTTAATTCATGAATACGGACATTTTAAATCAGCTCGTATTTTTGGGGTAAAAGTAGAAGAATTTTGACTTGGAATTCCTCCAAAAGCAAAAAAATTATGGACTGATAAACATGGAACTGAATATACTCTGAACTGGCTGCCACTTTGAGGTTTTGTAAGGCTCAAATGAGAAAGTGTAAATACTTTTCAAGTATATGATGAAAAGAAAAAACTTCACAACAATGAAAGTCTTGAAAATGCACTCAAAAATAATGAAAATATTTATGATAAAGATGGAGAAAAAGTATGAATTCTTATAAAAGAAGAAATTTTGAAAAAATTACAAGAAAATTCTGCCAAAGATTCACTTCAATCAAAACCAGCTTGGCAACAAGCAATTGTGATGTTAGCTTGAGTTTTTATGAATTTTATTTTAGCTATTTTCATATTTTCAATATTATTTTTTGTTTGAGTAGGACCAGTTTGAATTAATGATAAAATACAAACTTCTTCTGATTTAAAACTTATTCCAACTCTGGAAAAAGCAAAAGAAATCGGACTTATTATAGAAAAACCTTGAGTATATTTATATCCAATTGAAGATTCAATAGCAAAAAATGCTTGAATAAAAGAATATGATCTTGTTTTAAAAGCAAATAACACAGAAGTTCTTAATCAAGATACACTCAAAAATACTATTTGAGAAAATGCCGGAAAACAAATCACTTTTGAAATCCAAAGAGCAAAAAATAATTGTGATATCGCTACGAATCAAAATTGTGAATTTGAAAATATAAATATAGATATTACTCCAAATGAAGAATGAAAAATAGGAAGTTATTTAATGGCAAACTCAGAAATCAATAAAGATTTTAAATACAATTTTACTTTTTTAGAATCTATTAAATATTGAGTAACAGAAACATACTGACAAATTATTCTCACTTTTAAATGAGTAGGAATGATTGGACAAAAAATATTTGCACCCAAAACACCAACAGAAAGACAAGAAGCAATTGAACAAGTTTCTGGACCAATCGGAATGGTTGATTTTATGACCAAATCTATTACGAATGGAGTTATTTTTATTGTTGTAATTTGAGCAATTATTAGTATTAATTTATGAGTATTCAATTTACTTCCAATCCCAGCTCTCGATTGAGGAAGATTTTTACTCATTACTATTAATAGTATTATTAAAAAAATATTTGGGAAGAAAGCTATTTCTGATAACCTAGAAGCACTCCTTCATGTATGTTTTTTTATATTTCTTATTGCATTAAGTATAATAATAGCTTATAATGACATTAACAAAATAATAAACTAGAAAGGAATAAGAAGAATCTAGAAATTCTTCCCTCTTTTCGAGTATATTTTTAAATCTTTACCTTTTGTTTTATGAATGAAAATATAATTTCTTGAGTAAAAAAATATGTAAATATGATGATGTGACCATTAGAAAATCATTATTATCATCAATACGAACATGCTCTTGATGTTGCAAATAGAACCTTAGAAGTGTGAAAAAAGGAATGAATTGATGATGAAACACTTGAAATTTTAGTAATTGCTGCATTATTTCATGATATTTGATTTGTAATACAATATGAAAATAATGAATATATTTGAGCTACTATTGCCAAAAATTATTTAAAATCTATTTTTTATCCTGAAAAAAATATCGAATTAGTAGAAAAACTTATTATTGCAACTATTCCGACAAGAACACCTGAAGATTTACTTGAAAGTATCATAAAAGATGCTGATACTGATAATTTATGAAGAGATGATTTTTTTGAAAAATGACAAAGATTAAAAAAAGAAATTGAATGTATTAAAAAAATAAAAATTCTTGATCCTGACTGGAATCATTATTCTATCAACTTTTTAAAAGAACATAAATTTATTACTAAAACAAGTGTTACGGAAAGACAAGCAAAAAAAGAAGAAAACCTAAAAACCTTAGAAAAAATTATTGAGGAAGAATAAGCTTTTTTCAGGTCCAACAGAAACGAAAATGATTTGCTATTTTTCGTTTTTTTTATATCTTAATTCAAATTTCTAATCATTAATTGTATAAAATATGTTTCAATTTGATCTAAAAAATACTGATAACCAAGCAAGAGCTTGAGTATTTCATACACCTCATGGAAGTATAGAAACTCCTGTGTTTATGCCTGTCGGGACAAAATCAACTGTAAAAGGAATTCACAACGAAGAGCTCGATGAAATGTGAGCACAAATTATTTTAAATAATACGTATCATTTATATTTGAGACCTGGAGATGAAGTAGTAAAACATTTTTGAGGAATTCATAAATTTTCAAACTATAATAAACCAATGCTTACAGATAGTTGAGGTTTTCAAGTTTTTTCACTCGGTCAAACTGGTGTAAATGGTTTTAAAAATAAAGAAAGTTTAGTAAAAATTACTGAAGATGGAGTACATTTTAGAAGTTTTATTGATGGTTCAAAACATTATTTTTCAGCCGAAAATGTAATGGATATTCAATCAAATCTTTGAGCAGATATTATCATGGCATTTGACGAATGTGCACCTGGAACTTCTGATTGGCATTATGCAAAAAAAGCTATGGAAAGAACTCATCGTTGGGCTGTGAGAAGTTTAGAACAAGTTCAAAAAAATAATGCAAAAAGAAAGCAAGAGTGAAGCTATGAACAAGCACTTTTCCCAATTATTCAATGAGTAACTTTTGATGATTTAAGAGTAGAATCAGCTCGTTTTATTAATACTCTTGATACTCATGGAATTGCTATTTGAGGACTTTCAGTAGGAGAAGCAAAACCAGAAATGTATAGAGTTCTTGAAGTATTAAATCCAGAATTACCAAACAATAAGCCTAGATATTTAATGGGAATTGGAACTCCAGAAGATTTGGTAGAATGTATTTATAGATGAGTTGATATGTTTGATTGTGTATTACCAACTCGTATTTGAAGACATGGAACAGCTTTTTCTTCTGCATGATATATAAAAATTACCAATGAAAAATACAAACTTTCAGATGAACCTCTTGATTCAACTTGTGATTGTAAAGTTTGTAAAACCTATTCAAAATGATATTTAAGACATTTAATACAAGAAAATGAAATGCTTGGAATGCAACTTTTAAGTTATCATAATTTATATTTCCTAGTAAACTTAGCAAAAAGAGCAAGAAAAGCAATTTTAGAAAATAAGTATGACGCTTTCAGAAATGACTTTTGGAGTAAATATGATTTAAAACTAAAAAAATAGATTGATAAACTATCAATCCTGATTATAATAAGGAAAAGTTATAAAAATAACTTTTCCTTATTTTTTAATAATAGTCCTCATATGATGAATAGAAAAAAAATATTTGTGTATATATTTTCATTATTATTATCTCTTTGAATATTTTCAAATATTAACACATATGCGTCTTCTACGACTACATCTACTAGTCAAAAAGCAATTCAAAATCAAGATGTATTAGATAATTTTTTAAAGAAAGTATCTGATTTAAGAAAAAGTTTGAATGATGATACAAAATATTGAAATGCTCTTATATCTTTAGAAGCTCAAATAAAAACTTTAGAAAAAAAATATAGTCATAATTCCACTATTTGAGAAATGACATCGTATTTGAGTTCTGGTCTTTCAAAATTAAAAAAAGAATTAGATGTTGCAAATTTTTTATGTGAATTAAATGGAAATTGTAATACTACTCAAACAGGAACAACTGCTACTACGCAAACTTGAACTTCAACTTCAACTAATAATAACACAACCACTTCAAACTCTTCTGTAAACTCATGTAAATATACTTATTCTTTGCAAGATTTTAATGATAAAAATTGTAGTGTTGGATGATGATCAATTAGAAGTTCAAGTGCAACGAATCTTTCTGATTATGCTCTAATAAAAGAATGATCAAAAGGAAAATGATTTTATTGCCAATATATTAATGATACATTTAGTAGAAAATATATTTTACAATCAGATAATGGATCTTGTAATGTAGGAGCTGACCAAACAAATGCAGCAGCACAAAATGCAGCACAAAATGATCTACAAAAAGCTCAAGCTGAACAAGCAGAAAAGGAAAAAGAAGCATCTCTTATAAAACAACAACAAGAGGAAGCTGCAAAACAAAAAGAAATCGCTGATAGACTTACTTTTGCAAGTTACTCAAAAGAAGCAAAAGCAGGAGAACAAGTAACTCTTTATTGGAAAGCAGGAGAAAGTTATAATGGTTGTTATTTAACCGATAAAATTAATGCAGGGATATTTACAAGTTCTTTTGGAGTTACTGTTTGAACAGATGCTCGTTACACATATACTATGCCTGAGAATAATACAACTATTATTTTAAAATGTAAAAGATGAACTTCATTTAATGAAAATTTTTCTGAAAAAGAAGTTCAAATTAATATAAAAAAATAATACACTTGCTTTTTAGAAAAAATTCATATTATCCTCTTGCCAATTATTTTTGGAAAATGGAGAAAATCAGTGCGTGAAATCATTGAAAAATTTCTTGGAAGTGATGATGGTGTAGCAATTCTTGGCTACAACTGAGGCTTATCCTTGAATCAAATCCCCACATTTTTGTGGGGATTTTTTTATGAAAAACGATATTCTAAAAGCTTCATATTTATATTTCCATTTTTATCAAGTAGTGTTGTTTTCACATAATCTCAAAAATAATGTGTATTGTAAGGAGTTTGTATGGATGATTTTTTATACAAATCAATATTTTCAATATCTATGGGCAGATTTTTATCTCATGTAAGTAATTTATTAAAAAAATAAATAAAATTCTCAAAAGATTGATTGTTTGTTTTATATCAAAATAAATAAAAATAGAGAAATAAATCAGATATTGGAAAATATAAGCCATATCTGAGAATATCACTATCTATATGAGTAAATATTTGGTTCGCTTGTTTTTGAGAAATATGAGTAAATCAGATATTATGTAAAAAATTAAGTATTCATTCTCCATTATTTTGTACTTCACTTCTTGTATTTTTTTTGCTATGATTATGTATATAATCCATAACTTGATAGAGTTTTTCTTTGTTATATTTAGATAATACTTTCAAAATATCTGCTTCGTCTTTACAAACTTGATTATATTTTGTAATATAATTATTTTTTAATATTTTATACTCAATAGCCTCATAATTTTTCTGATAATTTTTTAAATAAGCAAATTCTTTTTCATAATAATTTTTAATATTTATTATGTTATAGAATATTTGTGCTAAAAAAAATACTCTACTATAATTTTTTATAGTTATAAATTTACTCAATATTTTTTTATCTACACTCTCTGTTGTTATAAGATGTTCATTTTCATAATAATAAAAATTATTCTCTCAAGCATTATGATCAATGTTTTTAAAAACTCTTTTGATAAGAATAGTTTGCTGAGTCTTATCATCTCGAAGATGTAGTGATAATTCTAAATAATTATGTTTTTTGCTTCTACTTGTTATATTTAAACAATCAATAATAGAGATATGATTTGTTTCTCCCAAGAAAAGTAAATCTGTCAAATAAACAAATTTTTCAAATCAAAATATTCATATACTTAATAATTCATCATATGAATTATTTCATGTGGAATTATCTAAAATAATAGTATTTTCACATTCAAAAAAATTCACTACTTCAATTTTCTCTAGGTAAAATATATCTTTACTGTTCTCTTCATTTGAAAAATCTAAAAAAGAAAAGTCATAATTTTTCAAAGAAAAGTCATTTTTAGATGTATATTTATCTAAAAATTGTAAAAAAAACTTTTTCATAAAAAATACACTTACAATATAAGTAAATGCCAAAGTGAAAAAATATAGTTTTAGCAAACAAAAAGGAGGATTAAAACTCTTTTTAGTTCGCCAAAACTATAAACCTATATCTCAATAAAATGAAAGAGAATAAAGATGAAAGATATTTTAATCCTCCTTTTTTTATTTTATTGAAATAATAAAAAAATATATCTGTTTATAATTTTGGCTTCATAAGTTTACTAAATTTATAATTTTTTGCAAAATATTATAAATTTTTATCTATAAATAATAGAAAATATTTGCTTTTTTTATTTTTACTATATAATTTATAGCAATTTATTTTTAACTTTATATTATATGAATTATTTTGAAGAAAGTTTAAAACTTCACAAAGAAAAACAAGGAAAATTAGAAACGGTTGCAAAAGTTCCTTTAAATAACAAACATGATTTAAGTATTTCCTATTCTCCATGAGTTGCAGAGCCATGTAGAGAAATCGCAAAAGACAGAAAAAAAGCATATGATTATACTTTAAAATGAAATACAGTTGCAGTAATTAGTGATGGAACAGCAGTACTTGGACTTGGAGATATTGGTCCTGAAGCTTCACTTCCAGTTATGGAATGAAAAGCAGTACTTTTTAAACAATTTGCTTGAATTAATGCTTTTCCAATTGTATTAAATACAAAAGATACCGAAGAAATTATTCAAACTATTAAAAATATTGCTCCAACTTTTGGAGGAATCAATCTGGAAGATATTTCAGCTCCAAGATGTTTTGAAATTGAAGAAAGATTAAAAGCAGAATTAGATATTCCAGTAATGCATGATGACCAACACGGAACAGCTATTGTAACATTAGCTTGAATTATTAATGGTTTAAAAGTTGTTTGAAAAAATAAAACTGATGTAAAAATAGTAGTAAATGGATTATGAGCTGCTGGAACTGCCATTATAAAATTACTCCATTTATATGGTTTTTCAGATATTGTGGTATGTGATAGTAAAGGTATTATTTCAAAAGATAGAACTGATTTAAATGATGAAAAATTAAAAATTCTTGCAATTACAAATTCAGAAAATATTCAGGGAACTCTCCAAGATGCTGTAAAATCAAGAGATATTTTTATTTGAGTTTCTGCTGCTGGAGCTCTTACTCAAGATATGGTAAGAAGTATGAACCAAGATCCTATGATTTTTGCAATGGCCAATCCAACACCAGAAATTATGCCTGAACTTGCGATGGAAGCTGGAGCAAAAGTTATTGCAACTGGAAGAAGTGATTATCCAAATCAATTAAATAATGTACTTGTTTTTCCTTGAATTTTTAAATGAGCTTTAAAAAATGGAGTGAAAAAAATTACTGATGATATGAAAATAAAAGCTGCTGAGAATTTAGCAAATGCAGTTGTAAATCCAACACCAGAAAAAATTATTCCTTCTCCATTTGAAGAATGAATTGTTGATTTAGTTGCAGATGCAGTAAAATAATTTGATATTTTTTTAAAAGACTATAAGATAGGTGAAAATTTATTTTATAGCCTTTTTTTATGCACGATTTATTTACAAAATATGAGATTTCTTTGAATGAAGAACAAGAAAAAAAATTTAATGATTTTCTCAATATTTTTATTGAAACAAACTCTCAAATTAATCTTTCTGCTATTCGTGATGAAGAATGAATTATTGAAAAACATTTTATTGATTCTCTTTTTATCAAAAAATTTTGTAGTATTGAATGAAAAGTTTTAGATCTTGGAACTGGATGAGGTTTTCCAGGAATTCCTCTCAGCATCATGGATTCTGGAGAAAGTGAATTTACGTTGGTTGATAGTATTGGGAAAAAAGTAAAAGTGGTAAATAATTTTATAGAAAAACTTGAACTTAAAAATATCAAAGCTATTCAAGCAAGAGCTGAAGAATTATGACATTCTAAAGAACATAGAGGAAAATATAATATGGTTGTTTCTCGTGCTACGGCTTATTTACCAACTTTACTTGAATATACGATTCCTCTACTTTCAGTTTGATGAATTTTTGTTTCTTACAAACTTGATAATGATGAAGAAATAAAAGAAGCAAAAAAAGCACTTCATGTACTTGATGCTGAAATTATAGCTATTAAAAAATATGAACTTGCCTGACAAAAAAGAGCATTTTTATTTATACAAAAAATAGCTGACACAAACAAAAAATATCCAAGAATGATTTGAGAACCACTCAAAAATCCAATAAAATAAAGAGTTCATATGAACTCTTTATTTTATTGGATTTTACCAAGTACATGTATAATTTACATCCCATGTTCCATAATGAGTAGAATATCAAGCCCCGCATGAAGGATATAATATAGCCACACTACTACCATCAGAATAATAATATGCGAAACTTGGTCTATAATTATGTGTTCCATTTCACCATTCTCTAATGGAAACACTTTTTACTATTTCTGGTGAATCAAATCTATATAATACACGATATCCATTTGAAATAGGTTGACTCGCATTAATAGTCATAAATCAACTACATGTTGCTGGTGAAGTACAAGATAGTGATATTGCATCTCTATAGCTAACTGTCCAACTTAAGGTTAGATTATTCGTTCCTCAATATACTCCTGCTCACACTATAATTCAAACTAATGTTGGTGGTGTGAAAGTAATACTTTGAGTAATTTCTTGAGTTACATTTGGTGTTACCGCACCATCTCTAAATCTTACATATACATTTTTAGTTCCACTTCCTGTAGTTAAAGTATGAGATAATGATGATGTACAATTTGTCCAATTTGTAGGATTGCTTGTATTTCAGTATGCTACTTGGATTGATTGAGCTATAGTAGAATCAACTGGACAAGTAATATTTAATGTAACATTTGCAGAACTTGTACTCGCTGCTCAGGAATTAATAGTAAAACTTCATCAAGTCGGTGGAGTAATATCAACACAAGCTCAATTTTGGTTTGAATATCCACTTCCACAACTATATGTACATTTTCATCCGGTTTCACTATAATTCCATGTTCATCCAGCAAAAGTAGTTGCATTTGATATCTTAGCAGTTCCATCTGGTGCTTCTCATGCACAAGTAGTTGCAACACAACTTCCTTCATCTAAAACTTTTCCAGATCCACAAGTCCAATAACAAGCTGCATTTTCATCACTTGTTTGCCAAGATTGATTTGGCTGAGTTGCCGTTCCATTCGTAAATATTGCTCAAGTATAACTCGGTTGAGTAGCACAACTATTTGCTACAGGTGGATTATTATTATTATTTGTATTTGATGCATTTTGATTTGAGGAAGAAATATATGTTTCAATAAGAGTTTTATTTTCAGGAGTGATTTCACTATTAGGTTTTCACTCAGTTAATTCTTGAAGAAAGTTTTTTACATTTTCTTTTTGATCATCTCAAGCATTATTTACAATATCTTTAATATTTGATAAATTATTTGTTGAAGTATTATTTATTCACGTATTTCCATTTACAGAATATGGTAAATTTGTATCTTTATTTACTACATAATAGATATCTTGTGAATTTTGAGTATTGAGCTCTACTTTATTATTGACAATACTTCCACTAAAATTAAATATCAAACTTGGTAAAAAATAACTGGTATCTGGAGTAGTAAATACTTTTGGTTTATAATTTCATATTACATATGCCTTATAACTTCCATCTGCATATGTTTGAGGAATTAAGACATTATTATATCATACTAAATCATCTTCTAATAGAGTGGCAAGTTGCCACTCTTGGTTATTTTCAGTAGTTGCATATGCATAATATTTTTGAGTTAATGGATCTTTCGGGGTTTGGTCAGATTGAATTTGTCTTGAAATAGTATCTTGTAAAATTCATTTTTTAAGAAGTATTACATCTCAACTTCATGATAATTCTATCACTTCTCATTCTGGATTTGGATATTTTCATGTTTTTAGAGCAAAAATATCTAGTCATTTTTCCATATTTTTTAGAGTACTTACTCTATTGGTATCTCTACTTGATTTTGAATAATTTTTAAATGAGATAAAAGATATCGTAGCAAGAATAGCTAAAATAGTAATAACTATAATAAGTTCTACTAGAGTAAAAGCATACTTTTTATTTTTTATATATTTCATAACTTATATTATTATAATATTAAATTTTACGTATCTTTTAAAGATACTATTTCTCTTGTATATTTTATACTATTTTTAAAATATGTACATTTTTTTTTACATTTTTAAATTTTTTATATAATATGGCAAATATTTTTAATACATTTTTATGATTTACATTATTCCAACAGATACTTGTTTCTGAATCGCGTGTAGTTTTGATGATACTCAAAATTATCACAGAATTTATGAAATAAAAAAAAGACCTCTTGAAAAACCTCTTGCTATTATGGTAGAAAGTTTTGAATGGTTAGAACAAAACACTGAGTTAAATAAGGAGCAAATTGATTTCCTAAAAACGTATAATAAACCTTTTACTGTTTTAACTGAATGTCCTTATATCAAAATGATTTTGAATTTAGAACAAGAAGATTTTGAATATCAAAATAAGGAAAGTTATAAAAAAATTGCTTTTAGAGTAGCTCACAATGATATTCAAAAAAAACTTCTTTCAGAAATTGGTCCGATTTTTTTAACGAGTGCAAATTTTTCTTGAGATAAAGAAATTTATGATATTTCAGAAGCAAAAAAACAATTCCAAAATTTTAAAAACATACAATTTTTATGAGAATGAATCGTTCTTGATAATTCTATAAAACCATCTGATATTTTTGAATTTGAATGAGAAAGTACAAATATAAGATATTTAAGACAATAAAAAATTGCCCTTTTGGGGCAATTTTTTATTCTTCATCAACTCTTCTTGAAACACGAATATCTTTTCTCAAATGTTTTTTTGTTTCATTTTCTACTTCATTCATATCTCCTAGCGCAAGTCTTGATTTTGTAATAATTTTATCTGCATCACGAATAAGTTCTAAAATGAGATAAAAACTACTAATTCAAATTACCAAACCTGCAAATCACATAAAATGTTCTGATAAGATTAACACCAAAAATGTTAAACTCAGTGGTAATTTTATATACGATGAAACAATTTTTGGATTGAGATAATACGCCTCAACAGCATGAATAAATGAAATTAAAAATATTACTTCAAATACAATTCAAAAACCTCAATATGTCGTATAACCAATAAGCAAAATAGGAAAACTTGAAATAAAAGTTCAAAGCACTGGAATAAATCCACAAATAAATACAATAATCGCTAAAGTGTAAATAAGAGGAAATGCTTCTCAATGAATCATTCAAATAATAAATAATCCAATAGTCGTAAGAACCATATTGGTTAAAGCAATCATACTTTGAGCTTTAAACACAAGTCCAAAAGTTCTCACTATTTTTTCTATAATAATTCTATATTCGTGATAGAGAAATCAAAAATTTGATTTTTGCATACCTTTCAGATAATCAGATAATTTTTCTCTATCAATAATAAAAATATAACTCAATATCAATGCCATCACTACTTTCAAGAAAACAGCTCAAAAAGCTTTTATTTTATAAAATACTTGTAAAATCAAATCAATATCTTGTTTGGTAAAAATTTCTGAAATATTTCATCAAATTTGAGAATTAATATTTTTTATTTCTTCTAATTTAGAAGTTACCATCATAATTGGTTCTTTGAGTCCAGGAATATAATTAGGTAATTCTCTTAATTCACGAGTTAATTGCGGGAGAAGATCTGAAAGCGCAAAAAATATCGTTCAAGTAAATACAAGATACAAAAATATAATAATAATATTAAGTGAAAAAAAGTTTTGAAAAAACTCACGAGTCTCTTTGTTTCTTAAAATATTTTTGAAAAATTGATCTCATTTTTCCTTTAAAAAAGTTCAAAAAGTCAGAAATAAATATGAAAATATAAATGTTAAAAATAATACAAGCAAGAAATGCTGTAATGCATAAAAAACTCCTATTAATAACAAATATGCAATTAATTTTTGAAGAAAATATTTATTTCCAAGAAGTTTTCATATTTTTTTAAATGCGACCATATACCTATGTAGTTAAAAATATTTTTTTTTATTTTATAATTTTTTCAACAAAATCAAAATTTAATCTCCTTTTTTCCATTTCTATACTAGAAATTTTAATTTTTACTGTATCTCAAACTTGTAAAAATACATCTTTTGTAAATTCAAATTTCATATCATCCGGAAGAAATTCTGATTTTTTATATCCTAAAACACTTCAAACTTGTTCTATAGAAATGAATCATTCTGCTGTATTTTCAAGTTCTATAAACATTCCCGAAGCAATCGTTCATGAAACTACTCACTGAAATTCTTGTCCAATTTTATCTTCATAATATTTACAAATCATCAAATCTTTTACTGCATATTCAAGTTTTTCAGCAGCTCTTTCTGTATCAGAAGTATGTTTGGAAACAGATTTTAAAATATTTGCATAATGCTCTGTTCTTGTATTTGAAAGTTTTTTATGTAATTTTTCCTTAATAATTCTATGAATTTGTAAATCTGGATATCTACGAATTGGAGAAGTAAAATGTGAATAAAACTCTAAATTAAGTCAAAAATGTCATTCATTTTCTGGAGAATATACAGCTTTTTCTAAACTTCTTAAAATCAATTTTTGCAATAATTTTTCTTTTTTATTTCCTTCAATATCTTTTAAAATTTGTGCAACAATTTTTGGAGTCATTGCTTTATAAGGAAGTTTAAAACCAAAAATTTGAAGTGTACTTCTTAATTTTTCTACATCATCTTCATTTGGAATTTCATGAATTCTATAAAGAAATGGGATTTTTTGAAATAATTCTCAAACACTTTCATTTGCCAAAATCATAAACTCTTCAATGATTTTCATACTTTCATATCTTTCATATTTTTTGATTTCTAATGGATGTCCATCAGTATCTAAAACAAATTTTGTTTCTGGAAAATCAAAATTTAAAATTCAAGCTTTTTGTTTTTTACTCGTAATTTTTTCTTTCAATTCTAATGAAATTTGTACTGCATCTAAAAGCTCTTTTGTAATTTTTCATCAAAATTTTAGTTCATCTCAAAGAAATAATTTTCATTCCAACATTTCTTGAACCTCCCTATATGTTAAACGAAATTTTGATTCAATTACGCTTTCATACACTTTTTTTGATACAATATTTGCTTCTTCATCCAGAAGAATTTCACAAGAAAGTGTGAGTTTTTTTGTATTTGGATTCAAACTACATAAATCATTTGAAAGTTTTTCTGGAAGCATTGGAATAACTCTATCAACTAAATAAATAGAATTTCATCTTTTCAAAGCTTCTCTATCAAGAGCACTTCCCTCTTGTACATATTCTGCAACATCTGCAATAGAAACAATAAGTTTATAATTTTTATCTTTTTTCTCAACTAAAATCGCATCATCTAAATCTTTTGCGTCATCTCCATCGATGGTAAAAATAAGTTTTTTAGTTAAATCAATTCTTTCAGGTTGTTCTTCAAAAATAAGCGATTCTGCTTCTTTTAAAATCATTTCTCAAAACTTAATTCTTGCTCATCATTCTAAAGCAATTGACAAAATATCAACTCATCTTTTTTCTTTATCTCCTAATATTTCAATAATACTTCATTCAGGATTTTTTCCTGACCAATCAGTAATTTTTATTGCAACTTTATCTCATTTTTTAAGTTGTCCTTTATATTTTGCTAATTTTTTATTTGAAATATGAACATCATTTTTAAAAGCTGGATTATCCAAAATGACAAATGCAAAATCTTTTACAAATTCTATACTTCAAACAAGAACTCTTTCAGCTCTTTTTAAAACTTTTGTAATAATAGCTTCTTTTCTACGATTAAATGTTTGTAAAACTGCTTCTACTTCATCTCAATCTAGTGCTCCATTTAAATTTTTTGGGTATACAAAATATCCTTTTTCTTGTCATTCTACATCTACAAATCAAAAATCATTATTTTTACTTGATGAATATTTTCAAACTATTTTTTCAAGATTTGAATAATCAGTTGGTTTATTTGAATAATTTTTATATCTTGATTTATTATTTGAATTTTTTGGAGAATATGCTTTTTTTTGCGAAACCTTAGGCTCATATGCTTTTTTTTCTGAAGATTTTTTTCTTCATCTATAATTATCTTGTGATACTTTTTTCAATTTTTTTCTATTAATAATAATATCTTTTATTGTACGAAAAAATGTAAAAATAGCAAAAAATAAAGAGTTTGAAACTCTTTATTTTTTAAACGTTATGAATTCAATATTTTTCTAGTAAAATTTTTCTTATATAAATAAGTATTTGTGCTGTTTGTTTTGATGAAAGTTCATCTAATCTCATAATTTTTTCTACTACATTTACTACTCATTTCATAGTTTGAACAATAAATCTTTTCTTTGAAGAATTAGGATTTTGATTGTACACAATACTTACATTATGTTCAACCAATTTTAATATCGTTCTTGGTTCATAAGGAGCAAATAAATTTTCATCCTCCTCAATTACGATTTCTTGAAAGTCTTGTAAAAAAGATAAATCTCTCAATCATGCCAAAAATGCATTGTGCTTAAGGGATACAATATCTTTTTGATTTAAACCAAATTGTTTTAGTCTATCCGCATACATTGTTAATTCATCTTTTAAGTCAATTTCATCATCGTCTATACTCAAATAATGAAGTTCTATATAAGCTGACATTGTTGCATAAATTTGATGTAATCTTTCAAGAGATATTTCTCAATTTTCTGGAATGATTTCTTTAATTACCATATTTTTAGAATCTGTATCTTTAGGATTTAAAATCATTTCAAATTTGAGTTCATCTTGGTCATCTATATCAACACCAATTAAAACTTCTCATCTATAATCATAATATTTTTTAAATCAATTTGAGTGTAATAATCTTGTTAAATATCTTTTTACAGAGGTATTAAAAGTACGTACTAATTCTCTGGCTCATTTTTCTTTAGAAAATCATTTTTTAAGCACATATTCATACACACTTGGAGAGAGTTCGAATTGAATATGAGATTCAGCATAATATTTCAATAAATATTCATTAAATTTATTTACTTGAACATCTATAATTTGTATGCAGTCATCTTTTGATAATTCTTCAAATTCTATAAATGAATGTATTCTTCCTATAAATTCTGGTTGAAATATTTCTTTCAATGATGCCTTAAATATTTTCTCTATATCTCATTGTTCTATTTTCTTTTGTGTGAATCAGATAGAATTTTTACTTTTTTCATCAGCAATTTTTGCTTGTCCTATATTTGAAGTTAAAATAATAATAGAATTTTGAAAATTTACTACTTCTCACTTTGAAGTTTGAACTTTTCATTCATCAAGCATTCCAAGTAATTGCTGAATAACTTGAGGATGTGCTTTTTCAACTTCATCAAATAGTACAATATTAAACCAAGGAAGCTCTGAAAGCATCGGGTTTAATTTTTTTGCTGTTTTTGCATTATCATACGCTGCAGTAACTTTTTTATTTGTAAAATATGGTTCTTCATCATATCAAATATATCATTTAGGAGCTCAAAAAAGATTTGATCCTGTATATCTATCAGAGAAGTTTTCACAATTTACTTTGATAAATGCTCCTGAATCTCAAAACATAATTTCTGCCAAAGCTTTTACCATTTCTGTTTTTCAAACTCAAGTTGGTCAATGAAAGAAAAATACACCAAGTGGTCATTTTGGATTTCATAATCTTAGAATACTATCTAAAACAGCTTGAGATAATGCATCTTTTGCTTTATCTTGAGAAATAACTTCTTTATCAAATCCTTTTTTTAATTCAGATAAAAATGGATGATTTGTTTCTATCGCTAAAGTATCATGTATTTTTCAAGCATATTTTTCTCTAAAATACGATACTTTTGTTTTTGCTCATAGTACTTGAAGTTCTCTTCATTCTGAAAGAACTCACATATCTGTTCATACTTTTTCCACCATATAACAAAAATTAAAAAATAAGTTATCTTTATAAGTATTTTCTATTATTAGTCAAATTATTTTCCACAAAAATGCACAATAATTTTATCAATAACTTTATTTCTAAGATTTTTTCTTGCGTCACTTGGATCTATTTTTCAAAAATTTATTGATGTTGAAAATAAAAGTTTTCACTGAAATTGCACCTGAATAGTAAATTTATTTCCGTCTGTTTTTTCTTCTATTGAAAATAAATATTCTTCTTCTGTATTGAGTATTTTTGTATTATTGAGAAGAGAAAATATTGCTTTAGGGTTAAACTTTTTTTCTTCTAGTAAAACTTTTCTTAAAATTTCTTTAATTTCTTCATTTTTTGAAATCAAAAAAAGTCAAATTGCCCATGCCCATTGTCATTTTTCTCCATTTTGTAAATCGTGAATTATCTCCTCCATAATTACTTTCGGAATCTTTTTTCCAGCAGAAATGGTATCTCTAATATTTTGAGTAAAATCAGAAGTAGTTAATGTATCTGCTCCTCGCTGTGATTTAAGTTTAGTTACTATTTTATGTCATTTTAATTCCCTATCTGTATCTCTTCAAAGAATATCAATAATTGTTTTTGAAACATTAATATGATCTGTAATTTCACTAATTTCTCAAGAACTATATGGTGCTGATTCTTTTCTTAAATGAACTAATTTGAGTACTCTATGTAAAACCATATCTGCATATCTTCTGATAGGTGAAGTAAAATGTGAATAATTTTCTAACGCAAGTCATGAGTGAAATCATACTTGATTGCTATAATATGCTTTTTCATTTACAGAATTATGACATCTAAAAACAGAATTATATCATTGTTTTACGCATAAACTTGCTGATGCTATATTTGCCAAAATCATAAATTCTTCAATAATTGATGAAGGAATTTTTTTAGAAGTTGAAAATACTTTCTCTTCATGCTGCCCAATGTATAATTGTCTATCTGCATCTTGGAAACTCATATCAGCTCATTCTCTTTTTCTTACTGATTTTCTTTTTTGTGCAATTTCATACATAAGTTGTAATGCACTATGATTTTTTGAATCTGGATTTAAAAAATCATCTATAAAAGTCTCATAACTATATCTGAGTCTATTTTTAAAAAGAGATTCATACACTTCAAAATCAATAATTTCAGCATTATCATCCAAATCAACTCTTATACTTAAAGTAAGTTTTTCTCAATTTTCATTTAATGATAATAAATTTTGAGATAAAATTGGTGGAAACATATTTATAACTCCTTCTCATCTATAAACACTCGTGGTTCTTTTTAAAGCTTCAACATCAAGTGGAGTATAAGCAGGAACAGCTTCTGTTACATCACTAATATGTACAAATACACTGTATCATTTTTTATTTTTTTCTACCCAAATAGCATCATCCAAATCCAGTGATTCTATTCCATCAATACTAATTCCTTCTTCAAATCTTCTACTCACTGCTTGGTCATTAATACCATATTTAGATAAATTTCTTGCTTGATTTAAAGCTAACGGATGATATTCTATTCGAATCATTCCATCTTTATGAGTTCCTGACGATATATAATCTTTTATGTATGACCTCATATTATTAGTATTAAAATATAAGATGTCAAGTATAGGAATTACAAAGAAAAGTCAAAATTTTTTACAAAAAAAAATATTCATAAGTAAATATTTATTTTTACAAATACTTACTTATGAATATTTTGGTGCCCAAGATGGGACTCGAACCCACACACATTTCTGCATACGCACCTCAAGCGTACGTGTCTACCAATTCCACCACCTGGGCAAAAATATTATGCAAAATAATAATTTTTGGTTTGGTGCCCCGAGCGAGAATCGAACTCGCACTTCTCGCGAAACGGGATTTTGAGTCCCGCGTGTCTACCAATTCCACCATCGAGGCATAAACAAAGCTTTGCAATTATATGCAAAACTTTAAAAAATCAAATTTAAATTATTGCTTTATTATCTCAATATCTGAAATATAAAATTTTCCTTTTTCATCTTTTGAAATAAAAAGTCTTATTTTTTTCACATCTTGATTCTCAAATCCATCTACTTGATTTCTAATATATTCAATAGAAACATATTCTTCGATAAGCGAAATAATATCATAATTTTTCATATCTAATTCGATATCTTTTACAAAGGATTTTTTATGTTTTAATTTTGGATTTTCTAAAAAAATAATTTCTAATATTTCTGTTTCTAATTCAAAATATTGTTGAAGTTTATCTAAATTATGACAGGTTTTTAATTTTGATAATTCTTTGGTAGAAATAAAAGTAGTCGCCCTCAAATGCTCATGAATTCAAACGGCGAGCTCACAAGTAATTGGGTGCAATGGTTCATTTTTTTTCATTTTTTCTGCCATATTTGTTGTATTATTATTTGAGTCAAGCAGCTTCCATTCTTTTATCTAAATTTGCCCCAGATGCATATTTTGAAATATTTCATAATCATGCTACTGAAGATTCTGAAGTGATTTTATTATTTGCTGCATATTTATTAATAGTTTCTTGATTGTTTAAATGTGCCGTTGCTTCTTGTATAGCTTTTGCAGAAGATACACAACCACTATTTGCATCTTTTTGAATTTCTGGAATCATTTTTTTTAAAACTCCATTCAAACTCGTTTCTAATTCTTGTGTATTTAAAGGTTTTTTCCCTGATAAATAATTTGTAAGAGAGCTCACTTCTTTGAGCTTTTTATCAAAATCTCATCTTGAATTCCCTACTTGATCAGATAAAGGAGTAAGATTTTTTGTCTCTGAACTGGTACAAATTTGCTCCACTTGCTTCATTCCATCTAAATTTCCCATAGTTATTAAATTAAAAATTAAAATTTTTTAAAATATTTTCTTCATCTTCTTTTTCTGATTTTTCTAATTCAGTGTTGAGTTGTTTTTTAATATTTCACACAGTAGAAGACATTTTTTTATATGTTTCTAAATAAATATCCATTATCTTTTTGTAGAGTTTTTCTAACTCTTCATCAGAAAGCTTTACTAAATCATTGGCAACATCCTTAAAATCATCAATATGTGCTGATGTATTTCCAGAATATTTTTCTAAATTTACAAAATTAATAATAATCTCATAAATATACTTTTCTTTAATATCCCTATCCATAAAATCTATAATTTAAATTAAACATATATATTAAATCATAATTTAATATAAAATGCAATTTTTTACTATTGTTTTTCTTTTTTTCATTTTTCTATACAATGCTTATAAATTTTATATGCTAAAATTTGCATTATGTATATTTGTAATAATTGTGGAAATGAAAGTCTCAAATGGACTGGACAATGTAGTTTTTGTAAAGAATGGAATACTTTGCAAGAATTTAGAGAAAGTAAAGCGAAAGGTTCTCTTTCTTGAATAAAAAAAGAACTCACAAAACTTTCAAATATTTCCTCAAAAAATGAAGAAAAAATTCCAACTCATTCTCAAGAATTAAATAATCTTTTATGAGGATGAATTACTCCTGGAAGTATTATTTTACTTTCTGGAGAACCTGGAATTTGAAAATCAACTCTTGCCTTACAGCTCACAAAATTAGTAGATAAAAGTATTATCTATATTTCATGAGAAGAGAATGAAAATCAAATCTTTGGAAGAGCTGAAAGACTGAGTATTACTTCTGACAATATTTCTCTTTTATGTGAAAATAATTTAGAAAATATTCTAGAAACTTTAAAAAATACAAAAGCAGAAATTATTGTGCTTGACTCTATTTCTGTAATTACTTCAGAAAATGCATCAGGAACAGCTGGAAGTATTTCACAAGTAAAAGAAGTTGCTGAAAAAATGGTTGATTTTGGGAAATCTACTAACACAACCATTGTAATTATTTGACATGTAAATAAAGATGGAAATCTTGCAGGACCAAAAACTTTGGAACATTTAGTTGATACTGTTTTATTTTTTGAAGGAGAAAGATATGAGGAAGTAAGAATTTTAAGAAGTTTAAAAAACAGATTTGGTTCTACTTGAGAAATTGCACTTTTTAAGATGACTGGAAATGGATTAGAAGATATTAAAAATCCTGGACTTGAATTTATTTCTAGCGAAAATGATGATAAAACTTCTGGTTCCAGTTTGAGTATTACTATGGAATGAAATCGTGCACTTGTTGTAGAAATAGAAAGTTTAACAACATACACAAAATTTTGATATCCAAAAAGAAGTACAAGAGGAATAGGAAACTGAAAACTAGATTTAATTTTGGCAGTTTTATGAAAATATTCAAAAGTAAATCTTGATAGTTATGATGTGTATGTAAATATTGTAAGATGAATAAAAGTGGATGAACCTGGGATTGATATGAGTATTTGAGCATCTATTATTTCATCAAAACTTGGAAAACCTATTCCGAGAAATACTGTTTTTATTTGAGAAATTTCTTTAACAGGAAGAATTAAAAATTGTTTTTGAATTGAAAAAAGGGTAAAAGAGGCTATAAAACTTGGATTTGAAAATATTGTAATTCCTGATATTGATATACAAGTTGATAAAAAAATAAATCTTATAAAAATAAAAGATATTGCTGGACTGATTGCACAGATTTAATTATATCATATGAAAAAAGCTAAGAAAATATTCTTAGCTTTTTAATATATTTTGAATAAACAATGTAATTATTTTTGAACTTTCATTTCCTTGCATTTGAGATAATTCTTGTAAAATTTGATCAGTATTTTGTCATTCTCCTGAAATACTTTCTTTCATTAATTTTACTAAAAAGCTTGTAAATTCTTTAGAAAATTCTGAATGAAATTGACATCCCCAAGCATTTTCTCATAAACGAATTATTTGGTTTGGTGTATGTTTATTATTTCCTAACACTTCAGCTTCTCAAGGATTTGAAACATATTGTTTATGAGACCAGATTGATTCAAAATTTTTGTCCATTTGAGAAAAAAGTTTATCTCCCTGTCCTTGAGTATTTAAAAATACATTTCATTTTCCTATTTTTCTTGATGGTGCATTTTCTACTTTTCCACCAAATGCAGAAGCTAGAATTTGATGTCAAAAGCAAAATCAAATTGTTGATTTCCCGGCATTAATTTCTTCATGAATAAATTTTTCCAAATCAAGCATCCAAGGAGCTCTTTCTGTTACCATACTTGGAGATCATCACAAAATATAACCATCATAATTTCATTTTGCTGGAAGTCATTCCAATACATTTACTACTTCAAAAATAGTATTTTGTTTCAGATAATCAAGTTCAATTGTACTTTTCCAAACATCAAGCTCATTCATAAGAGCTTTTTGTCTCTCTTCAAAAGTAAATCTTTCATCCTCTGCAAGTCATGCAAAAATTCATGGTTTTACAGATGATAATATAGCAACTTTCGCTTTATTCATAAAATTTAATTAAATTTTAATATATTTGCTTTTCAAAATGTTTCTAATCCTGATATTCCAAGTGGAAAAATTCAAATTTCGTCCTTATTTAAAATTGATTTTTTTTCTAAATAGTCCTTTATATTTTCTTTTTCTCATTCATAATTATAAAAATCCCACGAAGCAAACAGAGTTGATTTGATTAATAAAGAAGTTACTGCTGGATATGTTGCTCAAGTAAATCTAGCATTTACTTCTGTTGCATAAATTTCTCCATTTATATCAACTATAAAATCAATTCCTCAAAATCCAGTGTATCATATTTTTGCAATATATTCAATTATTTTCTCACTTTGAGCGACCAATTTTTCTCATATAGAATTCCCTACATATATTGATGGTGATTTATTTCCTAAATATACTTTTCCGTTTTCTAAAATCTGATCAGTAATTCAAAAAATAATTCCTGATTTTTTATCTTCACTAATAAAAAATTGTACTGATGGAGAAGATTCCTTTTGAATAAATTTTTCAATAATAAGCTCTTTTTCTCCGTAATTTTCTAAAAGTTCCTCCAAAGAATTTTCGCTATTATCCCAAAAACCATATCATGAAACTCAAAGTGGATCTTTAAATAAAAATCTTTCTTTTTTTGAAAAATATTCTTGTAATACTTCTCTGTCAGAAGTAAAAACTCACTCAATTGTTGGTAAATTTGATACTTGTAAAAATTTCTTTAAAAGCAATTTATCATTTGCTTTCGTAAAAACTTCTTTTGAAACACTTAAAGGAATTTCTAATATTTGTGAAAGTTCATCCATATCTTCATTCACAAAAAATGGAACAATTTTTTTAAATTTTTTTGTCTTAATTTCTTGTCTAAATATTTCATTTTGAGAAATATTTTTTGCGAGTGTGATTTCTTTTTTATTTTCTATCAACATCACATTTACATCTTTTGCAAGTCAAAATGAGTTATAATATGTTTCTATTTCTTTTGAAAAAGGTTTACTAAAAATCACATTTGTATTTTGAAGTATTGATAAAACTCTTTGATCATATCCTCAAACAAATTCAATAAAAGGAAGTACCGATGGAATTATCATTCATCTGGTATCATTTATAATTAAAGTATCTTGATTTAAAAAATTTTGTATTTCGGATTTTAAGAGTTCTATAGTCTCTGTTTCATGAGTAAGAAAATTTATAATTTGCATATGTAAAGTAAGAATTAATTAAGAGTGTATCTTCAAAAAATTGAAAAAATTTAATTTTTAAATATTATATGAAAAATATTTTTTTAACAACTTTAATATGAAAACAAAAATTTTAATAACCTTGATTGTTTTTTCAAGTGTAATCTCATGAGTAATTGGAAGTTATATTTTTCTTTACTATGTCAGCCCTGAACTCAATAATGTAAGAACAAATACTATTACAAAAGAAATTATAAAAGATGGAAAAACAGTAACTATAACTGATTTACAAAGTGAAATCACTAATCTGGTACAAGATGTTTGACCAAGTGTTGTAAACATTATTATCAAAAAAGATATTGATTTATATAGAAGAGACCCTTGGGGATTTTTCCAAGAAAAAGTTGGAAGTGTAGAAAGACAAGTATGAGGAGGAAGCTGATTTTTTGTTGCAAAAGATGGAACTATTATGACCAATAAACACGTAGTTTCGGATACTTCTGCAAAATATACTGTTATTACCAATGAAGGAAAAGAATACGATGCTTCTGTCGTTGCTCTGGATCCACTTACTGATTTTGCCATCATAAAAATAGAAAATCCTGATAGAGAATTTAAAGTTCTTGATATTATTGAAGACGAAAAACACATAAATATCTGACAATTTGCAATAGCTATTGGAAATGCACTTTGAGAATTTCAAAATTCTGTGTCATTTTGAGTAATAAGTGGGAAAAATAGATCTATTGAAGCTTCAGGTCAATCAATTGTTTCACAAAAATTAACTTGATTATTACAAACCGATACGGCTATTAATCCAGGAAATAGTGGTTGACCACTTCTCAATCTCAATGGAGAAATAGTTTGAATTAATACAGCCATTGCTGGAAATGGACAAGGAGTTGGTTTTTCTATTCCTTTAAGTAAAAAAAGAATTGCCTATATCTTGAGTTCAATAGAAAAATATTGAGAAATAAAAAGACCTCTTATTTGAATTAATTATATTCCTGTAAATGATAATTTAATTCAAGAATTAGCATTAAATATTGATTATGGTGCATATATTCCAAATGAAAATGGAAGTATTTTAACAGGAAGCATTGCAGAAAAAGCTGGAATTGAAGCTGGAGATATTATTTTAGAAATTGATGAAACAAAAATTACTCTTGAAAATCCTATATCATCTATAATACAAAATAAAATCCCTGGAGATAATATTCAAGTAAAAATCCTAAAACCAACTGGAGAAGAAAAGATTCTTGATTTAGAACTAGGAGAATATTAAAAAAATTACAAATAAAAAAGAGGGCGAATGTTCTCTTTTTTTGATATCAAAAGAGGGGGAAAACTTGCAAATATGATTATATATGCTATACTTTTGAAGTATTTATTTCATAATCTTTCATATATGACAATACAAAAAATAAAAAAACTTTCTTCTAAAACAAATGCTTTTACACTCGTAGAACTCATAATAGTAATAACAATATTAGCAATTTTAGCTACTATCGCTTTTATCTCTTTTAAGAATTATGCAGGAAATGCAAGAGATGGAAATAAACTCACTA
>JAUCDK010000018.1:0-24266 GCA_034675265.1 Patescibacteria group bacterium
TGATTCGAGAGTACAAACTTCTCCACCAAAATTATTTTCAAAATAGTTTGGAGAACACAAAAATAAAGATAGAATACATCTATCTTTATTTTTTTATTTATTGTGATGAAAAGGATATTTATTTTGTTTTTATTTTTGTTTTTATTTTCTTGCCAAAATGAATATGTAGAATTTCATGAAAATAAAAAAAATGAACAAGAAATTACAAATATAACTCAAGATTTTTCTTTTGAAAATATTGAATATCTTTCATGAGTTACACTCAAAAATACTCCAGATTTAAAACTTTTAGATGAACTCGTTTCAAAAATAGATTCATCTAAAAATAAAGTGTATTTAGAGGTGTATATTTTTACTGAAAAAAGAATTAGAAAAGCTTTAATTGATGCTCATAAAAGATGAGTTGATGTCAAAGTTATACTTGAAAAAAATGTATACAAAGCTCCAAGTTTAAATACTCAAGCCTTTAAAGAATTAGAAAAAGCATGAATTTCTATTGTGTATTCAAATCCAGAAAATTATTCACTCAATCACTCAAAAATGATGATAGTTGATGATGAAGTCATTCTTTCAACTGGGAATTATTCATATTCAACTTTTAGATATAATAGAGAATTTTTTGTGTTTATAAAAAATGAATGATTACAAAAAACTTTTTGAGAAATTTTTCAAAATGATTTTGATGGAGTTAAAAAAAATATATATCATAATAATCTTATTTTAAGTCCTTTTTCATCGAGAATAAAATTAGAATATCTTTTAAAAAATGCCAAAAAATCTATAAAAATATATGCACATAATTTTTCAGATAATTCTGTGATGGATATTTTACTGCAAAAACAAAAAGAAAATATTGAAGTAAAAATGATTTTTCCAGATTTTAAAAAAGTATCTTCAAATCAAGATGAAGTAGAAAAATTACAACAAAATAATATTTCTATAAATATAGTTGATAAACCTGAAATACATGCTAAATCTATTTTAATAGATGATGAATATTTATATATTTGAAGTGTGAATTTTTCTTCATATAGTATTGATAAAAATAGGGAAATTGGAATTCTTTTAAAAAATGGTGAAATTATTACACAATTTTTAGATATTTTTGAAGATGATTTTCATAAATAATCAATGTATTTTTGTTTTACATAATGTTTTTTTTCATTATTATAAAAACAAGATTTATTTTTAATACTTTTGTTATGGATATACAAAAAATAATTATTTCTACTCTTATAACTGTTTTTTGATTATTTTTTATTCTTAGTCTTACATATTTTAATACTCCATCTGGAACATCAGGTTTTTCTATACCAGAAATATCAGTTTGATATAATGAACTTATATATTCAGGTTCTGATATTTCTCTTCAATCTACTAGAGAAGCTGATTTTGAAGAAGGAAAATTTTTTATAGATCAAGTAAATTATATTGATTCTGCATTTTTTTCGTGAAAGGATTATAAAAAAGAAATTTCTAATAGAGATGTTACTTTCCATATTTGAGAATGATTATATGTATTTGATTTATATGATATTTCGTATCATTATACTATTAAAAATAAAGATTTTTCTATAGAGCCAACATCACCAGGAAAATTTTTTGTTGATACAAGAGAAAGTTCAGATATTAAGATTTTTTCTTTTGATTCGATCATAAATATTAAACTCTTTGCTTTAAACTCAAGTGAATCTATGACTTCATTGGTAATGTATCCACATATGTTTTTTGGATTTAATTCAGTAAGAAATAAATTTTTAAAAAATGCAGATGTTTTAAGAATTGAATCGGTTTCAAAAATATTTTATGTAAATGAAAGTTTTTTAAGTAATAATAAAGATTTAAATCAAAAATTTTTTGAAAAACTTTATCCATCAATTGATCAGGCAGCACTTACTTTTTTTAAAAAATTCTTTTATTTGTCATATTCTTCAACTGAATTTGATAAATATAATATGAAAAATATTTCAGCATTGTTATATAAAGATAAAAATCTTCTTTGAATGAGATATATTGAAAAATATTTTACTTTCTTCTTTAATAAAGAAAAAAAAGCAGCGTATTATAGAAAAAATATTTTATCAAATTTAAATACACTTTTTTCACAAAAAATATCACAAGCATCGTGAACAAAAATAAAAGATGAAATTATTTCTGATTTAAATAATCTTAAAAATGTGAGTGAAGTAGATTATACAGATTTTCAACAAATACTTACATTTTATTATAAAAACCTTTTAAAAGTTAATAGTATTGATTATATAAATAGCACTATTTTATTATCAAATATTATTCTTTCTGAATGAGAAAAAAATGTTTTTGAATCACAAATATCATCTTTTTATCTCAATAAAATATATGCGTTAGTTGATAATAAAACATATTCAGGAGAGTATTTACAACAAAATTTACTTATATTTTTGCAACATTTTTTAGAAGAAAATAATCTTCAATTAAAAGATGGTGAGTTACTTTTAGAGGAAAATCAAGAAATTATTTTAAGTTTAGATTACTTGTCTTATTTTTTGAAAAATATTTTATTATATAATATTTCTTTCTCAGACTCATGAAATTTAGATAATCTTTTTTCTATTATTAATATCTATCTTGGAATAAATAAAAATATTATTACCTATTATAAAAATCCAGGAAGAACAGAAACATTAATAGTAGAATATCAAATGATTTTGAATAAATTTCTTGATGAAATGAGAAAAAACTTTTTTGAAACAGAACTTAACAAAAGAGGACTATTGATTTTAAATTCAAATAATCCACTTGTATCTACACAACTTGTGAAACTCAATACTATTATGAATATGATTTTAGATTTTTATAATAAAAATAAATCAGTATTATCAGAGAAAAATATGAATTATAATATGTTGTATTCAAAAAATAAAATTACATATAATGAATATTATTCAGCTCTTTCTAATCATCCAGAATATTTGATTAAATATGATAAAGCAAAAAGTGATTTATTGAGTGCTCAAACAATTTTTGAAAAAAATCAAATCATTTCCCTTAATGAAGATACTTTAGTTCAATATTTATCTCAATTTCAAGGAGTTGATATATCAAATATGTCATATAAAATTATAGGAGATCAATATTATGAAGTTGATAATATTTATATTAGTGGAGAAAAATTTTCATTTTCTTTGTATCCAAATGAATTTTATAGAATTGACCAAATAGTAAAAAATGGGCAAAAACTCTCAGGTTCATATGAATTAGAAAGTTTGAAACAAGATTTAGCTCTAAAATATGAAGAAGTGTCAGAAGAAGAAAAATATAAATATGAATTTCCAAGATTTTTTATAAATACATTTTTTAATACTCAAGAAACAACTTCAAAAATTTATGAAGAAAATCCAGAAACAGAAAGAACAGAAGATAGAACCATTACATTTTTTAAAAGAGATAAATTATTTTGAGATAAATGAGATTTTAGCGTACTCAACTGATATTTGGATATGAAATACGATGATGTATGAGTTGAATTAAATCCAAATAATCAATACAATATTTCTATTAATAAATGAGTGCTAAAAACAAGAATTGAAATAAATGGAACATTGAGAGAGATTGTATGAGTTTTAAGGTCAGAATATGTTTTTTCTGATACAGAACATTTTTTTAGAAATATGTATATTACTTTCTATGATGCAGATAATTATGGAAAATGACAAGATTGAGCACTTTTTTGAGGAAAAGAATTTAGAATAGTAAGAAGAATTGATATTTTGAAATTTAAAACAGAAATGAATAAAGAGATTACAAGAATTTATACAAACAATTAAAAAATTTGAAAATAAATTTATTTTCATATACTTCTATAAGTTTTATTTTATTAAATTATATTTATGACAAGAAAAAATACTACTGCAAAAGTAGCTGCTATTATCGCACTTATAGCAATCGTTGGATCAATACTTTCAACAGGAGTTTTAGTAATTTATGAAAGTTATTTTTCATCTCCAAATGCAGAAAGTTCTCTTACTCCTGATCAATTACAAGAATTTTTAAATTCTTTTTCAGGATCAAATACACAATCAGGATGACTTTTAGATGAAAGTGCTTCTTGAGTAACACTTTCAGGAGCTATTCTTCCTGAAAATACTCAAACTAACCAATAAAAATATGTTTTTAAATATAAGAGTTACCGGACCAGCAGGACTTTGAATTAACTCAACTTCAGATATCATTACCAATATTTTTGCTATTTTGTGATATAATATTATTACTGATGTTGAATACGAATCAAGAATAAAATGAGGAGTAAATTATTTTGATATTTTTGTTTCAGATACAGAAGCATATCTTACAAAATATTGTGATGTATTACTTGCATTTAATGCTGAATCATTAGAAAAAACTATATTCAGTCTCAAAAAAGATTGAGTAGTTTTTTGTAATCAAAAAATCACTTCACAATTAAAAGAGAAAGCAAAAAAATATATTGAAGAAAACAATATTTCAGTGATTTCACTTGAAATTAATGATAAATATGATAACACATATTTATTGGCATTATTTTCATATTATTTTGGTATTGAAACAGAAATTATTAAAGAATGTTTATGAGAAATATTTGCTCGTAAATGACAAGCAACTATTGATGCAAATATAAAAATATTTGAAAATGCATATGCAGGACTTTCATTTGAAACATCAAAAAATAAAATAGAAAAAATTTGAGAGAAAAAAGTGGTAAGTTATGGAAATAAAATGGTTTCTGCTTGAGCTGTTGATGCTGAATTAGAATATTATTCTGCATATCCAATGACTCCAGCTTCGACTATTTTAACAGAAATTATTGCATCGAAAAAAGTTCCATATTTACAAGCTGAAGATGAAATTGCAGTTATTAATTCTGCGCTATGATCTTCATTTACTTGAGCAAGATCAATGGTTTGAACTTCTTGATGAGGTTTTGCACTTATGACAGAAGCTTTAAGTTTTGCTATTCAAGCTGAAATTTGAATTGTTGTTGCATTGTCTCAAAGAGCTTGACCAAGTACTTGAACTCCAACATATCATGAAACATGAGATATTAATTTTGCTTTAAATCCAACTTTTTGAGATTTTGATCATATTGTTTTAACTCCAAGCTCATTAGAAGAAGCGTATTATTTTTCAGGATTATCACTCAATTTAGCTGATAAATATCAATCAGTTGTTATTTTACTTTTAGATAAACAATTTTCAGAATTATCAGGAACTATTTGAAAATTAGAAAAAGTAAAAGTAGATAGAGGAGAGATTTTACAAAATCCACCAGATGATTACAAAAGATATGAATTTACACAAAGTGGAATTTCACCAAGAGTAGTGGTTGGAACACCAAAATGAGATTTTATAGCGTCAAGTTATGAGCATGATGAATTTTGAGCAACATCTGAAGATTCTGAAAATAAAAAATTGATGACAGAAAAAAGATGGAAAAAACTTCAAGATTTTTTTCAAAAAGAATGAATTTCTTGATTTGAAGTTTTAAATCCAGAGGCAAAAAAAATGTTAATTGTTTTTTCTGCAACTCTTCAAACAGCAAAAGAATTTATTAAAAATAATCCAGAATACGGAATTGTCGTTATCAAATTTTTAAAACCTTTAGATGAAAGACTTTACGAAGTTTTAAGGGAGAAACAAGAAATAATTTTTATTGAAAATAATTATTCTGGGCAACTTGAAAATTATATTTCAAATCAATTTGGACTCAAATACATACCAGGATTGAAAATATCACATTTAAGAAAATATGATTTATTTCCTTTTTATATTGAGGACTTTAATACTTTAATTTCAAAATAATATGAGAACTTGACTTACAGATATACAATGGTGTCCAGGATGTTGAGATACACTCATTATTATGGCACTTAAAAATGCATTTAAAGAATTAGCTATTGAATCTCATAATAGAGTGGTAGTTTCTTGAGTTGGTTGTGCAGGAAAAGCAAGTCAATATGTTGATGGTTATGCAGCTGAAACTCTTCATGGAAGAGCACTTCCTTTTGCTACTGGAATAAAATTAGCAAAACCAGAACTTACGGTTGTAGTTATGTGATGAGATGGAGATGGATATGGAATATGAATGGGGCATTTTATTCATAGTTGTAAAAGAAATTTAAATATGACGTATTTAGTTTTCAATAATGAAAATTATGCTCTTACAACATGACAAGCATCACCAACAACTCCAGTTTGAGCTCGTACAAAAACTACTCCAGAAGGAAATACTATTACTCCATTTGATCCACTTCAATTAGCAATTGATGCATGATGTGGTTTTGCAAAAAGAGCTGATAGTTCAAAATTTGCTGAACTCAAAGAAATTATAAAAGAAGCGATTTTACATCCAGGATTTGCTGTCATTGATATTACTCAAGCATGTCCGAGTTTTAAAAGATGGTAAAAATTTGTGTTTATTCTAAAAATATGATAAGATAAAGTACATTTAGTATTTTATCTTATTTTTTATGTCAGTAGATATTTTAAGTTGAAATAATGAATCATGAGATTCACAAAAGAAAACATCAGATTTTGGTGTTTCACAACAAGTACAAAATCTTATTACGCTTTGATGATATGATTCTATGGTAGAAATAAAGGAATGATGAGTATTTATTGATATTTCATCTCTTACCGGAGATAAATTTAAGTTATATGTTGATAGTATTTTTAATAGTAATTATTATTTTGAATGACTCGATGATGAGCTTTTTTCAAAACTTATTTTGAGTCCATCAGAGTTTCAAGCCAGTTTAAAAAGTGAAGTAAAGCAAATAAAATTATGTGATAAAATTTTACCAATTTCACCAGAAAGAGCAGCTAAATATCATAAACCAATGATTTTTTGAACAAATAAAGATCAAGCAGAATATACATTTAATCCTTTATTTGATGAGGAAGTAGGAGAGTGAGGAAGAATGGTTGAAATAAGAAATTATCTCAATAAAGATGAGTTTATTGCAAGAATGTGGATACATGGAGTGAGATTTTGATTTCAAATTGAAGCTATTAAAGAAGCTATTCAAGCACCAAAAGATAAAAAAGTGGTAATTGCAGAAGCGCTTCCAATCGTTCCGGGGAAAGATGCATATTTACAAACGTTAATTCCTTTATGACAAGATTTAGGAATTCAAACAACAGTTACATGAAAAATAGATTGGAAAGATTATGCAAGAGTATTTCCTCAAATTCCAGAATGACAAAGGCTCTATCAAAAAGTGAATCTTGTAGAAGGAAAAAAAGGGATGAATATTGCTTGAGTTGAATCATATCCAATTCCACCAAAAGATATTCATTTAAAAGACTTATGTGGAGAATGAGTTGTATTAATTAATGAAAAAGGTATTGAGTATATTGTTTCGGCTCAATCATGATATGTACAACCAGTTATATGACAGTATGATAGTAAAGAATATTGAGAAACAGAAGGTATAAAAGTAAAAGTTTCTAAAGATCAAATCAAATGACCAGTTGCAGTTACGAAAGAAATAAAATTAGGAACTATTTGACCAAGAACATGAAATATAGAAGCAAAGTGAGATGTTTCTATTCAATGAGAAATAAAACATGATTATTGGGTAAAAGCAGAAAATCTTACTTGTATATGAGATGTTTCAGGAAGTATCTATGTAGCGGGGAATATAAAAATTATAGGAAATATTTTAGGAACTGCGGGGAAACAATCTATAAAAATTGGTCAATATTCACAAAATGGTCAAGTTGTTTCACAAAGTTGAGATATTACTATTAATGGAAAAGTTCTTTCAAATGCTATTATTCAAGCTCAACATGGAAATGTAGATGCAACCTGAGTAGAATCATCTATTTTAATTGGAAAAAATATTCGTGTAAAATCTTTGACATCATCTATTGTAATCTGAGAAAATATCGATATAGATGAAGTAAAAAATAGTATTATTATTTGTAGTGAAAAAACATCAATAAAATCTCTGGTGTCACTCAAACAATCTTGAAATATTATTTTGATTATTAAACAAAGAGAATATAAAGCTGAATCAGAAAAAGTTGCTTTACAAATACAGTCAATCACAGAAAATGCAACAAAAATTTCTAATAAAATAGAATTTCTCCAACAAAAAAAATTACAAATTAAAGAGGACCAAAGGGTACTTGAAATAATTAATATTAGAAATAAACAACGTGTAAATCAACCAATTACTGATAGTGAAAAAAGAAAATTAGAAGAAGGATTAGAATGGTATATAACAAGAGTAAAAGATTTTCAAGTTACTGAAAGTGAATTAAAAAAATTAAGTGACTTGTTTGCGCAACATACACAAGCATTAGAAAAACTTTGAAGTGCATTTGAACAATTGAAAAAATTACAAGAAACGACTATAAAACAAGAAGTAAATGTTGCATTAAATCAATCTCAAACGAAATTATGTCACGTGATGCTTCCGAATTTTTCTTCATTTTCAGAATTAACACAAGAAACACTTTCTCAATTAATTGATTATAAAGATACAGTACAAAATAAAATTTTTCCTGTAGAATTATTGAGTGATTATTCAGAATGAGAAAGAATTCGTTGGATTTCGTAAGCGTACAAAAATATTTGCATTTTATAAAAAAGTATGTTTTAATAATGCTAATACTTTAAATTATACTTTTTTGCTCATGAAGAGATGATTTTTAAAATTTTATTATGATTTTTTTGATAAAAAGATAGAAGATTCAACAATAGTTGTTGGATTGATTGGAACTATGATTTTTTTGGCTTGATTTTTATCAAATACAACCGCAAATTATAAAACAAATGTTTTAGAATATAAAAATTCTACTTCAAATACTGTCATTATTGATGGAAAAACATATAAAGTTGTTTTTGAAGAAATAAAATAATTATTTTACAATAATTTGTAGATTTTGGATTTGTATTCAAATATTTGAAAGTTTTGAATTGATATTTTTTAGTAAAATATCTTGCATATGTATTAATTCTGCATTTACAATAGGTTTATTTGTTTTAATAAAAATAATATTTTCATTTAATTTAATAGATATAACAAAAGGAGTTATATCTATTTTTTTTATTTCAAAAAAATCATTTATAATACTTTTATAAATGAGAGATGATATAATTTGATTTTGTTTTCCTGTTTTATTTAAAGATTTTAAAAGTAAATCTTTGATATTTCCTAAAGTCATATTAAAAAATAATTACAAATTCTCATTTTACTTTATCTTTATTTTTTTCAAAATATTCTCTTACTTCTTCAATAGAACCTCTTTGAAATTCTTCAAATTTTTTTGTGAGTTCTCTGGCAACAACTATTTGAGTTTCAGCACCAAAGTATTCTTGAAAATCTTCTAATGTTTTTAAAATTCTATGAACAGATTCATAAATTACTACGGTTTCTTCTTTTGTTTGGAGTTTTTTGAGTAAGGTTTGTCTTCCTTTTTTGATTGGGAGAAATCATAAATAAAGAAAGTGATTTGATGGCATTCCACTTGCTGAAAGAGCTGTAATACATGCAGTTACTCAAGGAATTGGAACTACATCAATATCATTTACTAATGCTTCTTTTATCAGTGCATATCAGGGATCAGAAATTCCTGGTGTCCCAGCATCTGAGATAAGAGCAATATTTTTTCCATCTTTTAAATCTTGAATAATTTTGTCTATTTTCATTACTCCTGAGTGTGAATGAAAACTAATAAGTGGTTTTTTAATATCATAATGATGTAAAAGAGTAGAGGATGTACGAGTATCTTCACAAGCAATACCATCAACTTCTTTTAAAATTCTGACTGCTCTGAATGTGATATCCTCGAGATTTCAAATAGGTGTAGAAACGATATACAGCATTTTTTTATTCTTAAAATATAATTTGAGAGTATATTAATACTTTTTATAAAAAAACAAACTTTTATTTTTAAGTATTGTTTATATAATATTCACAAATAATAGTAATAAATAATTATGAAAAAAATTGTACTTTTTTTAATGTTCTTTTTTTGATTTCAAATCAGTTTTGCTCATCCTCTTGATATTTCTTCAAGTTTTTTGAGTTTTAATAAAAATTTTTTAAATATTACGACCTATTTTCATAGTTATGAAATTGAATATTTGTTGCATTCAAAAAATGTTGAATTTAAATCAGTGTATGAATATTATAATCATGAAGATATTATAAAAAATTATGTTGAGGAGAATATATTGCTTTCTTTTCCTGAAAATATGTGTAAATTGGTAAAATTTGATGTATTAGAATCAGAAGAATATCAAATTTTATCAACAGGAATAGAGATAAATTATAGTTTCGAGTGTGAAAAAGATATTTCTGAATGAAAAATAAATGTAAGTTTTTTTGATAATTTTCCTCTACAAACCAATCAAATGACTTTTTATAATTTAAATACCAATCTTTCAACTCCATTTGAAACTCTTGTTTTAACTTCAAAAATTCAAAATTATGAATTCAATTTAAATGACGAAAAATTTAGATGTGTCATTGATAGCGATGGAGATGGTTTATCTGATGAACAAGAACTGATTCATAAAACAAATCCATTTAATATAGATACAGATGGAGATTTTTATACAGATTATGAAGAAATATTTGATTCATGGAATCCACTTGATAAAAATTTTTGACCAAATCAACAACCAAGAACTGAAATTCCTGGCGAAATTTTAAAAAAAGCAAAAGAAAATATTAAAACACAAGAGGATTGTGAAAAAGAAATTTCAACATCTACAAAAATTTCTAAAGATACTGGATTGTTATCTTCTTGATTTTGAAATGAGTATTTTGTCGCAACTATGAAAAAAATTTCGCATTATATTAATAATATTTCAAATGAAAGTTTATTTTATGTGTTAATTATTGTTGTTGGACTTTGATATATTCATGCACTTGGACCTGGACATTCAAAAAGTTTATTGATTTCTTATATTTTAGATAAAAATAAAAATTTTTTTGACGGACTTTTGTATGCAGCAATTTTTACTATTACGCATGTACTTGATATTGTGGTGCTATTTTTAGTAACAAAAGTGATTTTTAACTTTTATGATGTATCAAATTATATGTTGTATATTCAGAGAGTTTCATTGGTAATTTTATTGGTTTTTAGTGTTTTTTTAATATATCGTTCTTATAGAGAATTAAAAAATCCAGTTCAAGAAAAATGTTCACACGATTCAAAGAGAGATATTAAAGGTTCAATACTTTTGTGATTTGTAGCAGGATTAGCCCCGTGTACATTTTGATGGAGTATATTTTTACTTTTATTTTCTACTGGAAATTTAACACTTATCGTTCCGATGATTTTTGCACTTTGAGTTTGAATATTTTTATGTTTAGTTTCAATATTAATCTTTACTTTTATTTTAAGAAAAAAAATATTTGAAAAAATAAAATTATTTTCTCAATATTCAAGTATGTTTTCAAGTGTGATTTTACTCATTTTAAGTATTTATTTATTTTCACAATTATATTAAAAAAATCCCTTTAAGGGATTTTTTATTCTTCTTCAACGCTTTTAATAATTTCTTTAAATCTAAAATATTCTGTAATTCTGAGTCAGCTAAATTTTCAAATCAAAAAGTTCACTGGAATTAAGAATAAAATTACTTCTGGATATGAAAGAAGAAATACTTTTATACCAGTAATATTAAATATTCCAAAAGCAAAAATTGCTACTAAAATCGTATAGAAAAAACTTTCTTTATATTCTCATAAATCTTTAGAAGTGATAATACTAATCATTTTTTCACTTAAAAGAATAAAAATTATGAAAAATAAAATATCAGATACATTCAGAGAAATGACATTTAATCCATATAAAATATTTATCATTCAAATAAATAAAATAATGTTTATTGTTATAAGAAATACCATTCTTGGCGCATAAAGGAGATTATATCTATCGGTAATAACTGATAAAACAAGATTTAGAATTACATAAAAAATAATCAATCCTAAAGTTAAGAAAAAACCAAGTTTGAAAAATAATAGAGTGATAAAAAGAGGAATTACGATTCAAATAGGTGAAAGTCAGATAAAATGTTTAAAAATGATAATAATAGTAAGAATAATTGGGATTAAAAGAAAAATATAAATACTATTGGTTGAATATCAAACATTTGAAAGATTGTTAATAAATTTTGAGAGAAAGAAAATATTTTTTACATCATTTTGAGTGAGATTTATATTTAAAAAATCTTGTTGATTTGCATCTAATTCAGTAATTAAATCAGAAATTTGATTTTGTTTTAAAATTAAATATTTTGAATTTTCTCCAAGAAGAATAATTTTATCAAGCCAAGTTTTATTTGCTAGAAAATTTTTAAGATAGCTTCATAAAATACTTAAGTTATAAGAAGAAAGTCATACAATATTATATTTTTCTGCAGCACCACTAATAGAAACATCTTTATTAATATTTGAAAGGATATTAAATACAAAATCTCTTGATCACCAAACAATAATAAAATCTGATTTAAATCAAAGCGTTTGTTTATAATCTTTGATATTATTTACAATGCTTGAAATTTCTATATCAGTTTTATTGAGAGGTCAAATCGTATCAATAAAAATTCCATCTCTTTTTGAAAAATCTATATAATTGTTAATATCACTCGAAAGAATTTCATCCGAATAAATTAAAAGGAAAGATTTTTCATATACGAGAATATTATAAGTATGATGGAAAAGGATTTTTTGAGTATTTTCTTCTGATTCATCATCAGTAACTTCAAAAATATTAAGTTCTAATTCTTTTTCTCATTTTTCACTAAAAACTCTCATAAAAACTGGACCATTTTGGCTTGAAGCTCATTTTAAATTCCATTCAAAAATAAATGATTTATCTGGGTAGAGATTTTCAAGTTTTTCTTTTATATTTGAAATATCAACAGCATATTCGTTATTGATATTAATTTCAGTCATCACTAATTTTTCTATTTCAGCTTGTAAATCAAAAGTTGTTTCAATAGAAGAAGTTTCATAATCAATATTAATTTCTCAAGTCGCAAAACTTGTATGAATCATAAATAAAAAACTCAGTAAAAAAAGTAATTTTTTCATATTATTTTCTGTTAAGAATTATTCAAAAAGTTTTTAAAAATATTTTTACATCCAGTCCAAAACTCCAATTTTCTATGTAAAATATATCAAGGCTGACTTCATCTTCAAAGGTGTTTTTTTCTCTTCCATTTACTTGAGCAAGTCCAGTAATTCAAGGTTTTATAGTCAAAACTCTTTTTTGAGAAAGAAGATATTTTTCTACTTCTCTTGGTTGATGTGGTCTTGGTCATACCAAACTCATATTTCCCAGTAAAACATTGAGTAGTTGAGGAAGTTCGTCAATGGAATATTTTTCAATAAATTTTCAAATACGGGTTTTTCTTGGGTCATCTTTTATTTTATAGAGAGGTCAGTGTCTTGATGATTTTTCTTGAATTAATTTTTTTTCAAATTCAAGAGCGTCATCTTTGCTATTATCAACTCAATAACTTTCTTTAATACAATATTTCCATTTTAAATATCTGAATTTATAGAGATTGAAATTTTTTCCATTTTGTCAGACTCTTAAATTTTTGTAAATAATTGGTCAGTCTGGGTCTTCGAGTTTAATTAATATTCAAATAATGAGAAATACAGGAGAGAGGAGAATAAATCCAATAATACTTGAAAATGCATCAATAATTCTTTTTATTACTCTTCACCAAGCTCAGAGTGCGGTATTTTTTATTTCTATAACAGGAATTTTATTTAAAAGAGAAACGGTAGTATTTGTTTTGGTTACATCAAATGAGTTGGTAATATATCTATATCTTACTCAGTAAATTCTTGAAAAATCCCAAATACTATACAGTTCATCATTATCAAAATCGCTATCAATATAAATAATTTCATCAATATGATTTTTTTCTAATATTTCTAAAATATTATTTGTATTTCCTAAATATGGAAGTTTTGAGTCAACAGGAGATTTATTTATATATCAAATAATTTCATAAATATGAGCTTCTTTTATATCAATAATAATATCTTTTATATTTTTTTCTTTTTGGTGAGTTACTATAAGGATTTTTCTTTTTTTTATTACTCATTTATCAAGTAGAAAATTTTGAATTTTATTGAGAATGATTCTTTCTGTGATAATTCAAAAAATTCCAATAATTGTAGTAAAAAGAATTACAAGTCTTGGGATTTCTACATTATAAAATACTCATTTCCCAAAATATACAAAAACAGAAAAAAATAAAAACCAATAAATACTATACAATATAATATCTCAGGTTTCTTTGAGTTTTGAAGATGTCATTTTGAGTGAATATAATCCGTGAATTGAAAAAATAATCAAATATAAAAAAGCTCAAAAAATAGCAAATTTGAGTAAATATTCATTGTGAATAATTTGTACTGGAAGTGTAACACCAGGAACAAAGTCATTTATCTCTCTTAAATCTCTCGCCAAGAAAAAACTACAAAAAATAATAGCAAAATCAAAAGGGAGTTTGAGAAGAGAAAAAATTATTTCGTGTTTTTTCATAATAGTTGCCAATCTTAAAGTTTTAGATTTTTCTTTTCTAATAGAAAAAATATTTATTATTTCTAAAAAATAGAAAGTTCTTTTTTATTTTATGTAATTTTTAATTATTGCAACCTCTTGTTTATTTAAAATTTGATTTATAAAGAAAAAATAGTATATTTCAAAAGATATTTTATTCTTAATTTCTTTGAGATATGTGAGTTATAATACAAAAATTATTATCTGATTTTTCTTTACTATATAGAAAATTTATTCATTGGAATATTTCAAAAATTCTTATTGTAATTTTTACTTTTTTACTTGGAATTCTTTTCGCACTTCCTTTTTTGATAATTGTAGTGATACTTATGAATATTGATCCGATTGATTGGAAAGATATTATCTCGACTTTTTATACTTCTCAAACAATTGGAATGTCTCTGTTAACAGCACTAAGTTCACATCTTTTTTATATCATTATTGAGGCGTTATTTTTAATTTTATGAGTGCTAAGTTTTTGATTTTGAAGTAGTTATAGACTCATCCTTTTAGCAAAACTGAATCTTGATTATAAAAAATGAACTCCAACGAAATTTTTTCAAAATTATTACTTTAATGGAGCAAAAATTTTGAAAGTTTTAGGAATATTTTCTTGGATTTGATTGGTGTTTTTTGCTTTATTTTTAGCAGTTGTATTGTTTGTTTTTGTAGTTATTTTGTTATTTTGATGAATTGATAATTCATATTTATTAGCGACTCAAGGAACAAGTATTAGTGGTTTTTCATTGATTATATTATTTTGAGTTCTTTCTGGAATATTAGCATTTTTATATTTGGCATATAGAATGAATTATTCATATATTATTATGCTTGATGAAGAAAATTATCCACAAACACAATCAGCACTTTCTTATGTAAAAGAATCATTTAAAATTACTTCTGGTGTGAAAATTTTTAAATTTGTTTGAGTAGCACTTTTATTTTCTCTTTGTATTATGCTTCCAATAGATTATTTAGCACAATATTTAGAAAATATTGATGCACAAGTATTAGGATTTGTATATGGAATTATTATATTTTTATGTATCAACGGACTTTTTGAAATGTTACTTGTAAGTACATATTATAGTATAATGCTTCCACAAACTGAAAAAAAAGAAGTTCCACTTACGCATATTTCAGAAGAAATTGTTTAATTTAATAAAAAAAAAGAATGAAAGTTTTAATTTTTTGAGATATATATTGAAGAATAGGGAGAAAAGCATTTAAAAAACATTTTTCTGAATTAAAAGAAAAATATAGTCCAGATTTTGTAATTGTAAATCCAGAAAATATATCTTCAGGAAGAGGACCAATTGAAAAACATATGAAGGAATTAGATGCTCTTTGAGGAATTGATGTTTATACATCAGGAAATCATATTTTTGATAATTATGACGATATAAAAAATTATCTTGATAAACCAGGTTCAAAATTAATTCGTCCAGCAAATTTTTATGAAAATGAGCACATATATTTTCCAGGAAAATGATATAAAATAATAGAAAAAAATGGAAAGAAACTCTTAGTTATAAATTTGATGTCATCTGTTTTTATGAGAGATGAGGTTTATAATCCATTTTTAAAAATAGACGAAATGTTAAAGGAAATACCTATGGATGATATAAATGCAGTTATTATTGATTTTCATAGAGAAACAACATCTGAAATTTATGCTATGGGAATGTTTTTAGATGGAAAAATTAGTTTTTTATTTTGAACTCATACGCATATTCAAACCAATGATGAGTTAGTATTGCCAGGATGAACATGAATTTTAACAGATGTATGAATGAGTGGTCCATTGTATAGTATTATATGAGCTGAATTTGAAGGGATAAAATCAAGATTTTTATGAGGAATGCTAAAATGAAAAATTGATCAATCACTTGACCCACATTATGTAGTGAGTGCATGTATAGTTGAAATTGATGATAAAACAAAAAAATGTCTTTCTATAGAAAAAATAAGAATAAAATGAAAATTATAAAAAAAAGAGAAATATATATTTCTCTTTTTTTAATCTTTTAACTTTCTCAAATCTTCAAGATTTCATTTTTTGATATGTAATAATTTCATTTTTTGAGTGAGAAGTTTGGTTTTTAATTTTATTTTTGGTAAATCTTCTTCGAAAGTAGTTTGAGCTAAATTTTCTCATTTTTTCAGTTCTGCATATTTTTCATAAAATCAAGAAAAAGCTTCTCAAAAACTTTTTGATAGTCCAACTCAAGTATAGTGTAAAATCTTTTTTCCTACTTTTTCATTACTTACATCTTTGGTATCATTTGATTTTTCTTGTAATTTTTTTGTAGTATAGTGTACCGTATCATCTAGGTAGGCTTGAAAGTAAGCATATTTTTCTCACAGGTATCTGAAAGGGTTTTTCATAATAGAAGGTTAAAAATAATTTTTAATATTATATTTATTATTTACTTTTTTCAAATTTTATTATTATATAACAAACTTAAAACTAAATTTTTTTTTATGACAAAAAAACTTCTTCTTCTAATAATACTCGCTATATTTTTTATCAGTTTCACCACATTATTTTTTATTTTTAATTATCTTGATCCTTATAGAAATGAAATGGTTTCAGTGGTCACACTTACGATATCATTTTCACTTTGTATTACATCATTTGTGAGCATGATACTCTACATTTTTAAAAAAGTTTATTATAGAGGAGAAATATTTTTAATTCATATTTTTTCAAGTTTGAGACAGGCTTTTTTAATTAGTATGTTTTTAGTTTGAATTGTATTATTTAAAATTATTGGAGTATTTTCAATTGCAACAGTAGGATTATTTATTTTAATCTTAATTTTTATTGAAATGATGTTTCAAAATTTTTAAAAATATTTATAAATAAAAAAAGGAAACGTCAATATATTTTTTTGATTTTCCTGCGCAACTATGTTATAATTTTCTTAGCTTTTTATATTTAAAAAAGAAAAAATAAAACTTATGAAATCAATACAAAAAATTTTTACTCTCAGTGTACTTTTTATTTTTACAAATTCTATATTTGTTCAAACATATGCAAATTCTCTTATTTACTCAAAACAAGTGAGAGGAAAAATTATGGAAAATTTTAAACAAGAACAATTTAATAATATCTATAATAACTCAAATGATATTTTAAAAGAAGATGTTAATTTTTTTGAGACTCAAAATAAAATTATGTTGTTTGAAACTATTAGAGATAATAATAAAGAACAAAAAGAAGAACTTGATATTCAAAAACAAGTTATTTCGGATAGAGTATCAAATTTAGAAGAAGCGATTGCTCTTATTGATGGGGATATTACAAAAACTGAAGAAGAAATTTTATCACTGAGCCGTAATATCGTAGCACTTCATAGCGAAATTATTACTACAAAAAATGAAATAGAAGAAAAAAATAATGAAATTTATGAATCAAGAAAAATCCTTTTAGAATATATTGCACATATTTATAAAAAACAAAATGTACTTTATTCTGGACAATATAAAGATATAGATTCTCTTAAAACAGTTTTATTGTCAGACGGAACGCTATGAGATATTTTATCAGAATTACATTTTAGCTCTGTTTTAGAAGTAACAGGTCAATCATTAGTAGAACAATATAGAAGATTAGTAAAAGAATTATTTGTAAAAAAATTGGATTTAGAGAAAAAAAATAAAAATTTAAAAGAAAATAAAAGCCAAGAATTAGTCAAAAGAAAATCTTTACTAGAAAAAAAAGAATTTAGACAAAAAATTCTTGACTATACAAAAGGACAAGAAAGTCTATTTGCAGAATATGTAAAAGAAAAAATTAAAGTTGATACTAGCTTAAAAATAAAAATTATCCAAAGTAAAGTAAAATTAAAAGATCAAAAAACTGAATTACTTGCAAAATATAATTGTAATTATTTAGATGATAAATTATTTTCAGATGATGTTTATTTAATGGATATTGAAAATCAATCAGATAGAAATTGTGTTGAATTAAATAAAATTTTAACATTAGAATCACAATTAAAACCTTTTTCACAAAATAAACAAAATGTATTTTTATGGCCAATTTCTCCAGAAAAATGAATTAGTGCTTATTATAAAGATCCAGAATATTTAAGCGTAGTATGATCAAATCATGATGCGATTGATATTGTAGCACCACAAGGAACAGATATTATAGCTCCAGCTGATGGATACATTACATATGTAAAAGAACCAACAGATGAATGATATGCATATGCAGTACTTAAACATGCAAATGGATTTGTAACGGTATATGGACATATTAATGAAGTGCTTTTTAAACAATATGATTTCATAAAAGCAGGAGAAGTATTTGCTCGTAGCTGATGAGAAATTGGTACGAATTGAGCAGGACTTATGACTACATGACCACATCTTCACTTTGAAGTATATAAAGATAGAGAATATGCAGATCCACTTAATTATTTAGATTTAACAGAATTAGCAGAAGATAAAGTTCCACCAGTACAAAAATATGCCTATAAATATGCACAAGACTATAAAGAAAAAAATTGAGTTGATTATGAAGGAAAACTTTTAACAAATATGGTAGTCTTTAAATTAGAATGAGAAACAGAAGTTGACAGACAAAAAGATTTATTATCAAAATACGCAGCTTGAGAATTTAATAACTGGGATATATGGGTAGAGGAATCAGTAGATGCAAACATAGATCCAAGTTTCCTTATGTGTATTTGACTTGCTGAAAGTTGACTTGGAAGAAATTTAAAAACATCATATAATGTATGAAATATTTGAAATACAGATAGTGGTTCAACTTGGGAATTCCCAAATGCAAGAAGTTGAGTATACCGGATGGCAAAAACACTTAATAATCAATTCTTAGGTGGATATAATGAAATGAGTAAACTATCAAGATATGGAAATAAAACAGGACCTATTTATGCTTCATCTCCAATAAATTGGCATAATAATATGGTAAAATGTTTACAAGCATTAAAATGAGAACATATTCCAGATAATTTTAACTTTAGATTACAATAAAAAATTATGAATTATATAGCAATAATAGTTTTATTCCTGATATCATTTGACTGAGTATTTGCATCAAATACTCAGTCAAATGATACAGGTGTATCTCATGGAGTGAGTTTTTTATCAAAAATACTTTCTACAGATGCATTAGTAAATTTTGCTTTTGGTATCTTAGTGTTAGTAGCAACTTTTTTAGTTTCAAAAATACTTTCTGGAAAATTAGAGTCATATTATACCTCTTACAACAAAGATGGAGATCAAACAAAAGAATGATTGTATGGAGTAATTAGTAGAAGTATTAATATTACGGTATGGTTTTTATGAATTACATTGATGTTTGGGGTAATGGGGTTGAATGTGGGATTATTTTTATGATGAATTGGATTTTGAATCTGATTTACTATGCAAATATTTCTTTCTAACTTTATCTATTGAATTGTTATGGTGACACAAGGAACCGTAAGAAATGGAGATTTAATAGAACTCAATGGAGAGGTTTCAAAGGTTGAAAAAGTAAATCCACTTTTTACCGAAGTAAAAAAACTCAATGGAGTGAAAAGTTTTATACCAAATATTAAATTTTTACAAGATTCATTTTCAAATCTCTATATCAATGAAACTAGAAGATTTGAGGTAGAGTTTACACTTGATTATACAGCAGATATCCCAAAAGCAAAACTCATTATTGATAAAGTAATAGCTAGTGTTCCAGGAGTAATAGAAAAACCAGAACATAAAATATGGCTTACAGGGTTAAGTGAAAATGGGGTAGTCATAAAAGTATTATTTCGGATGAAATCAAGAGATAAAGTATTTACGATTCGTTCTAATGTAATAGAAACTCTTAATTTAGCATTTAAACAAGCATGAATATTAGTCGCATTTAATCAAATGACTTTTGTGCAAAGAGATGATATTCAAAGTGATAAATATAAAGAAAAAAAATAAAATAAAAAACATATTTCTTCAGAAATATGTTTTTTATTTGGTTGCTTATTTAAAAGTACCTAATTTTTATAGTAAAAAATATTTGATTTTTATAGTAAAAAATCTATAATTATTATAGATTAATTTTAGCTTTATAATAATAAAAAATACGTATGATAAGTTTTGACAAAATTGTTAATAAAATGTTGAAAAAATGATGAAAAGTGATTTTTAAGGATGATATTTTTGATATTATTGACCCAGAAAAAAAGCCTGAATATACGACTTTAGTGAACAAAACTATCTATCTTTTAAAGTCTAAAAATATCATAAAAACCATTAGAAATGGAGTGTATATTATTCCAGATAAACAAGATGAAAAATTAAATGAAATTGATCTTATAGAAAAATATTATTTCTCTTTTGTGAAAAAATATATTGCAGAAAATGTAGGAAGTGAATATTTTATTTCAGGAAAAAAATCTCTTGAAATCCATTTAAAAAATTTTTCTATTCCAGAGAAAATTATTATCGTAAATAGAAAATTAAATAAAAAAGTGCTTATTTGAAACTATCAAATTATTTTTAAAACTATTTCTGCTGGAAAAGTAAATTTATTTCAAAAACTTTCAAAGTTAACCAAAACAGTTTCAATAGAGTGAGTAAACTTTAAAATTTCCAATTTAGAACTTGCTTTAATTGAAACGTCTCTTATTTCTGATAGTTTGGAAGGAGTTGATATAGAATTGCTTTCCAAGGCAATAAAAAAATATGGAAAATTTTTTCAAACAGAATATTTTTATACTATTTGAGAATTGAAATATATCATGGCATTTAATAGATTAAAAGAAATTTCTAAACACATTGATGAAAAATTATATTTAGTTTTTCTTGATATTATAAAGAAAAATGGAGGGCTTTTTATCTGAGAAGGATTAAGAAAAGTAGTGTAGAAATACTTTCAGGAAAAAAGTTTGCATTTTTTCTCAAAAAGCATATATTCAAACCTTAACTTCTAAAAAAAATATATGCTAAAACACTTTTGAACAAGAAATGTTGTAATTTCTGAATCAGAAATTATGAAAAAAGAACCAGTATCTTTTTTTGCAAAGATACGTGATTTTTGTTCATGAAATGTAAATGCTATTTTAAATCAAAAACAAGTAATGCAATGATATTATTGGACACCAAATGGACTTACAAAATTGGATAGGACAAAAGTAAGAGCTCACGCGAGTCTTTTATTAGAAGAACAAGATTTTCAAGATGATACAGCTGAATTATTTTTTCATCAAAGAGCTTTTATATCTGAACAATGCAGAGAAAATAATAGGTTTAGTTTTATCTGAGAAAAAAATAAAATCATTTCTCAAGATATTAAGATTTTGCTTCAGGAAATAGAAAATCAAGGAGAAGTTATTACTTCAACAGTACAAATGATGTCTTATTATATCTCAAAATGACATCTTGAGATAGCAATTATTAAAGATGCAGTTATGAAACATTTCCAGCAAAAAATCTTAGATTTATATAGATTTATACAAAGCCCTATACGTATAAAAATGCAAAATGGGAAAATGGTGAAAATAAGTGAATATAATGATGTAAATAGAGATTTAAATGATGAACAAAGAGCAATGTTAGCATATGGAATGAAACAATGATTATTAAATTCTACAGAAATTGCAAGAATGGCACGTGCATTATATTTTTCATGAATGGATTTAGAGAATTTTTATTCTCAATCATATGATGAAAATATTTTTAATATATATTTACAATCAATCATAGAAACAGGAAAAAAACCACTTTAGAAGTGGTTTTTTGTTTTTCTTGTAATTCAAAAAAAAATAACTATAATTTCGGCATTATTACTTATTTTAAGAATTTGGTAAAATACTAAAAAATAAAATAATCAAAAAATAAATCATTTAAAGATTTATTTAATAATTTTTAATGACAAAAATATGACAAAAAGCTTAAGAGAGCTTGAACAATTTCAACAAAATATTGAATATCAAAATGGAGAATTAAGAGTTTTTATTGCGGATGTTTTAGCCCTAGAAAACAGAAATGAAGAAGATATGAAGGCCAGAATGGAAGAAGTAGAAAATCTTGTAAATACCTATTGATGAGTAGTTATTTTGCAACATATTCAAAAAAGAGGAACACCTGATTATAAAAACTATATTTGATGAGGAAAATTAGATGAAATTATGGCAGAAATGCAAGAACAAAATGCAAATCTTCTCATTTTATGAAATATTCTAAAACCAATTCAAATTTATAATATCAATGAAAAATTAAAACCTATTGGAGCAAAAGCTTGGGATAGAATTGATTTAATTTTGAAAATATTTGAAAAAAATGCAAAAACTATGGAATCAAGATTGCAAATTGAACTTGCATCTATAAAACATATGTGACCAAGAATTTTTTGAATGAGTGAAGAATTATGAAGTCAATGAAGTGGTTGATCAAAACTTTCAAGATGAAAATGAGAAACCAATACAGAAATTATGAAAAGACACTTGAAAGAAAGAGAAATACAGATAAAAAAAGAACTCGAACAATATAAAAAAGTAAGAGCAGAACACAGAAAATCAAGAAGTAAAAAATGACTTAATACTATTTGAGTAGTTTGATATACAAATGCTTGAAAATCAAGTCTTATGAATGTTCTGACTGGAAAATGAGTACTTGCAGAAAACAAACTTTTTGCTACTCTTTGAACTTCAGTATGAAAAATGTATATTGAAAATAATTATAGTGAAACAGGTGAATTTATCAGACCAAAAGATATTCTTATTAACGATACGATTTGATTTATTAGAGATTTACCACCGAATTTGATTCAAGCCTTTGCTTCTACTTTAGAAGATAGTATCGAATCAAATATTTTACTTCATGTAATAGATGCTTCTGATCCAAAAATTGATGAAAAAATAAAAGTAGTTGATGATATTTTAAATAAAATAGGAGCAACTCAGGAAAAAGTATATGTTTTTAATAAAATAGATATGATTTCAAGTGAATATCTTGAGGAGTTAAAAAATAAATTTTCTCATTTACATCCAATATTTATTTCTACTTATTCAGGAACAGGGATAGATCAGTTAAAAAATACTATTATCAAAAAATTGTAATTATTTGTTTTTAATAGATTTTTATGATAAAATAGAGATATTATTTTTTAATCTTAAGGTTATATGAGTAGTAATGTATGAGAAAATAATAATCATGATTCGTGAATATCGCAATTGAAATATCAAATCCTATTGCTGTGATTACTGGGGACGCTTCTTTAGCAGTAAAAAATATTTTAACGAGTGATATAGGTATTAATTATATGGTAAAAGATGGACTTGTTTTTTGGAAAGCACATTCAACTCCAATATCTGGAGTTGATGTAGATACATTTGAATCAGTTCCATATCCTTTTTCAGGAACATCTCGTAACTATGCAAGAGATAAAAATCATGTGTATTATGCTGGAAAAATATTACAATGAGCTGATGTGAAAACTTTTCACTTTATCAAATGACCAGATGGAGCAGAATCTATTTATCCTTCAGATTCAACAGGAAATGTATATGATAATAAAGGAAATACTTTAAATGTTGATAAAGATTCATTTTGAGTGGCATCACATTTATATTGTTATGATAAATATGGAGTATATTTTATGAATCTTGATGTTACAAAAACTGAAGATTTTTCGGATTTAAAACTTCCTATTTCTATTCAAGAAATGATAAAAAATCGTGAAAATA
>JAUCDK010000019.1:0-21777 GCA_034675265.1 Patescibacteria group bacterium
ACAAGAACACAAGAACACAAGAACACAAGAACACAAGAACACAAGAACACAAGAATGAAATAGTGTGTCATTTTTTCGTCAAAAAAAAAGAAATATTTGCTAGTTATTGTATGGTAACTATCAATTATTTCTTTTTTTTGTTCCTTAAAATAATCCGAGTAAAAAATTATAAGTCATGATAAAAAATTAAGAGGGAAAGTATGTTTTTTTGTTTTTAAAATAATATTAAATTTTAATTTTTAACTATAAATAATTATGAAAAGTATAAATACAAAGTATGAGGACCAGTGAAAATATACCTCAAAAATAATAAAAAATAAAGCCTTTACGTTAGTCGAGCTGATAATAGTAATAACAATATTAGCAATTTTAGCTACTATTGCATTTGTATCATTTAAGAATTATGCATGAAGTGCAAGAGATGGAAATAAACTCACCACATTATCAAGCATAGAAAAATGACTCAGTTTATATCAAATAAAAATTTGAAACTATCCAACTCCAGATAATATATATGGAAGTGGAAGTTATAGTTGAGCACTTTTATCACAAGTATGATTTGTAGGAAGTTGAGTAGTACAATCAATAAATATGAATAAAATCCCTAAAGACCCCATAGTAAATTTTGAATATACTTATTGATTAAGTAATAATAAGAAATACTATCAATTAGGAACAGTATTAGAAAATAATGAAACCGCATTTATTCAACAAACATACGCAAATAATTATACGTCAAAAGTAGTATGAAATTATAAATGACTGTATAGGTTTAGTACTGGATGATTGAATTACATCATAAATTTACCAAGTTTATTATTTACTCAAAGCTGAGCACAAGATTTTGGAAACATTTCAAATGATCCAAAATTTGTAATAAATAATGGATGAAATTTAGTAAAACCGTATGATGAATGAAATCAAGAAGAAGTAAATACAGTATTAGAAAAGTTAACCCAAACTTGAGGAATCAATTTGAAAACACAAGAAGTCCCAACAGATTGGAATAGTGGAAGTGGAACATTAGCACAAGAACTTTGATACAGTGAAGATCAAATATGACATGAAATATATGGAGAAAAATATTATACAGACAAAAATAATTTACAACCACCAACACCAGCTCCAATAGTGTATGCAAGTTGTGATTTAAATGGAACTACGATACCACATGGAACATCAATAACAAGATATGAAACAACCAGTGTAACCTTTTGAAATACGTGTACAAGTGAACAAAGAAGTTGTGATAACGGAACACTTTCATGAAGTTTTACAAATGAAAGTTGTAGTGTAGCAGGAGCAACTGGAACATTTACACTTTCAAATACAAGTGTAGCATTTTGAACAGATGTAAATATATCAAATACTTGTTCAACTGCACCAACGAGTTATACGAGTTCAAATACATCAGTAGCGATCGTATCATGAACAACTATTACGACACTCACTACAGGAACAACAACTATAACACCAGTATGATGAGCATGTTGAGATAATGAGGGGAAAACATTAACGGTAACAACCCCAATTTGTACCAGTTTTACTTATAGTAGTTGGTGAGCATGTCAATCCAATAATGCACAAACAAGAACTATACTTACACAAACTCCAAGTGGATGTAGTGGAGGTTCTCCAGATGTGTTAGAACAAAGTTGTACATATGTCCCACCAGTAGTTGCATGGAGAGATATCTCATGAACGAGTTGTGATAATGATGATTATGTATTTACACAATGATGAGTAACATATAGATGGGCATGATGTAATTCTGTATTATGAACAGGGATAGAGTGGTCGGCAAGTAGCCCATATTGTTATAACTATGCTGGAACTCAAGTTACTTGTTGAACCACAGCTCAAATGGCAAGTACTGCAAAGGAAATTGCTTGGAATGATACTACATCAACGGTGAATAATATATGGTGAAAGCTCTATACGTATGCACAAGCGAGTGCTCCAAATGAAAACGCAAGTACTACTACATGATGAGCATGTCCGAGTGGATGGCATCTTCCAACTGATGCAGAATGGACAGCATTAGAGACTAAATTGAAAGGTAGTGTATGTAGAACAGCAGATTGATGGCAATGTGAATGACTTTGATGGTTATGAAATGCAAGTAAAAATTCGTCAAATAATATAATACAAGCGTTAAAAATACCTTTAGCCGGTTACCGTAATACCGATGGTGTTACCTTCTACAATCGTGGGTACTACGCTTTCTTGTGGTCTAGTGCTCAGTCTACTAGGTACTTCTATTCAGGTTATGATACGGTGTACCGCAATACAAACGATGCGGCGTACGGGTTTAGCGTTCGTTGTGTAAAGGATTAATAAACTTACAGTCAAAGAGCGAGAGCGATTTGTTACTGGAAGTTATGCGACACTTTGTCCCTTTGTTCTTTTGTCCCTTTCTCGCGGAGCGAGTCCAAAGAAATTTTGCATCTCTGTATAGGAGTTCTTAACATTAATACATAAATAAAAAAATGGATAAATTTAATTTTGAAAAACTAGATGATAATTTCATCAATTTATATGAAGAGTGAATTTTTATAAAAGCAGTCGAATTTAGTGCCGTAAAACTTTCTGAACTTTTTGATTATAAACTCACTTTGTGAGTTGAAAAAAAATCTCATCTCTTATATTTTGAACTCGGATTTCCGGTATCGAAAGCACAAGAAAAAATTGCACAAATAGTAGCAGAGTGATACGGTGTAAGATTTTTCCCAAAACAAACAGGCCCTATTATTCATGCAGGAAAAAAAGATTTTAAAAAAGATGAAGAAAGGCTTACATATAAAAAACAAAATATGATTAGATTTATATAAAAAGCTGGCCAGAATTTTGTATTCTACTGAATACTCAAGCGAGCCGTTTAATCCTAGTAATTCACTGGAAAATTATTTCTAGTAGTAAAAGATGTGAAAATGATAGGTATTGTTTTCACACAAAATATAGTAATTACTTTAACCTTTAGCCGGTAACCGTAATACCGATGGTGTTACCTTCAACAATCGTGGGAACAACGCTAACTTGTGGTCTAGTGCTCAGTCTACTAGGAACTTCAATTCAGGTAATGATACGGTGAACCGCAATACAAACGATGCGGCGAACGGGTTTAGCGTTCGTTGTGTAAAGGATTAAGTGAGACTCCAAGAGTGACAGCGATTGGCAAGTCGAACTTACCCCCTTGCGGGGTAAAGAAGTCTTAAAAACTTTCTAAATTACTCTTGATGAATTTATCTTATTAAGAGAATACTTTGACCCCCTTGCGGGGTAAATTAACAATATCCTATTGTTAATCTTAAAAAATAGGGGGAAAATTTTTTCTCTCTATTTTTATTTGTTTATAAAAAATATGGAAAAAAAAGACCTTATATATGATTTATTTTTGGCATATTATGATGCGAGAAAAAATAAGAGAAACACAAAAGATCAGGTAAAGTTTGAATATCAGTTTGAGCAATATCTTTTTGTATTAGCAGCAGACTTGTATGAATGAAAGTATCAGATTTCACCAAGTATATTTTTTATCCAAAATCATCCAGTAAAGAGGGAAGTGTTTGCTTCGCCTTTTAGAGATAGAGTAGTACATCATTTGATTTATAATAAATTTATAGATATTTTTGAAAAATGGTTTATTCATGATAGTTATAGTTGCAGAGTTGGAAAATGAACTCATTTCTGAGTAAAAAGAGTAGAATATTTTTTAAAAAGTGCATCAAAAAACTATACCAAGGATTGCTATATATTGAAACTTGATATTCAAGGATACTTTATGAGTATGAACAAAGAAATACTTTTTCAAGCAGTTATAAATAAACTTCAAAAACATACTATAGAAGATTTTGAATTTCGGAAAAATCTTATCAAAACAGTCATTTTTCATGATTATACTAAAAATGCTCTTTTCCATGGAAAAAAAGAGGATTATGTATGACTTCCAAAATCAAAAAGTTTATTTTTCACTCCGGTTAATTGTGGATTACCTATATGAAATCTGACTTCACAATTGTTTTCTAATATTTATTTGGATGTTTTTGATAAATATGTGAAACATGAGTTACAGTGTCATTATTATGGGAGATATGTAGATGATTTTGTGATTGTGCATGAAGATAGAGATTTTTTAGCTTCTCTTATACCAAAAGTTAGAAATTATTTACAAACTCATTTAGCACTTACGCTTCATCCTAAAAAGATATATCTTCAACATTATGAACACGGAGCATTATTTTTATGAGCATATATTAAACCACATAGAACTTATATCAGAAAAAGAACAATTTGATATTTTATTCATAAATTAAAAAAATTAAATCAAGAATTTAAAGAAAATAATTATAAAATCTCATATGATATTGGGAATAACTTTTTGAGTATTGTAAATTCATATTTATGAATGATGAAACATCATAAAAGTTATGCAATCAGAAAGAAGATTTTATACCATCATGTGAGTCCATATTTTTGGAATTATTTTTATATTTCCACACACTTTACCAAAATAAAAAGCAAATATGACAATATATGAAAATTTACCAGTTTACAAAACCAGTTATGACTTGCTCATTTGAATATTTCAGATGATTAAGTGATTTCCTAAAGAATATAAATACTCTCTTGGAGATAAAATTAAAAATGAAACCATAGAATTGATTTCAAATATTTACAAAGCAAATTTACAAAAAGATAAAAAAGATATGCTTTCAATTGCTCGTGAAAATATCGAATTAGTTCGTTTATATATAAGAATTTGTAAAGATTTAAAAGTTATAAATATTCAAAAATTTATAGAAATAAATCTTTTAATTGAAAGTATTTCAAAACAACTTTATGCTTGGATGAAAAGTATAAAGTAATTATAAAAATCTCTATTTAAAATTGCTTTTATAAAAAAATCACTATATTTAATAAATCGTTTTTAATTCTTTTAATATATTTTATGAAACAAAACACGAAATTACCACTTTTAGAAATGCCGATATGAAAGGCTTTACTAGTTCTTTCTATACCGATTGTTATTACCAATATGTTGCAAGTGGCATATCATTTTACAGATGCTTATTGGGTATGAAGATTATGACATGATGCAGTTGCAACAGTAACCGTTGCATGAATGATTATTTTCTTAACTATTTCTCTTTGAAGTTGACTCAGTATTGCGGGGTCAATTCTTATTGCCCAATATTTTGGTGCTAAAAATGAAAAAATGGTAAATCATACAGCAGCACAAACTTTGCTTATGATTTTACTTACTTCATGATTTTTAGGGGGACTTTGATATATTTTTACTCCTCAAATTATTTCTCTGATTGGTGTAGATCAAGCTATTTTTGCTCAAACAGTAGATTATGTTCGTATTTCATTTATAGGAGTACTGTTTAGTTTTTCATTTTTTATGTTTCAATCCATCATGAGATGAATTTGAAAACCAAATATACCAATTTTTGTAGTTTGACTCACTGTTCTTATAAACTTTGCAGTAAATCCATTTTTGATTTTTTGATTTGGAAATTTTGAATGATTTTGAGTTGTCTGAGCTGCTATTACAACTTTGATTAGTCAAGCTATTGCAACCGTTATAGGATTTTCTATGTTATTTAGTGGAAAATACTGAATCCGTCTTCATTTACATGATTTTATTCCAGACAAACAAGCAATTAAAAAATCATTTTTACTTTGACTTCCATCATCAATAGAAATGACTGCAAGAAGTGGTTCATATGCACTTTTAACAATAATTGTTACCATGTTTGGAACACTCGCACTTGCATGATTTTGAGTTGCAGGAAATATTATTCAATTTGTGATTATTTTTTCTATGTGACTTTCTATGGCAACTTCGGTACTCGTTGGACAAAGTGTTTGAGCTTGAATGATAGAAAAAGCAAAAGAAATTAATAAAATAAGTGCTCGGATTTCATTTATTCTCTTAACGATATTGTGAGGAATTGCATTTATATTTGCGCCATATTTTATTGCATTTTTTGTTCCTGGAGAAGATGAGGTAATAAAAATTTGAAGTGAAATTGTTCGTATTTCTGCATTATTTTTTGGATTAATTTGAATTCAAATGTCACTCAATGGAGTTTTAAGAGCAATTGGAAAAACTCAAATCCCTATGTTTATAACGATTTTAGGACAATGGGTAATTAAACTTCCACTTGCATATATTTTGGCTCATTATACATTTTTATGAATGACTTGAATTTGGTGGGCAGAACCAATTACATCTATTATTATTTGTATTGTAATGTTTTTTATTATTTCTAAAGTGGATTGGTCAAAAGCCAATATGACAAAACAAGAAGAAACTGAGAAAAAAATAATTGAGGAAAGTATAATAGAAGAACCAATAAAAGAATATTAAAAAAGACATTTCAAATGTCTTTTTTTTTAAAATAAACTTGAAAATATAAAAATAGAGTGTTACAATTTATATGTTTATTATTATTTAATAAAAAACATATGGATAAAACACAAAATAAAAAGAAAAATTGATTTACTTTAGTAGAACTGATTATAGTGATTACTATTTTAGCTATTTTAGCGACCATTGCATTTATTTCATTTCAAAATTATTCTTGAAATGCAAGAGATGGGAATAGAGTTGCAACGATAAAAAATATACAAAATGGGTTAGAACTTTTGAGTGTAAAAACAGGGAATTATCCAGAACCTGAAAATATAGTAGAAATAAGTTGAAGTTGAATATTTTTAAAACAATGATTTTTTTGAAAAAGTTTACAACAAGCTATAAAAATCAGTGGCGCTGTTATAGATCCTCTTGATGCAACAGAATATGTTTATTCAACAAATCAAAATAATACAAGATATCAACTCTGAACCTATTTAGAAGAAAATGATTTGGTATCATATTTTCCACAAACATATGCCAACGAGGCTTCTTATTCAAAAAGACATTTTTATACTTTATGACATAAAATATGAATACTTTTAGAAGAAGATAATTCTCCAATTTTAAAAGAGAAATACTTAACTGGAATTGATTTAGATGAAAATATTACTCATTTTAAGGCTTATTTTTCTAATGATATAAATTCTGGAAGTTATGTTTGAAATTGAGAAGAATTAATACAAAAAATAACAGAAATACAAAAACAAAATTCTCTTCCCACTTCATGAAATACAGAAAATTCTACCCCCTCAGAACCCTCAGAACCTGTGTATGATTGTAATAATGTCACTGATGAAAGTGCATTTACTTTTAATAATGGAGTGATAACTTGATATGATACAACTATATGATGACTTGATGTAGTTATTCCTTGTACTATTAATGGAGAGACGGTTACTTCGATAGCAAATTATGGGCTTTTTAATAAATGATTAACGAGTGTAAAAATTCCAAACACTGTTATGAGTATTTGAAGTCAGGCTTTTATGTTAAACCAACTTGTAAATGTAGAAATATCAAATAGTATTACAACTATTTGAACACAAGTCTTTGCAAATAATCAATTAACAAGTGTTATTATCCCAAATAGTGTTACAAGTATTTGACTTTCAGCTTTTGAATCAAATAAATTATCAAACATCGTGTTTTGAAATAGCGTTCAAACTATTTGACAGAGTGCTTTTGCCTCTAATAAATTAACAAATATAATAATCCCAAATACTGTTACAACTCTATGAGCTAAAGCTTTCGAACAAAACTTATTGACAAGTATTTCTATTCCAAGTAGCATATCTAGTCTTTCAAACTACGTTTTTAATAAAAATAAACTTACAAATTTGGTATTACCAAATCATATTACGAGTATTTGACAGAATGCATTTTCTTCAAATGAATTAACACAAGTTACTTTACCAAATAATTTAATATCTATTTGAATAGCAGCATTTAGCCAAAATATGCTTACCAATATTACGATACCAAGCACAGTAACTAATTTGTGAAATATGGCATGAGCAAATGATAGTGGTTTTAGCTTTAATTGACCTTCTAAAAATAGTTGAAACATCACTGATTGGACTTCATGAAATGGATGAACTTGGAATATTTCATGAACAAGTTGGATTAAACAAAATTAAAATATAAAATAAAAAGCAGATTTTTGAAAAAAAATTTGCTTTTTATTTGGCTTTCTATATACTAAAACCTGTTAGCACTACTCCTTGATTGTGTAATTCTAGTATGGGGTAGGGCATTTTTTGTGTATTTTAATATATAATTTGATTTCGAATGCAAAAAGAAACGAGCAAAAAATGTGCAGAAGTTGGAAGTTTGTATGAAATAGCTGGAAGACACTATTTTACAGATGATACTTCAGTAGCTTGAGTTCCAGACTTACTAGAAGTTCAATTGGACTCATATCAAACTTTCTTAGAAAGATGAATTGATGAAGCTTTTAGAGAAATATTTCCTATTAGTGATTTTTCTGGGGAGAGAATTGATATCTATTACAAAGGATATTTTTTGGAAGAACCAAAATATGATGCAGAAACTTGTAAAAAGAAAAACTTAAACTTTGAAGCTCCTTTAAAAGTGAGACTTGAAATGTTAAATAAAGAAACTGGGGAAATTAAAGAACAAGATGTTTATCTTGGTTGAGTACCTCTTATGACAAATACAGCTTCATTTATTATAAATGGAATTGAAAGAGTTATTGTTTCACAAATTATTAGATCTACTGGTATTTTCTTTACTTCTGGTGAAGAAGGATTTGCATTAAAAATCATTCCGGCAAAAGGTTCTTGGTTTGAAATCGATATTGAAAAGAAAGGAATTATTAACGTAAAAATTGATAAGAAAAGAAAACTTCCTATTTCAATTCTTTTAAGAGCTTATGGACTTGAAACAAATGCTGAAATTCTTGATGCATTTAAAGATTTAGGGGAAGATGTGATTGGACAAAATGTTTCACCAACTTTAGAAAAAGATAAAACAAAAACAAGAATCGAAGCTCTTCATGCTATTTATAAAGTATTAAGACCTGGAGATCTTGCAACTGATGAAAGAGTTGAAGAATTATTTAAAAACACATTTTTAGATGAAAAAAGATTTGATCTTGGAGAAATCGCAAGAATGAAAATCGAAAAAAAACTTGGAATTAAAACAAAATATACTTCAGAAACAGGAAAATTTTTATCAATTGAAGAATTAGTAAAATCTTTAAAATACTATTTAAATTTAAGAAATGGTATTGAAGGATATGTTGTTGATGATATTGACCACTTAGAAAACAGAAGGGTAAGATCAGTTTGAGAATTAGTTCAAGATAAAATCAAAGTTTGATTAACAAGAATGGAAAGAATTGCAAAAGATAGAATGACAATTGTTGAACTTGAAGATGCAACTCCAGGAACATTTATCAATTCAAGACCGTTTGTTGCGATTTTAAAAGAGTTTTTCTCTTCTTCTCAACTTTCACAATTTATGGATCAAACAAATCCATTATCTGAAATGGCCCATAAAAGAAGAATTTCTGCTTTAGGACCTGGATGATTAACAAGAGAAAGAGCTTCATTTGAAGTTCGTGATGTTCACCCAACTCAATACGGAAGAATTTGTCCTATTGCTACACCAGAAGGACCAAATATTTGACTTGTATTACATTTGGCTTCGTATTCAAAAGTAGATAAATATGGTTTTATTCTGACTCCATTTAGAAAAGTAAAACATACTGTTAAAAATGATGGAAAAGATGGTATTAATAAAATAGCGCTTGCTGATATTTTATCTGATAAAGGTGAAATTATCGTTCAAGATAAAGCATATATTACAAAAGAATTAGCTGAAAAATTACAAAAAGAATTATCAGCAAAAGAAATTGAAGTAAGAGGGTATTTAACTTCTGAATTTGATTATTTTGATGCTCATCAAGAAAGAGCTTTAGTAATTGCCGAAGCAAATTCTGAAATCGATGCATTTTGAAATTTTACAAAAACAAGACTTGGAGCTCGTTCTAATTCTGAACCAACTCTTTCTTATGTAAGACAAATTACTCATATCGATATTTCTCCAAAACAAATAATGTCGATTGATACATCTCTTTTACCATTCTTAGAACATGATGATGCGACAAGAGCGGAAATGGGAACGAACATGATGAGACAAGCTGTTCCTCTTGTAAGACCTGAAAGTCCTTATGTTGGAACTTGAATGGAAAGAATCGTTTGAGAAGGAACTGGATATGTTATTAAAGCGACTCAAGACTGAGAAGTTATTTGAGTTGACGCAAAACATATTACTGTTATGTACGCAAATGGGGAAAAAGTGATTTATGAATTAAGAACTTATAAAAGATCAAATCATGATGAACTTATTCATCAAAGACCAAAAGTAAGTCATGGTCAAAAATTTTCAAAAGATACTATCTTAGCTGATGGACAATCTATTGATAATGGGGAATTAGCAATCGGTAAAAACTTAAGAGTAGCATATATGCCATGGAATGGTTATAACTATGAAGATGCGATTATTATTTCTCAAAAATTAATGCAAGATGATGTATTTACATCAATCCATATTAAAGAATATTCTCTTGATGTAAGAGAAACAAAACTTGGGCCTGAACAAACTACAGATGATATTCCAAATGTATCTTTAAATAAATTAAAAGATTTAGATGCAGACTGAATTATCAGAGTTTGAGCTTATGTTGAATGAGGAGATATTTTAGTTTGAAAAATTACTCCAAAATGAGAACAAGAACTTTCTCCAGAAGAAAGATTACTGAGAGCAATTTTTGGTGATAAATCAAAAGATGTTAAAGATTCTTCTTTAAGACTTCCTTCAGGACAAGGTTGAAAAGTTATTGATATTCAAATTTTAAAAAGAGAACTTGGAGACAATCTTCCAACTTGAGTATTTAAACAAGTAAAAGTGTTTATCGCTCAAACAAGAAAAATTGAAGTTTGAGATAAAATGGCCGGAAGACATGGAAATAAATGAATCGTTTCAAGAATCGTTCCTGTTGAAGATATGCCATTTATGTCAGATGGAACTCCAGTTGATATTATCTTAAATCCACTTTGAGTAGTATCTCGTATGAACATCGGACAAATCCTTGAAACTCACCTTTGAGCAGCAGCAAAAAATCTTGGTATTAAAGTTGCCACTCCTGTACTAAATGGTATCAGACTTGATAAAATTTCGCAGCTTATGGAACAAGCAGGATTAGAAGCTGATGGGAAAGTTCAATTATTTGATGGTATGACTTGAGAAGCATTTAAAGAAAGAACAACAGTTTGAATTAAATATATGTTAAAACTTCATCATTTAGTTGAAGATAAAATTCATGCAAGATCAGTTGGACCTTACTCAATGGTAACACAACAACCACTTTGAGGGAAAGCTCAAAATTGAGGACAAAGATTCTGAGAAATGGAGGTTTGGGCACTTGAAGCATATGCCGCAAGTAATATTTTACAAGAAATGATTACAATTAAATCAGATGACGTTGCAGGTAGAACTCAAGCATATGAAGCTATTGTAAAATGAGCATCTATTAAAAAACCAAATATTCCTGAGTCATTCAACGTATTAATCAAAGAATTACAAGCAATTGCACTCAATATTGAACTTCTTGATAGAGAAGAACTACAAAATAAAGAAGAATTAATTAGAACAAGATACGAAGAAGTATTAAAACTTGAATGAACTGCTGATTTGGATTTTTCTAAAGAAGAAAGCGAATAAAAGATAATATTTTTTAAAATATTATTTAAAATCATAAAAGAAAGTGTTTAAAATCTATTTTTATAATTTTAACACTTTCATCCTTTACCATTTTACCATTTCAACTTATGTTTGATAAAAATCTTGATAATTTCTTAAATGATAAAATTACAGATTTTTCTGAGATTTCAAAAAATATTTGAAAAACAGATATTACGAAATGAAAAAATCTTGATAACCTTGCTTGAATTTCTCTTTCAATCGCAAGTCCAGAACAAATTAGAGCTTTATCATATGGGAAAGTTCTCATTTCTGAAACAATAAACTATAGAACTCAAAGACCAGAAAGAGGATGACTTTTTTGTGAACAAATATTTGGTCCAAGAAAAAACTACGAATGTGCTTGTGGAAAATATAAAAGAATTAGATACAAATGAATAGTTTGTGAAAGATGTTGAGTTGAAGTTACTAAATCTTCAGTAAGAAGAGAAAGAATGGCTCATATTGATCTTTATACTCCAGTTGCTCATATTTGGTTTTTAAAATCAGTTCCTTCAAGAGTAGGTTTACTTCTTGATTTACCTGTAAAAAAATTAGAACAAGTAGTATATTTTGCTTCATATATCGTTACTGATGTGTATGAAGATAAATTAAAAGAAACTTTAAAAAGTTTAGAAGATACATATAAAGTATCAAAAGCAGAAATGCAAAAAGATCTTCAAAAAGAATTAAATGATTTAAGAATTAGAAAAGAATCTTGAGAAATTAAAGAAAAAGATTTTAATGTTCAAGAAGCAATTTTAATGAAAAAAATTGATGGATTAACAGAAGAATTTGAAGATTTAAGAATGAAATTAAAAATGCTTGTAGTAGGAGAAGTTATTTGAGAACTTGATTACAGAGTATTAAAAGAAAAATTTCCTCATGTATTTAACGGAGGAACTGGTGCTGAATATCTAAAAAAATTACTTGAAAGAATTGATTTAGAACAATTTATTCAAGCTCAACAAGATGAACTCAAAAGAGCAAGTCAAATGAAAAAGAAAAAAATCTTACAAAAAATTAAACTTGCTTCAAATCTTTTGAAATCAGGACAAAGACCTGAATGGTTTATTTTGGAAGCACTTCCAATTATTCCACCAGATTTAAGACCAATGATTCAACTTGATGGTTGAAGATTTGCTTCATCTGATTTAAATGATTTATATAGAAGAGTTATTAACAGAAATAACAGACTGAAAAAATTAATGGAACTTGGTGCTCCAGAAGTAATTTTAAAAAATGAAAAAAGAATGCTTCAAGAATCTGTTGATATGCTTATTTCTGGTGAAACAAGAACCAATAGATCAGGATTTGTTTCTGCTAATAAAAAAGCGTTAAAATCACTTACTGAAGTATTAAAATGAAAACAAGGACGTTTCAGACAAAACCTTTTAGGGAAACGTGTGGACTATTCATGAAGATCTGTTATCGTTGTTTGACCAAAATTAAAAATTGATGAATGTGGATTACCAAAAACAATGGCATTAACATTATTTAAACCATTTGTTATTGGGAAATTAATTGAAGATGGTGTGGTTTATAATGTAAAACATGCTGAAAAAGTTATTGAAGATTCTGGAAAAATTGTTTGGGATGCACTTGATGAAGTAATTGAAGGAAAATATGTTTTATTAAACAGAGCTCCTACACTTCATAGACTTTCTATTCAAGCATTTAAACCAGTGTTAATTGACGGAAAAGCAATTCAATTACATCCATTAACTTGTACGGCATTTAATGCGGACTTCGACTGAGATCAAATGGCAGTTCACCTTCCAATTACTCATGCAGCTCAAAAAGAAGCAAGAGAATTAATGGTAACTTCTAAAAACTTATTATCTCCTGCAAGTTGAGAACCAATTGTTGCTCCTTCTCAAGATATGATTTTAGGATGTTATTATTTAACTCAAGTTGCTGATAATGCTAGAGGAACTGGACAAGTATTCTCTTCAAAAGATGATTTAGAACAAGCATATGACGCAAAAGCAGTTGAATTAAGAGCTTTAGTAAGAGTAAGATATAATAATCAAATTATTGAAACAACTTACGGAAGATTACTTTTCAACGAAATTGTTCCTGAAGGACTTCCATTTGTAAATGAAGTTTTGAAAAAATGAGTTATTAAAAGAATTTTAGCAGAATCATTTGAAAAACTTGGTGCTGAAACTACAGCAAAATTTGTAGATAACATCAAAAATTTCTGATATAGATATGCAACTATTTCTGGACTTTCTATTTCTGCTTTTGATATGATTTCTCCTGAAAATAAAAAAGATTTATTAAAGGCTGCAGATGATAAAGTAAAATATATCCAAAAGAAATATTGGAATGGTTTCTTAACTGAAAATGAAAAATATTCACAATCTATTTTAATTTGGGCTGATGTTAAAAAAGTTATTGAAGCTGAAATGAAATGATTATTTACAAAAGAAAATCATATTTTCAACTTTATTGACTCATGAGCGAGATGAAATCGGTGAAATGTGACACAATTGTGTTGAATGAAATGACTCGTTGCTTCTACTTCTGGTAAAACAATCGAACTTCCAATCAAATCTACTCTAAAAGAATGATTTTCTACTCTTGAATATTTTATTGCAACTCATGGTTGAAGAAAAGGGAAATCAGATACTGCCCTAAAAACGGCACAATCTGGATACCTAACAAGAAGACTTGTTGATGCGGCACAAAATATTATCGTAAAAGAAGATGATTGTCATACAGTTCACTATAAAGAAATTTTAAGAAATGATAAAAAAACATCATTCTCTGAAAGTTTTGAAGATAGAATTTATGGAAAAACTTTAGCTTCTGATGTTAAAAATAGTGAAGGAAAAGTAATTATTACTTCTGGAACTACGATTGATAAAAAAGTGGTTGATATGATTTCTGAACATAATATTGAAAAAGTAAATATTCGTTCTGTTCTTACTTGTGATACAGAAGGATGAGTATGTAAAAAATGTTATGGTCTTGATCTTGGATTAAATAAATGAGTAGAAGATGGAACTCCAGTTTGAGTAATTGCTGCACAATCTATTTGAGAACCTGGAACTCAGTTAACGATGAGAACTTTCCACTCTGGATGAGTTGCACAAGCTTGAGGAGATATGACACAATGACTTGCAAGAGTTGAAGAATTATTTGAAGCAAGAGCTCCAAAAAATGCTGCACTTATTTCTGATCTTGATGGTATTGTTGAAGTAATTGCTTCTGAAAAATATAATACTGTTAAAATTACTGCATCTGAATTTCATGAAAATGAATATTTCTTTTCTGGAGACTACGAAGTGCTTGTAAAAGAAGGTTCAACAATTAAAGAAAAACAAGTACTTGCGAAATCTAAAAAAGATAAATCAAAAATAGTTGCTACAGTAGCTTGAGTAGTTAAAAAAGTAGAAGATGGAATGATTATTGTAAAAGATGAAATTTACAGAACTTCAAACTTTGATGTAGAACAAGGTATTACTCCATTAGTAACAAATGGTTCAAAAGTAGTAAAATGACAAAAATTAACAGAAGGTCATATAAATCTTGCAAGACTTATGGAAGTTGCTTGAATTTTAAAAACTCAAGAATATATCGTTGATGAAATTAAATCTATCTATGCTTCACAAGGGCAAACAGTAAACTCAAAACATATTGAACTTATTGTAAGACAAATGTTCTCAAGAGTAAGAATTTTAGATAAATGAGACTCTGAATTCTTCCCATGAGATATCGTTGATATTATTAGATTTAAATCTGAAAATGATAGACTGCTTTCAGAAGGTAAAAAAACAGCAATTGCTGAAAGATTACTTCTTTGAATAACAAAAATTTCTCTCTATACTGAAAGTTGGTTATCAGCTGCATCATTCCAAGAAACAGTAAGAGTACTAGTTGAAGGATGAGTAAGTGGAAAAATTGATAAATTAAAAGAATTAAAAGAAAATGTAATTATTTGAAGACTAATTCCTGCTTGAAAACAATATAGAAAAATTAACGGATTAGAATTAGAAAGTGATTTAGATGAAGATATGTATTTTGATAGACATGAAGATGAAATTGATATTTCAGAAAATCGTTTTGAAGAATTAGCAAACATCGATATGTCAGATGACTGAGAATTTTAATAAAAAAAGAAAGGTTTAACCTTTCTTTTTTTATTTTATTTAAAATGAAAAATCGGTGATGTAAATAAAAAAATATATTTTTTTTTGCATTTTATGAGTATCTAAGGTATTATGGGACTACTTTATTATTTAAATAATGTGATTTATGACTACTCAAATGCAAGTAAAAACCAATACAACTGAAACTCAATTATCAACTACTGATATTTCAGAAGTTGAACAAGTATTTCAAGAAGCTCGTGATTTTAGAACCGTATGAGAAAGAATTACAGCTCCGATTGATAGTATTATTTCTGAAACAGCAAAAATTATTGATAAAGATCCAATAATGAATGTTTCTGGAGAATTAGAAAAAATGAATGGAGAAGTTCAATGAGTATATAAAGATATTCTTGATAATGATGGAACATTTATGAAACTATTAAAAACAATTCCAGTTATTGGTGGAATTGCTACTAAAATAGATGGAAAACTTGATGATGCAAAATTTAATATGAAAACAATTGAAGGAAAAATTCAAGTTATTTTTTCTTGATTTGATCAATCGTATAATTCTATTAATACTTCTATTGATATGCAAAAAAACTTTTTAGATGGAATTGAAGCAAATCTTTGAAAAGTAATTGCATATAAAGATTTTGTTGCTGAAAAAGTAGAAGAATTACAAACAAGAGTTGCTGAGTCTCAAGATGAAGATGAAAAAAGAAAATTAGTGATGTTTATTCAAAATGTTGAATTTTTCCAAACGAATTTAATCGTGCTTATTGGAAATCTTGATATGGCTAAAAAAAGACTTGAAATGAGACTTGATAGTGCGACAAAATTATCACTTGCTATGAATTCTTCTCGTCCAATTTTTAAAACATTACTTTCAACAGCACTGATTGAAACATCGAGTCAAAAAGCTATTGATGCTAGTATGAAAGCTATGGATATTATGGGAAAAACAATTGATAAAATGTCTGCAGAATTAACAGATAAAGCAATCCAGTGAAGTAAAAGAGCAGAAGAAATGTCTTCAAAACCTATTTTATCTACGAATCAATTTGTAGAAAATGTTACAAAATTGAAAAATCATTTTGATCAAATAGAAGATTTTAGAGAACAAATTGCAAAAGAAGCTTTGGAAGAGAGAAAATTATTTGAAGATGCAAAAATTAAATTAAATGATATGAAAGTTCTTACCAAAGAGACTCAAGAAGAATTTATTTGAGAATTAAGTAAATAGAATTTAAAAAATAAAACTGTGTTTTCGCAGTTTTATTTTCTCTCTATCTATATGATTTTAAATAAATATTATTATTACTTTATTTTAGTATGCTACAAAAATACCAAAACGAAAAAATTATTCAAGAAATACAAGAAAAATGATTTTGTGTGTATGACTATATTTCCTATAAAGAATTATTTTTAACTGTAAAAAAAGATTATCTCAATATTTTGATGATGATTTATGTTCCATTATCGATTTTACTGATTATTTCATGACTCATAAGTGTAATATTTTTTATAATAGTAACTATTTGAGCATATTTTTTACTTTTTTTATATTTATTTTCAAAACTTTTACAAAGAAGTTATTATTTTGTTTTAACTTCTCAAATTGTTTATACAAAATCTGGAATTATTATTGGAAAAAATATTTATAAAGAAAATATTGATACATTAGCTAGAAAATTAGAAAATATTTTTCATGAACCATTATGATGAGAGTCAAAATTAGATCAAATTATTTCTCAAGATAGAAATTTACTTATAGAAAAAACTTCTGCAATGAGAAAAAAAATATTTCACTTTGCTTCTCAAATCAGTTCAGGAGAAAAATGAAAAGATGGTGCTCCTATTTTAATTGTAGTTGCTTTAGTTGTAGAATGACTCGTATATGTATTTTATTATCTAGGATATTTTCTCGGGATTGCATTTTTTTATTTCTTTTATTTGTTTATAAAAGTAATAGTAAATTATAAAAAATGACTCGAACTAAAAATAAAAGATACGGTGGTATTATTAGATAAAAGTTTTCAAACTATGAATACTTCTTATCTTGCCCTTGAACAAAAAATACATACATTTAAAGAATGAGAAATTTGAAATTTGAATAATATTGTAGAGAAAAATTTTACACTTTTTTATGATAATATAAATAATTCACTCCATTTTAAAAAGAAATTATTTCATTTACTTGAAAAATCTTCATTTAAAGATTTTATTGATTTTCCAGTTTTAGAATTATATATTAAGAAAAATTTTAATAAACCTGTGGAAAAAATGATTGAATTACTTCAAAATACAAAGAAAAATATAGAAATACAAATAGGAGAAATCGATACAACTTTACAAAATACCTCTCTTGAAAAAAATGCTCTTTGAACTTTAGAACACAAAAAAATCACATTGAATCATCAATATGATTTAGTAGTTTCTTATATGAAAAAATTTGAAAATACTCTACTTTAATTCAAAATTTAATTCTCTACATTTTGAAAAATCTGCATTATCTCAAAGCGAATACGAAGAAATTTGTTTGATTCTTTCTTTTGAAGTTGGATGAGTAGATGAAAAAGCTAAGTAGTTTTCAAATATATTTTCTTGATTTTGAAAAAAATTTAAAATACAATCGGTATTTTTATCCATATTTTTTACAAAATTAATTCATCAAATATCTGCTTTTAATTCAGTTTTTCTTGATAAATAAGAGCTTGAGAGATTGAATAAAGTATCATAACTAAAACCAATATCATATCACAAAAACATGAGTGTCATATAAATAGGGATTTGAGTTGAAATTCATCTCAACACATCTCTATTTTTTATGTGCTCAATTTCGTGTCATAAAATAAATAAAAATTCTTCTTCATAAGTGAGTTCTTCTAGTAATCCTGTAGTAAATAAAATATTTCCTCATAAAGTTGCAAATGCATTTACTTCATCACTTTTAATAATATGAATATCAATATTTTCAGGAATTTCAATTTCAGTATTTAAAAACGAGAGATCAAAAGTTTTATAATCTCATTTTAAAAAATACTCTCAAAAATATTTTTTTTCTTTTGCTAAATCAAGATTTCCTATAATAAAATAAGAAAATCAGTAAAAAAATAAAAAACAAAATCAGGTTAATCAAATTATAATTCCTATCATCCAAGTAAACCATTTTATATCTGGTTTGAAAGGAGAAACATCATCATCAGGAATATTTGGAAGTTCTATGTTGTTCATGTATATATTTAAAAAATACTCATCATGAATATAAAATAATTTTCTAAAAAAGCAAAAAATTTGTTTTATTTGAAAAATATGATAAAATCAGGGAAAATTTATTTTCTATAACTTTTATATATGCAAATGAATACAAAATGTCCAAATTGTGAAAAAACATTTCCAACTTCTCAAGAAAATATTGGGAAAAAAGCAAAATGTAGTTGATGTGGAGAAATATTTGAAATCAAAAGTCATGAAGAAAAAGAAACTATTTGAGAAGAAAAGAATATTGAAACTCAAAATAATATTAAACCGGAAAATATTATTGTAGAAAAAGAAATTTTAGAGGATATTCATTTAAAACCAAATTTTTATAGTTATGTATTTTTAAGGCATAGCGCTTTAAGTATGCTTCTTTTAATGACATTTATATTTTTTGCGTTATTTTTTATTCATATTGCATTTTTTATTTGATTTGTCTTTTTTTGAATTTTATCAGCAATAGTATATATATTTGTAAAAGTTGCATATAATAAAGAAAAATACATTATTACGGACAAAAAAATTATTTATCATTATGGAACTTTGTTTTCAGATAATAGTGTGGAAATTCAGATGAGTAAAATTACTCAAGTTTTGGTGCGTTTATGATTTGTAGAACAAAAACTATTTAAAACAGGTCGTTTGATGATAAAAACAGCTGGAAGTGCGAGTGGAAAAGTATTATTTAAATCAATAGATAATACCATGGATTTATACCAAGAAATTCAAAAAAGAATGCAAAAAAATGGCTTCAGACTCAAAAAAGAAACATTGGTGCAAAAGGAAAGACCTCATTTGATTGGAATATTTTGAGAAACTACTAAATGACTTTTTATAAATTTATTTTTAATTTTTTATGTTGGATATGGTATTTTTGCTGGATTAGAAGAGGAAAATATTACTTATGATGATGTATATAATGAATTATGAAATAGTGCAGATATTTTATGATATCTTGTGTTAGCCGTATTCATACTTGGAATTATTTCATATTTTATGTTAAATTATCTTGATATAAAAAATAGAATTTATGAAATTTATGAAGACAGTGTATTTTTTAGTGAAGGATTTTTGACAAAAAATTATTCATTTCTTCCTTTAGAAAGTGTTTCAGATGCTGAAAATTCACAATGATTTTTTTCTAAAATATTATGAATTCATGATGTTGTTATTAGTTCTGAATGAAGTAATAATCAAGTTTTTTTCCATAATATGATCAATGGGAAAAAAATGATAGAAAATTTAAAACATTTAAAAAAACATTTTTCTTTTACTGATACACTTACATCGGAGAATACTCAATTATCTGAAAATAATCTCTGAGAAAATTCTTCAAATACAGAATTTAAAAAAACAAGTTTGAATTATAATAAAGCATTTCAAGCGAGTTATCAACCAAATATGTTAAAGGTATTTTTAGTAAATGCAATATTTCTTATTCCTATTATCACTATTCCAATATTTATTTTAAAAATGATTTTGGCAAAATTTACGACATATGTTGTATGAGAAAATACTTTGGAATATAAATTTGAATTTTTAAGTACGAGATATAATTCATTTAGTGTAGATAAAATTACTCAAATTCATTTTAAAGAGAGTTTTCTTGATAAACTGATTGGAACTTGTAGTATAGAAATTTCTTCTATTTGATCTGATGCAACACTTGTTTTTAAAGATATTAAAAAATGAGAAAAATTATATCAAGATTTACTTTCAAAAGTTTGAATTTATTTTGAAGAAAATCCAAAAGATTTTGATATTTGATTTAGTTTTTGAACATGGCTGAAATCAAATTTAGCAAATATATTTCTATTGATTATTACTTTATGAACTCTATTTTTTTATAAAAAACTCTATTTTTCAAAAAAATATTATAAACAATCGGTGTATTCATATTTTGTCGAATCTTGGTCAGGAATTATTTTTCAATCAAAAAAATATGCGACTTTTGATAATCTAAAAGCTCTTACTGCAGGAAAATATCCACTTACTTCAACATGAGTTTTTTCTTTTCATGTGAGTGGTGAAAGAAAAATTCAATATGGAAATAAGGCAAATCAATTCAAATTAATAGGAAATAGTATACGTATTCCATTTGTAAAAAATGTATTTGAATGTATTGATACTTTTGATACATTATTTGGAAAAAAAGAAATTGATACTACTCTTCTCGCAGAGAAAAAGCAAGATTTATGAAATTCATTGATTGGTTTTATGGCTATTTCTATATTTATTGCAATTCCATTTTTTATTATGAGTGTTGAGGGAGAAATATTTGAAATTATGTATGTATATTTAGGACTTGTATTTCTCATTTTTCTTATAATTGCGATATATGTAAAATCAAAAACATATTTGATTCAAAATGGAAGAGTTTTAGCATATTTTTGAATTATTTATAAATATAGAAAATCTGTGTTATTTTCAAAAATAGATTTTGTAGAAAAAAATCAAGGATTTGTACATAAAATATTTTGAAATGGAAATATAAAAATATTTACCAAAGCAAGTGGAACAAGTGATATAGATATTATTGATGTTGAAAATCATAATGAACTTTACGAAATAATAAATAAAAAACTCTCTAAGTAATCTTAGAGAGTTTTTTCATCAAGCTCTATTTTTTGCATTAAAATTTAAAATAGGATATAATAAGAATAATATTTTATAATAGGATATAATAAGAATAATATTTTATAATAATACTTTTATGGGTTTAGAAAC
>JAUCDK010000020.1:0-21599 GCA_034675265.1 Patescibacteria group bacterium
CAACAATAAATAAAAATTCTGTTGAATATAAATAAAGATTAATTTTTCAAAAAGGTGTATTTTTTTCAGGAGAAAAAGTTTCATCTTGTATTTTTATTTCAGAATGCAAAAATGATTTTCCAAGTTCAATAATATTTTTATATGAAAGCGCTGACATTCATATTAAAATTCAAAATAAAACATAAATATTGTACCAACCAAAAAATCAAAAAATATTTAAAAGAGTAAGAAAAATAAAAAATCCAACTCATAAAGAAGATAATATTTGAAAAGTTTTTGTTTCTGTTTGAAATCATTCTATTTTATTTAAAATAAATTTTCAAAAAGATGTGGTAATTGAAAAAATTCAAATTGGAAGAATAAGATATGATAAAATACCAAAAAATAATGAAAATCAAGCTCATGTTGTTGATTCATTTAAAGAAAAAAATAATAAACATAAAACAAATAATTGAGCAAGAAAAAGTCCAACTATTTTGACTGGAGTAAATATAATTTCTTTTTTTCCAAGAACGAAATGATATGCCTTATAACAAGCATACAAAATCAACATAGCAACCACATATTGAGTATATCATACAAAAGTTTCTATATGAAAATCAAAGATTTTATAATATACAAAAATAACTAATATAGAAAATACTACCAAATACAAAAGTTTCAATAAATATGAAAGCATAAAAAACTTTTAAAAATTAAACAATCTCATTGTACAAGAAAAATAATTTTGTAAAGAAAAAAGTTGAAAAAATATAGGATAAAGATAAGATAGGAAAGTATTTTTAATAGGAATGTTTATTATGATTGACCAACACGACTCTTTAGCTGAAAAATTTTTGAAAAAATGATTCTGGCTGTATTTATTTTCTTTTATTATCGCTCCAACTTGATATTTAATCAAAATTATTCTTTCAGGAGATATTTCTGTAAGTGAAATGTGAATTTTATATTGAGTAATGAGTTTAATGCTCTTAGTGACTGCATTCAATGATTTTTGAATGACAGAGAGTTTACATAAATTTATTCCTGATTTTATCACTCAAAAAGATTATAATAAAGTAAAATCTGCTTTATTTTATGCTTTTATGATTCAAATGATTACTGGGATTGTCATATTTTTTCTTTTTTATTTCTGAGCATGATGGGTTGCTGAACATTTTTTTAAAGAATGAAGTGCAATGAACGTAATTCAAATATTTGCATTTTTCTTTTTGTGATATAATTTTTTTCAAGTTCTCAATACTTTTTTTCTTGCAGTTCAAAATACATTTGTTCAAAAATTCACTGAATTTTGCCGTCGGTTATTTGTTTTAGGTTTTGTATTTGTTATTTATGTCTTTGATCTTGGAGATATAGAACTCTATAGTTGGGCATGGGTTTTATGATTATATTTATGAGTGATTTTAAGTATTTTATGGTTTTATAAGAAATATTATCTTCCCTATTTAAAAGAAAGTAAAATCATTTACAATAAAGAACTTTTTTTTACTCTGTTAAAATATGGTTTTTTTGTATTTTTATGAGCACAAGTAAGTACTATTGTATCACAAATTGATATGCAAATGATTATTTATTTGCTTGGAACTCAAGATGCATGATATTATAGTAATTATTTAAGTTTAATTTGAATTCCTTTTGTTGTTATTGGTCCTATTTTTTCATTTATTTTTCCTGTTTTTTCTGAAATGTATGCAAAAAAACAAAAGGATAAAATTTTATTAATCAAGAAAATTTTACAAAAAAACTTTATTAGTATTGGATTGGCTTTTAATATTTTATTTTTTGTATTTGCTACTACTATTTCAGTTATATTATTTGGTGAAAAATTTCTTCAATCTGGAGTGATTTTACAATATTCTATTTTATTTTTAATTTTTAATTTTTTACTTCAAATTAATTTTTCTGTTCTTGCTGCTATTTGACTCGTAAAATGGAGATTATATATTATGATTGTAGCATTAATATTTAATGCTGTTATGAATGTAATTTTAATAAAAATGTTCTGAGTAGTTTGATCAGCTCTTGCCACTTGAATAGGTTGGGTACTTATTTGGCTTGCAACAGAGATAGTTTTAAAATGATATAGAGTTGCTTTTGACTTTTTTTATATCATAAAAAATTTAATATTTTTAAGTATTTTGTGAATATGATTACATTTTTATGCTCTTCCCTTATTTACACATTTAAATAGATTTGAAAGTTTGTTATTTCTTTGAATAATAAGTTTGATTTATTTTTGATTATTTTTATTATTCAATAAAAATGAATTCAAATACTTTTTTGATGAAGTGAAAAGATTAAGGAGAGGATAAATAATTATTAAAATTAAAAATGACAGAAAATATAACTATTGCATTAACATCTTGTTGAAGATTTAAATCTTTAGAAAAAACTATAAAATCAATAGAACAAACTATTGATTTATCAAAATATGAAAAAATAATGACTGAAGATTCTAAAAATGAAACACATATAAAAAAAATAAAAGAAGTAAATGAAAATTGATTTTTGAAGTGATGGAAAATTTTTTATACTTGATGATCATGACAAACTGATTTATATAAATGTCACTATTATGCTCTAAAAAAACTTTATGAAAACATAAATACTGACTATGTTTTCCATTGTGAAGATGATCAAATATTTAAAAAAATGAATTATAACTATTTAGAAGAATCTAAAAATATTCTTGAAGAAAATCGAAATATTTGATTAGTATTACTCAGAGATTTAAAAAAAGATTTTTGAATAAAAAAAACATGAATTATGAAATCTCGTTATTATGAACTTTTAACAGATGAGGAATTTCATTACAATAATAAAAAGTATGTTTTTTGCACAGAGTTAAACAGTTTTTCACTACAACCTTGACTTAGAAGAACTGATGAAATGAAAAAAATAATGTTTTGATTTGAAGATTTTGTGAATGAAGATAAAATAAGTAATAGATACAATAAATTATGACTTAAAACTATTTTAATAGAAAATGGTATTTATAATCACATACAACCACTTTTAAACTCTACAAAAAACATTTCAAATCTCTGATTTTTTAATTTTATTTATATAACTTTAAAATGAACATTAAAATACAGAATCTGATTAGTTATTAAATTTATTAAACAAAAATAATATGGAAAAAATAAAACATTTTTTATTACTTGTTTTTTCATTTTTATCAGTTCCAATTTTACAAAAATTTTGGTATTGCACATATATTTTATGACTCGCATGAATGTGATATGGATATTGAGTAAATAACCAATGACATGCAAAAAAAATTATTTATAAAAAATACTTTTCAAAAAAAGAAAATTTTATTATATTTGATGTTTGAGCAAATATATGACAGACATTAGATGAAGCTTTAAAAAGTAACTTTTCAAATTTTAAAATATATTCATTTGAACCTCAAGAATACAATTTTAAAATTTTAGAAAGAAAATATTCTCATCTTTCAAATATTTCTCTCTATAAAATATGATTTTCTGATCAAACTTGAAAAATTGACTTTTACAAAGATATAGAATGAGATACTTGATGAACTCTTGTATTGAATACAAATAAATCCAATAAAATAAAAGAAACCATAAAAATAGAAACTATTGATAATTTTTGTGAAAAAAATAAAGTTGATACAATAAACTATTTAAAAATGGATATTGAATGATCTGAATTTAATGCTCTCATTTGAGCAAAAAATATGATAAATAAATGAAAAATCGATGCAATTGAGTTTGAATTTTTACGGCAAAATATTTCAGCTAGAGTTTTTATGAAAGATTTTTGGGATTTACTATCAGAAAAATATGAATTTTATAGAATACTTCCCCATAATATTTATAAAATTGACTCATATTCACATCTATTAGAAATTTATTGTTTATCCAACTTTGTTTGTCTAAAAAAATGATTAAAGAAAAAATAGTAAATATTTTTATACCTAAAAATATTATTGAAAAAATTCTACAGTGAACATATCCAATTCAGTTAAAAATTATTATTTTTCTTATGGATATTACAAGAAGCCTTAGATATTATATAAAATATAAGGGGAAATTTAAGTGACTACAAAATATTGAATGATTACAAGAATATAATATTTCAAAAGAAAGTTTTGATTGAAATTTAAAAAAAGACTGAATTTCAGCTTACTCAAGATTAAAAAATGCTTGAGATTTTATTGTTCCTACCATAGAATCAGCTATAGAATACTTTGATGAATTTATTTTAGTTGAAAATGGTTCAACTGATGATACTGTAGAAAAATGTAAATATTTACAGAAAAAATATCCAGAAAAAGTAAAATTCTATAAATATCTTCCAGAAATATTTCCTTTATTTTCTGAAGAATTTAAAAAATGTCCAGAAAATTCAGTACATAATTTTGCTTATATGTCTAATTATACTTTATCAAAAGTAAATTATAAATATGCTTTAAAAATAGATGATGATCAAATATTTATTTTTAAAAATGTTGAAAAAATACTAAAAAGAATAAAGGAAATTTGAATTAATAATTTTATTATTTCTCCATTAATTAATATCCAAAATTCAGAATGAAAATTTGTTCTATGAAACGATAATTATAGATCTACATTTGCTGGATTATTTTCAGATATATGATTTCATAAAATATCTCCAAGAATATTTTTTCATTCAAACTGAATAACAGAATGATATGTTCATAATTTCATTTCAATACTATGACCAATCACTTTTTTACATCTAAAGTTATTAAAACCATGAAAATGATTTAATAATTATCACAAAAATTGAACTAATTATTTAGAAAATAATTATAAATCTAACAAGTTTATTGAATTAGATAAAAAATATCTGAAATTACTTCATAAATATTGAATACATGAGAATTGATAAAATAATTGATAAAATAACAAAAGTAATTTTTAAACCAGAAATTATTGATAATATTTTAGAAAATAAAGTTACATTAAAAATTAAATTATTTTCACTACTTATTTCATTTAAAAAAATACTTCTTTTAATAAAAAAATGAAAGTTTAAATGACTTCAAAATATTGAATGAATAGAAAAATATAATATATCTAAAGAAAGTTTTGATTCTAAAAATAAAAAGGAGTGAGTTTCAGCTATTGCTCGACTAAAAAATTGAGATGAATTTTTAGAAAAATGTTTGCTTTCTATAATAAATTATTTAGATGAGATTATTTTATTGGTAGATATAAATTGAACAGATAAAACAAACGAAATCTGTATTAATTTATCAAAAAAATATCCAAATAAATTTAAATATTATGATTATGATCCTATAGTGTATCCTTGAAATCATGAATTGTATTCCGAAACACCTGATAATTCGGTACATTCACTATCATATTTTTATAATTATTGTTTAAGTAAGGTGAATTATAAATATGTAATGAAACTTGATGATGATATGTTAGTTTTAGATGAAAATTTTAAAGAAATGGTAAATTTAGTAAAAAACAAATCTCCGAATTATTTTTTAGCACTCCCTCAAATTAATGTTTCTAAAAATGAAAAGTGAGATTTTGCTATTGCAAATAAATTCCTACATTCTGGAATTGCATGACTTTTTTGAGATCATTGAATATTTCCGATATCAAATAAAACTTATTTTTTTAATGATATTTGATGTGAAAATTTAATTATGCCTTATTTTATAAGATATTGAAAATTAAGCTTTTTACATCTAAAAAATATTAAATCTGACTGATGATTAAAAAATTACTCAGGCTACTGAGCTGAATATGTGAAAGAACTTTTAAAATGAACTAGTTTTAAAGAAATCCCTGAAAAATACAAAAAACATCTAGAAAATATCTAGATGTTTTTTAGTAAAGTATTCCATTTTTCAACATTATTTTCAAATGAAAATCTTTTAAAATCATATTTATGATTTTGTTTTTTTAGATTATAAATATCTATTAATGATTTTTCTAAAAGTTCTATATTATCATTTTCAACTAAAATAATATTTTTTATTTTTTCATATTTATCAAAATTATTTCATCATAATATTTCTATTGGACCACTAGGACATTTTGTTGAAATAATTGGTAAATTACAAGCCATAGCCTCAATTAAAACAAGTCAAAATCACTCAAATCTACTACTTAAAACAAAACAATCAGATTTATTTAAGTATTTATAAACATTTTCTTTATTTCAAAGTAAATAAATATTTTTATTGTTTAAATTATTTATGAGATTAATATACTCTACTTTTAATTCTCAATCTCATAAAATAATAAGTTGTGCCTCAGGATAATTTTTATTAAATTTATCAAATGCTTTTATTAAACTATCTTGTCATTTTTGATAAGTTAATCTTCAAATATTTATAAAAGTAAATTTATTAAAATCGAAATCTGTCACTTCTTCATTTTTTAATAAATCTATCTTTTCTAAATCAATTGAATTATAAATAATTTCAAGTTTATTTTTATAAAAAGAGTAAATATGTAAAAAAGTATTATATTCCTCTGTTGATATTAAAATTACCTTATCAAGTTTCTTAAGTAAAAATATTAAAATATTCTTAATATATTTTGGCCAAATTCAAATTGTAGTATGTACTACCCCAATAGTTTTTGATCTATTTCAGAACAAAATTTTACTGATAGATACTACCATATAAAAAAAATCTCATTGTCAGATAATGATATCTATTTTTTCTCTTTTACAATATTTTGAAACTTTATATCATAAACGAAAAAGTGATATAATTTTTTTTATTCAAAATCAAAAAATAAATTCTTCATTTAAAGAAACTATTTTTCATTTATAATCATTCCTTGGTGTCCTGTCTTGTAATACTAAGTGAGTAAAATCATATCATTTTTCTACTAATCCTATACTCAAATTTGCTTGAACATTTTCGACTCATCATCAAATTTTAATTGATTCAAATAATGATACTATTTTCATCCTACAACTTATTATACAAACTAAAATATTTTTTAATATTCTCACTCCAATCAAATATTTCTTTTACAAAATTATACGATTTTCAAGTCCTATTTTTATAATCTGAAATAGCTATCTCTAATCCATTTTGAATAGATTCTATATTTCACTTTTCAACAATAATTAAATCATTTTTATCAGAAATTTCTTTTGTTCCACCAACATTAGTTGCCACAACTACACATTTTGATAAAAGTCATTCTAAAACAACTGTTGGTAATCATTCTTGATAACTAGGATTCACTAAAATATCACATCCTCATAAAAAATATTTCACTTCTTCTCTAGAAAGCATTCACAAAAACTTTATATTGTCATTTGTTCACACTAAATCTTCTAAAACTTGTTTCTCATCACCATCACCAGCAATTTCCAAAACAATGTTTGGATATTTTTTTTCTAAGTTTTTAAAAGCTTCTATAAGTAAATCAACTCATTTTAATTTTACTAATCTTCCTACAAATCCTATTTTAATAATTTCATTATTTTCTATTTTTATACCAGGAACAAAATTTATTCCATTATAAATTACCTCAATTTCCCTATTTATAAATCCTTTCTGAATAAAATTTTTACATCCTTCACTTATAGCAACAATTTTATCACATTTTTTAAAAATCCATTTTCCAATAATTTTATCATAAAAATATGCTATTTTACTTTTAAAATTACTCGATAATTTTACATAATCACTTCCATGTTCTATATGAACCCATTTTTGCTTAGTAAATTTTGAAAAAACTCCTCATAAAAAACTCGATAAAAAAAATCTTGTATGAGTTTGGATGATTCCATTTCTTAATTCTTTCAAAAATAAAATTTCCCAAAATATTTTTTTCCAAAACTTCGGAACTGGAAAATTAGAAATAATATCAAAACTCGGCAATAAATAAACCTTATATCAATTATTATAATATCAAATAATTTCTTGTTTTTTATTTTTTATAAGATTTTTTTCCTCAAATTGAGATATATCTTGGCCAACATCAAAAATAATGTTTATAACATCTCAAAAACCACTTTTCACATAGAAATATGATAACTCCTCAGCAACCGTTTCAAGTCATCATTTATGTGGTGGAAAATATGGAAGAAACTGAATAATATTTATTTTGTTCATATAATAAATAAAACAAAAGCTAGTTTCCTAGCTTTCAGAAATTAAGCTCTCAATATATCTTTTCGTATCTTCAACAGAAAATACTCTTTTTGATGTTACTCAAATCTCAAGTGGTGGATAATCATTTCCACCAGGAAATACAGCATCACCAACAAAAATCATTTCATTTAATGAAATTCAAGAAACTTCTGATAACTTTCTGATTCAATACGCTTTATCAACTCATTCTCTTGTAATATCAATTGAAGTCGAACCAGCAACTAAAACATTAAATCCTTTTAAATCAGGTAACATATAATCCCTAATTTGTTTTCTCTTTGAAAAATCAGGATCATATTTTTCTTTTTCTTCAATAGGAGCTTCTTGGCCTAAAGTCGAAATAGTAATTTGAGTCATTCTATCCTCAACCATTTCTCACCAAAGTCTTTCAGGTTTTAGATTTAATTTCTCAATAGCATTATTTAAAACATTTATAATATGTTCTTTTTCTTCTTTTGCTAAATCAAGAGAATATTCTTTTTGCCAAGCTCCATTTCTATACAAATACATTGCAGTAGAACAAGTTGGACAAACATATAATTTTTCCAATAAATTTTTATCTTCACCTAAATGAGGTAAAACTTGTTTTTGAAATAATTCATATTTTCCTCAAGAAATAATAGCAACTTGATATTTTCACAATAATTTTTTAAAAAGTTCCACCATTTCTCCATCCATTTTTCCTTTTGATGGAGTGAGCGTTCCATCCATATCAAAAGCTATCAATTTAAACATAATTCACAAAATTTAAATGTATAAAATATTACGCACCAACAATTACTTTTGCAACTCTTAAAACTCTCTCGCCAAGCATATACCCTTTTTCAAATTCATCAACAATTTTTCAAGGATTTTCAGATGGAATTTGAGTCATAACTTCATGTAAATCAGGATTTACCTCCTCTCAAAGTGAAACATATGGAGTTACTCATAACGCTTCTAAATCTCTTTTTAAAGATTTTTCTAAAACTAAAACTCATTCATAAATTACCCCCTTTTTTTGATCTTCTGGAGTATTTTTTATCATTCTTTCTAAATCATCTACTCTTGGTAAAATCTTTTTTAAAATATCATGTTTTAGAAAAAACATCATATCTTGTCTATCTCTTTCACTTCTCATTTTAAAGTTTTGATAATCGGCTTGAGTTCTTGCCAAATTTTCTTTTAATCTGAGTATTTCCTCATTTTCATTTTGTTTTTCTGGCACTCATTCATCCATATTCAAAGCTTCTTCTTGTAAATCTTGGAATTCATTATCTAAAATTTCTTCATTTGTATTTTCATCATATTGTGTCATAAACTATCTATTGGTTAAAAAATAAATCATATAACTATTATATGAAAATAATATTTATTTCAACTTGATTTTAACTAAAAATCCTTACACTAAAAATAATTATTTTTTAATAAAATCATATGAAACTTATTTCTTGGAATGTAAATGGAATCAGAGCATGAATAAAAAAATGAACTTTTTTTGAATATTTAAAAAATGAAAATCCAGATATCATCTGACTTCAAGAAGTAAAATCAAAATTTGAACAATTAGAAGCATCAGATATTGAAAATATAAAAAGTCTTTGATATGAAATCTATTGGAATGCTGCTGTCAGACCTGGTTATAGTGGAACAGCTATCTTAACAAAACAACCCCCATTAAATGTATTTTATGGAATTAATACTTCTTGACTTGATTTGAATGAAATTGAAACTGATGAAGTAATAGAAGAAAATCACGAATGAAGAGTTATCGTGGCAGAATATGAAAATTTTTATTTTATTACTGTTTATACTCCAAATTCAAAAAATGACTTAGCTCGTTTATCATATAGACAAGTTTGGGATAATGTTTTTCTAAAATATATGAAGTTTTTAGAGAGTAAAAAGCCTGTAATATTTTGTGGCGATTTAAATGTTGCTCATAAAGAAATTGATCTTGCAAATCCAAAATCAAATAAAACAACTGCAACAAAACCAGGAAATGCTTGATTTACCGATCAAGAAAGATATGGAATGCAAGAATTTGTAGATAATAATTTTATTGATACATTTAGATATTTTTATCCAGAACAAATAGGAGCTTATAGTTGGTGGAGTAATTTCTGACAAGCAAGAGCAAAAAATGTTTGATGGAGAATTGATTATTTTCTTGTATCTGAAAGTTTACAAACAAAACTAAAATGAGCTTTTATTAGACCAGAAGTTATGGGAAGTGATCACTGTCCTGTTGGAATTGAAATATAAAAAAACACTGCCTAGCAGTGTTTTTTATTAGATTAAGGATTAGGTGGTGTAGGAGTCGGTGGTTGTGGAGATGTAGAAGAAATTTTATCTAAAATATCTTTTTGTTTTGCTACATCAGTAATTCACATTGAATTTAATACTTGTTTCACTTTATTTTCTCAATCTGTTGTTTTCGTTTGTTGTAATGCTGTTGCAAGAGCATTAACCTCAGTTGAACTCAGATTTTTTCCTCAGTCATTATTATTAATTGTAATATTTGTATTTCAAACTTGATATTTTCACGGAGTATTTACATCTCTTGTTATACTAGATGGTAATTGTTGAGAAGGTGTTGGATTTGGTTCTGCACTTCATCATCTTCAAATCATAGATGCAATTTGTTCAGCTGATTTTCATACGAATAATCATCCAGCTCATTGTTGTCATTTTTCCCATCATCTTTCTTCTCATTTTTGATCTAAAATTCTTGCTAATTGTTCTTTACTTGTTCCCTCTACCTTAATAGCTGTTTCTAAATCTGCAGTAGCTCATAAATGTTTAAATGCTTTTGCTAATTCAGATCTATATCAACTATCTCATAATTGACTTGCATCTATTTTACTTAGTAAATCATTCATTCAATTTCTTTTATCTGGCTCATTTGTATATTGTTTATTAAGTATATCTTTAATATCTGATAATGCTTGATTTCAAAATCACATATTTTTTGCCATTTGAGATCAAAACTTACTTCATTGTCAAGTATATTCATTATGAATTGCTGACGAGAATGATTGTCCTGCTGTTGATAAACCTTGAGCACTCATCATACCACTTCCAGTTGGAATAATTGGCATATAAGTTGGTGCCTTCATTGCAAGTGAACCAATACTTTTTCAAAAATCCTCAAATGGACTCACCACATTTTCTGTAATTTTTGATTGTTTTAATGCAGCCATAACTGCCATCCAAAGTATAGCGAGTCAAAATATTTGTAGAAGTAATGTCCCAAAAGTCCCCTGAAATCCTTCTATTAGTTTATTAATTCATTTTTTAACATCTCATCAACTTGCTGCTGGTCACTCAATGGTATAAGTAAATCATGCAAATTTTATAGTTTTCCCTTTTTCATCTAAAATATCTGATTTTGTTGTAATAGCATTTCAGGCAGCAAATAAGAATAAAAGTCAAAATGCTAATGCTGCTGAAACATATACAGGAACAAATGCAAGTGAAATAAATTCTTTTAAACTAAACTTTCCATCTGCAATTCCCTCTTTCTCTTTTTTGAAAAAATATAAAAGTCAAAATACTGGAGATAACATAGCATAGAACCATAAATATACTCCTCTTACAAATAATGCTAATGCCAAAGCAATCATTAAAAGTGCGTACACAATAAGAAATACTAAATCAAAAATTGCCTTTAATCATAAATCAATTATATCATTAATTCCATTAATAATATTTTGAGAATATAATTTTCCATTTTCATCTAATGCCATCACTCAATACGTATAAACTGTAGTAATTCAAAAAAGTGAATCTGAATTTTTAGGATTTACTATATCACTCAAACTCATTGCATCCTTACTTCATTCTTTACAGCTAATAGGAAAAGTACTTCCTGTAAGAGTTCAAGTATTAATAACATAGTCTTTACAAAATTTTACTTGTTCTAATTTATCTATTTTCATATACGTATCTTTGAATGTATCATATGGAAGTGATAATACTCATACTGTTAAAATACTTGAGATAGATAATATAAATTGAACAAAAAACCAAGTAAATGGAACTATTAATACTCAGATAATAAATCTTGGCATTGCTGTTTTTAGACCATAGGTTTCCCCATCTTTTCCAATGATATTCATAAATGCAATCCAAATAAAAATCAGTGCAAATATAAAATATACTACATTAGACATCATAATCCACATAGTTTTGAGAGCCCCATCACTTCATCAAAGTCAGACGATACTTCCAGAAGTCCATTCAGGATACAAAAATAATCCTACTAAAAACGTAAGAAGTCAAAGTAATGCTGCAACTATCTTTAAAAATCCATTTATTCATTGAATAAATATACTTTTATCATTTGCTTGTGTTTGAGGAGTAGTTGCTGTAGTCGCATTTGCTAAACTCGCATCAAAAAACATGAAAAATATGAAAAAAAATCAAAAAATATATAATATATTTTTTCTATTTTTTGTTAAGAAATCATTTAAACTCGCTAAAATTTTCATATATCAAAGACAAAAACTAAATCTTCTGTTCCATTGTATCATATTTTTCCTCGAAGTGCAAAAAATAAAATAAAAAAATCACAAAAAGTGATTTTTTTATTTTACAAATATTTTTGGTGGAGCTATTTGAACTCTTGAGTCATATTCAATAATAAAATAATCTCTAAATTCTCATGAATCATTACAAAAACCATTTGCATTTTTATCACATCAACTATTTCATCTTCTTACATAGTTTAAGTCATATAACATAGCACTATCAAATTGAGGTGTTTTTGCTCATCCAGGTAATATATAATTTCATCAACTATTTCATCAAAGTATTGCTCATCCAATAGTATTTCTTGTAAATATACTTCATTTTAAATATAATTGTTTATTTAATGCTGCTGTTCTTATTGCTGAGTCAGTAAGATATGGAGTTCATGCACTATTTACACTTATTACCCCACCATCTGCATACATAATTGCATGTATTACTGATACATCAGGTGTAATATAAATATTTCAAAATGTATTGTAGTCTTTATTAATATCATAATTATCTTTTAATACTACTATTCAAAATAATTTATTATTACTCAATGCATTTATATTTTGACTAATTGTTACATTTCCATTTACCACAACTAGTGTTTCATATTTTCAAAAATCTGCATCTGGAATCGTAATATTTCCACTTGAATATTTTACACCATTTACGATAGAATCATCTTTCATATTTTTTACATATTCATATGCATTTTTTCTAATTTGTACTCTTTGATCAGAGTTATACAAATCTGAAATATTTGCTTGCTGTCAAGTAAATTCTGATTTTCCAGCTCATTGGATTCCTCAAATAACTCTTACTCATGCAAATGATTCTTTTATATTTTCTATACTAATAACTTCCCTTGAAGATGGTAAATTATCAGCAGATAAATAATATTGAATTTTTTGTCATCATAATGTATATGAAATAATTATTGGTGTTTCTCATGCTATATCAGATATTTTAATTCCTGGTTCTGCAAGTTTACTTGCTCCTGAGGAAGTATTCATTCTTGCTGTAAATGTTGGTGTTTTTGTGTTTAATCCATTTATATTACTTAAATTTTGTATTAATGTATTTACGTTATCAATCGGTTTAATATATTCTTTAAAATCTGTAAGATTTATTGGTGTTGAACTGAGAGATGAAACTCATGTCACATTTAATTTATATGATAATTCAGTTCAAATTTCTGGTAATATATTATAATTAACTCTATCTTTAGAAGCGAGCAGAGTTCAATAAAACGGTTTTAAAAATATTTTATTAAATGTTGTATCCTTATGAAATTCAATATTCGTAGATAAGGGATTATAATCTGGTCACCAATCTGATAAAACTATTTTAAATCTTTCTGTAAATTCTCCTGGTGCAAGCGATTTTAATTTAAAAGTAATTTGTCCTTGTGTATCTGTCTTTTTATTATTTGTAAAGTCATACTCAATTAACGCATCTGCTGAAAAACTTATTGAAGTCATATCTGTTTGTATGTTTTTACATTGAACAATTCAAAAACAACTTTGATCAATTAATTCAATACCTTTATTATAAACAGGATTTCAAAATGTATCCTGTAATGTCAGAGTATATTCATAATATTGGTTATTATCTGCATATCTTTCTCAACTCGCTTGTGTAATAGTAGTTTTTTGTTGAATATGTTCGTTACTTGGAAAAATATTAAATGTTATTGTTTTTGTTGATGAATTTCCATATGCATCTGTAGCTTGTAGCGTAACTTCCTTGGCTCAAATAAGTTTTAATTCATCTAAAGGAATAACAAAAGGAATATCTTTCGTAGTTCCTGATTTTATAGTTTTCCCATTTATTTTTAATGCATATGTGGTATTTGCTTTAGGCACGCAAGTTGGTGTTGTTTGTTCTGTTATAGTAACAGAAAATGCATCTGAAGCATATGAGTTATATGTAGTTGATGATAGAGTTTGACTTCATTTTTTAAAAGTAATTACTGGTGGTGTGGTATCAACATGATCCATAACATATTGATATCTTTTTACATTATGTGCATAATCAACAATACTTAAATATCCTTTTGCTCCATTTTGAGATTCATTATTAAAAACCAACGATTGATTTTGAAGTGAATTACATCCACTAAAATTATCTGATGTACATGTTGTTCTTAAAATGATTGGTCACTTAGAACAAGATATAGTAAAATCACTTACTTCAGAACTTTTTATAAAAATATTCATTTTTTGATTTCCATCATACAATTGTCCTGGAATAATTGCTTTTACATCATAATAAACTGCTGGAGTTATATATGAAGAATTATTCTGTTTTGATCTTACTTTTACATTAAATCAATTAAATACATGATATCCACTTTTGGTAATTCTAAATTTAAACTCAATACGATATGGGGATGTTGATGTTGTTTTTACTCAACTCAGGACTTTTGAATATTCACTTGACCCAGCTTTTGATAATTCTATATATTGAGAAGTTCAGGATTCAAGAGAAATCTCATATCCATCTGCATAATCATAATGTTCATTTCAGAAAGCATCTTTTATACTTAATGCAACTGAAAAAGTATCTCATACATTAAATCATGTATTATTTAATGCTTTACTAAAAGGAGTAGTTATATCTGCCTTTCCGGTTTGTACATCATCCGTCGGAATAACTTCAACTGGAGAATAATTAATAATACTTAAATCAAATTTTTCTTCTGTAGTCACATTTTCTACTGAAAAATAAAATGTAATTTTCCCTACTTTAGTTAAAGTGATTCACTCTTTTACTCAAATTCTTATTTTTTTTGTGTCTGCATTTAGTATATCTATGTCAATAATATTATTAATAATATCTGCTGCTATATTTGGAGAAGATATTTTATAATCTTTTGAAACAAAAATAGTTTCATTTAAAAATTCCTTTGGTCCTTCGCCTTCGTATCTATAATAAATACGATAATTATATTGCGTTAACCCCTTTGAAGCATCTAAATAATCTTCAAATTTAAAATTAAAATTCAGTGATTCTCATCATTTCAAAAATGTTTTTGATATATAAAAATCTTGTGAAACTTTAAAGTTTTCAAACATAAATTCAGAATTTTTTTTGATAGTTCATAAAATAAATTTATAACTATTTGTAGATTGTGGATTAACAAATAAATAATTTGATTTATAACATTTTTCTGATTCACAAACATTTTTTATTGCAAAATTCCCATTAGAGTTATCATAATAGACAATCGTACTAAGAATATTTTTGAGTTGATTTTTTTTATCTCCTGAAGGAAATGATCTATGAAAATCATTAATAACTTCTGTAAAATTTGAGAATAAATAATCTTTTCAACTATTATATGAGTCAACAATTACTGGTTGTTTAAATCCTGGAAATCATTGCATTTCCGTAATATAAAATCAATTTGCATTTAATAATTCTTTAAATGTGAATTGTTTATCAGTAACTCAACCCGTTCACGAATAATATCAATCAATAGTAATTTTTGTATTTCCATAATAATTACTATAATTTTGTAATTGAGTATTTATATAGTTTTTAAAATTTTCTACTTCTAAAAATTTTTCATTTGATAAAAAATATCCATCTTGTTTTTTACTCAGTTCTCAAAACTCAGTTATATAACAATTTTGATTATTACATACATATGGATAATTATATCACGCATTTGTATCAATAAATATCCATAGCAAAGTAATAAATATAAAATATTTTACACACTTCAACATGGTATTAAAACTTAATATATAATTATTTACCGATTGCATCTCAATATGGTGCAACATTATCAAATTGTTGAATACTACAACTAGAGCTTTGGCTTACATAATCTCATCATTGTCTTCAACTATTTCATCATACATTTCATCATAAAGATACTTGTGAATATCATGGTTCACAACTCGTTCTGATTAAATAATATGAAACTTGTGTGGTTTGTTTTCAATAACATGTTCTACTTCCATCAGTTCACCATGCACTACATGACGAAATTTCACAAGGCATATCTTGTACATTTTTCACACAAATATAATCAGGATTTGCTTGAACACTTCAAACGCTATATCCATTATTCAGTAAAAAGAAAATACCTCATAATAAAACCAAAATACTTACTATTCCAAAATATACTTTTTTCATATAAATAAAATTAATAAATAAATTAACAAAATGAAGTCTAACATACAAAAAATACATTGTCAATATTAATTATCCTTTATTGAATAAAATGGTAATTCTACTAATCCATTCGTGTCTAATAGTCTTTGTCATACATTTTGCCATATTCATGTTTTTCTATCTAATGCCCACCGAGCTGGCCATCTAAGAAAATTATTTTGGACAAGATAGTCAAAATCTATCGGGTATCATTCATGTTCTTGTGAGTATTTATAGAGATTGTTCATATCTTCAGGAGTTACTGCTGAATAGATTTTATCATAATTATCATATAATTCTTGCATATGATATATTTGATTTTGTAAAATCATTGGATTTGAAGATTTTATAAATAATTCTTGTTTTGTTTCCCTGTCAATAAACTGAATATATGGCATTCAAAAGGTTTTCATGATATTTCACACATATCAAAATACTGGCTCAAAAGTATCATTTTCTAATAAATTTTCCATATTACTCCATTTTGTAAATTGATAGAGATATACTTCAAAATCATTTTTCTCATATTTTCTTCCGTCTAAATAATATAATCCATCTTTTGGAATAAAATATTTTGAATTTTCAGTAGTAATTAAATAATATTTTCCTTTTTCATACTCAGATACTGTTTGTGGATTAATTGCTACTTTATCATGATATTTATGTAAATGAAAATCAAGAGCTATTTGTTTAGAAAAATTCATATTTTGATTTAAACTATAATTTGCAAATCCATCAGAATATCATAAAATTGATGTTTTAAATCTTAAATGTGCAAGTGAACTAAATGAAAATGCGAGAGTATATTTTCATTCAGCATCAGAAATAGTTGAAATTGATGTATCATTTAATAATTCAATTTTTGCTCAAGCAATAGGTTTTTCATCAGAATCTAATATTTGTCCAGAAACAGTGATTTTTGTATATTTATCTTGACATATTTGAAATTCCTTACATGTATCTTGTCTAGTATCTTGTGCTTTTTGATAATCTCAAGTAAAATCATATAAATATGCAAGTAATTCTTCTTTATCTTTTCAAAGAACTTGTGTTTTTTCAAGAGAGTTTATATACTCAAATACATTTACTTCTCTATTAAAAAATTTCTTTAACTCTTGACTTTCTGGATGATAATTTTCATTTTCAAAAATCACTTTATTTCCATATTGAGAATTAATTCCTCCATATATCATCCCCGATTGATATGATGTATAAATATCTAAAATTGCGAGATTTTTTGCTTGTTTTTCTTGAAATACATCTGCATTTTCCTTGAATTTAAAAGGAATATAGAGGGTATTTCCATTTTCTTTTTCAACTCAAATCGTAAAATTTTCATTAATAGGATCGATTTCAACTCAAGTAAAAGTTTTAAAATCTTGCAAAAATGCCTCTAATGTTGGATATTTATCTGGGTTAATTCAAATTTTTTCATAATTATTTTTATTTAAAATATCAGAAATTGGCTTTCCATTATGAAGTCAAAGTTCTTGTATTGGTATATTTGAATGTATAACTGGTGATGGTTTTTTAAAAATATTGAATCATATAAAAAGAATAATTCATATAAATAAAAATAACACCGTAATTATTAATGTTTTTTTCATATGAAATAAATTAAAAGATAAACTTTTGAGAGTTTAGTATAAAAAAAAATAAAAAGCAAATAAAAAATAACTTCTTTTGAAGTTATTTTTTATTTGCTTTTTATTTGGTCAAACATGAATAACACCTAGTTATATTAAAATAGAGATTCTAAAGAAAAGATAGAATTTAAAATTATCAAACAAGCTTCACTTCATCATTATCAGGTAAAAAATAATTATCAAGTAATGCTGTGTCAAGAAGTCATTTTGTTTGTGATACTACTTGTTGTACTTCAGTATGCATATTTACTTCTCCTGAAACAAGTTCTCAAGTTTTCAAGAGAGTTTTGAGTGATTCAAAAACTTGTTTATAAGGTGCAGATGAAGTTTCTCATGATACTTTTCAAAAAGTATGGTCAACTCAAAGCAGATGAAGAAAAGATTTATTTTCAGTTCCTACATTTTTATAAAAACTTTCAAATGCTTCTGGAGTAAAAACATCATCTTCATCTAAATATTGCATCAAAAAGCTTCACTCAAATGCTTGAAGTTTTTGAATAATTTCACTTGCTTCTGGAAATGTATTTAAAATAGGAACATCTTTTATCTCAAGTCTCAATCATGTTCAAACAGTAGAAATATTTTTAACCTCTGGAAATTCATTTGCTAGATAAAAAGCAAGTATTCCTCAAAGAGAGTTTCCATTGAGAGTAATTGTAAGGTTTTCTCTTTGTACCCCAAAAGCTTTTTGAGAATTTTCTATAACCCATTTTACTACTCTTCTTGCATCCTCAAGCTCATCTCCGAAAGTTTTTCAAATAAATTTTGCTTGTTTTTGTTTGTATCTATCAGTCATAGTACTATCTAGTTCCACATTTTTTCTTGAAGAAGCATATAATACACTTCCAGCAAGTTGATTTTGTTGAATTTCTTGAGCAAAATGTAAATATTTATCATTTGATCAAGTGAGACTTCCAAAAGTCCCATGAATATTAATAACAATATTATCATTATTTTCACATGGAAAAGCTGAAACTTTTATTTCTTTGTCTCAATAAACTCCTTCAAGAGTATAATCTTGCTTGTGAGTATTTACATGTTCTTTTGTTTCCATAATTATTTTTTTATAAAATTCAATCTACTTTTCAAGCAACTTGTTTTGTTTCATTTTCAACTTCAAAATATTTACTTGGATTTATAATGACTCATTTATAAATTCCTTTTTCTGGATTTATTTCATCAGTAAGTTTATTGAGTCCATTAACAATAATATAATATTTTCTATCATATTCAAAATATCAATCAAAAGTTGGAATTTGTCTTTTTTCTTCTAATTCCTTTGCGAATTTTCAATTTTCTTGAAATTTTTGTTTTAATAATGCAATATCCTGATTTCTTATAGTTTCATTATCATATTCAACTACAAAAAAGTTTCATCACATATCAAAAACTTCTATATCACTATTAAAAGAAATTTTTTTTGTGTTTTTTCATACAAAATAAAAATTTCATTGTACCATATCCTCAATATCTCAAGCAAAATTTCATGTAATTTTCATTTCATAAAAAATAATTTGTTTTGCTTGAAAGTTTATAGGAGCAACATCTGTTAACTCTCTTGTATCTTTTGTTACTATATTCATAATTTAAAATTATTTATTTTCAATAATATTTTGAACTCCATCTATTGTTTGAGTTTGAAGTATTTTTGTTTTTTCTCATATTCAAAAATATTTTTCAGGATCTAAAATAATTCATCTATATAATCAATTTTCTAAATTTGTTGCTGTATCATTGTAATTATTTAATCATTCAACCCATAATCAAATCATTCAATTATATTCAAAAGGTCATATAGGATTTACGATTTGAATTCAAGGGGATATTTCTTCGCTAAAAATACCTTTTTGCTTAAATTTTTCTTTAAATAATTTCATATCTCTTTCTCTTTTTTCTTTGTTTGAATATAACAAAACAAATTCTGCTCAAGTAAGAGGAATACAAAATACCTCTTCTGATAATTTTAATTTATTAACATCATTTTTTCAGTCTAATATACCTCTTATTTTTCTAATTCTAATATCTATTGAATATCATTGAAAATCTAATGATGATATTTCTCTTTTTTTAAAATGTTCCATATTTTTATTAATTAGGGTTAATTTACTCTTCAAAAATCTATTATATAAATTCTTCAATCTTTATCTATCATAATATTTCCACTATGTAAATCAGTGTGGTCTAACTTATTTTCTTTTAGATAATCAAGAAATTTGCTTAAATAAGGATTATCCTTTTTTATTTGTGCTACATAAGAAGAAGAATTATCATCAAATAATTTTTTCAAATTTGCAGGAGTTTCACTATATTTATTTAATAATAGATTTATTATATCTTTATCACTCAAACTATCTAAAAATCAAGGTAATTCATTTTTTAATCAAGGATGTAAATCTCTAAACATTTTTGTTGTCAATGTTTGTCAATTTATTTTTTCCATAGTAAAATATCACTTTAAAAATCATCTAGGGTCTTCTTTTAAAATTTCAGGAATATAAATATTTGCACCTTTATTTATACCATTAAAGTTTTCTAGTAACACTAATGCTCTTCAATGATTTTGGATTTCAATTCATAAATCATCTATATGTATTCAAGGTTTTCTTACTTTTACAACAACATCATCTACAGAATGTCTAAATACAATTCCATTTACTCATTCTCACATAATATTTGCCTGAGTAAGATTTTCTCATAATATATCTTTATAATTAGCCAGAAAATCATAATCTGGATCATCATACAAACTTGGTAATTTTGGTAAAATCGGTAATTTCTCTTTTCCACAAACTCATTTTTCCATAAGTGTTCTGATTTCATTATCATTAAATCAAGCCTTCTCAAGTATTATATATTTTTTTCTTAAATCTCAAATATCAAATTTTCAATCCTTATTTGGAAATCAAACTTCATGTGCTTTTATGATTGCTTTTTCTTGTTCTGGTGTCAGTTTTCTTTGAAGATAAAAACTTCCTGCTTCAAGTCTTTCTTTATCTCATAATTTTGCTATATCTTCTACAAGCATTTTATTAAAATCAACTTGTTTTTTCGGTATAACTTCATTTACTTTTTTATTCGTATCTGAAATAACTCATTTCTATTAGAATTATTTTAAATGTATATCCATGAGAGTTTGATTTTGATAAATACTT
>JAUCDK010000021.1:0-20794 GCA_034675265.1 Patescibacteria group bacterium
AAAAAAGTATATTATACAATCCATTTATTTATTAAAATGTAAATTTATGGCTTGAGATAAACCTCGTTGATGGAAGTTTGGATATACTTTAAAAGAAATAGAAGAACAACATCAAAGACAAAAACAAGAAAGGGAATGAGTATGAGCTTTTTCAAATCAACAGAAAAAAATACAAAATTGAGTATTCCATCAGATTTGAAAAACATTATGACAAAAAAAATAGAATGCGTACGCATTCTATTTTTTATTCGTATGAAGCACGAGCTTTTTGTATTTCTGGAAGAGAACCAATTCTTTGAGCAAATGCAGAAAGATTTTTTAAGTCTTGAAATTTTTCTCATAAAATCATTGCTCCCCAAGTTGAAAGTACAAAAGCATATAAATCAGCAATTGTTAATCTATCAAAAAGTAAATAGTTTTTTCCTTCTAAAAGTGTATCAAGTTGTTGCATATTTGTAGTAATTCTTTTTACAGCAGCAGCTTTTACATCATTTATTACTTCTGTATCAGGAGAAGTTGTAAATTTTCCAGTCATATAAAAAGGTCCAAAACTTGGGTGAATATCTGAATTTAAAAGAGCAAGAAGATTATTTAATTTATAATCATTGAGAATATCTCCATCACTTCCAAGAGTATTGTTTGGATATTTTTTAATTAAATATTGTGAGATTGCTGTTAATTGAGTCATCACAATACCAGGAGCATCTGTATCAATAATAGCTGGAACAGATCATCTTGGATTAATTTTTTTGAATTCATCACTTCCAATTTGTACATTAATTTTTTCATAATCAGCTCCTAAAAGTTCTAGTAAAAAATGAATAGTTACTGAACAAGAATATTTTGATCCGTAAAGTTGTATCATAATTTTGTTTTAATAAATAAAGCTATAAAAAATATAGTGAAAGAGATTTTATTAATTTTTATCATATTGTCAAACCATATTTTTCAATAAAAAATATTTTCTTTTATACAACTCAAAATTGCAATTGTGCCAAAAATTTATATAATTTTTGCAATATTTACTATCTCTCAACACGATGAAATTATTATCACTTAAACTCTTACATTATCGTAGATTTCGCCAAGAAGAAATTATTTTTAAAGATGATTTTTCTCTTATTTTTTGAAAAAATGGTGCTGGAAAATCGTCTGTTTTAGACGCTATTTGATATGCACTTTTTGGACCAAGTAGCAAAGATTTCGTCAGAGTAAATAGAGATTATTTAAGAAGTTATTTTTTGCGTGAAAGAGAACCTTCAAAAGTTGAATTGACATTTCAATATGGAATGGATACATATAAAATTATTAGAATTATTGATGCTGGAACAAAAAAATTTGCTTCAGAATTTATTGTGGAAAATAAAGATACACTTTTTTGACCTGCTTGAATTGAAATTATTGGTTGAGATGAGATTACATCATATATTGAAGAATTAATTTGAGCGAATAAAGAAACATTTCTAAGAAGTGTTTTTGCTAGACAAAAAGATTTAGAGGTATTATCTGGTTGACTTTCAGAGAGAAAAGAACTTATCAATAAAGTGCTTTGACTTGATAGAATAGAGGATATTATTGAAGAGTTAAAAAAATCAGAAAAAGAACAAAAACTTCTCTTAGAAATGTACAAAAAAAAGGTTTGAGATTTTGATGAATGAGATTTAAAAACAAAAAAAGAAACACTTCAAATTCAAATCAAAGAGTTGCAAGAAACTTATAAAATATTAGAAGAAAAAAAGAAAGAACTTTTACAAGAATATGAAAAAATTAAACTTTCTTTTGATGAACAATCACACAAAAAAAATCTTTTTACTCAAATACATCAAGATATTTCTGTCAAAAATGAGCAACTTAAAAACTGAGAAAAAAATATTCTAGCTAAAACTCAAGAACTTTCTGATATAGAAAAAAAAGAAAAATATTTAGAAGAAAATAAAACTATTCTTTGAGAAAAACAAAAATATGACATTATTATTTTAGAGCAAGAAACTCTCAAAAATCAGTATAAAATCAAAAAAGATTTAGAAAATGATTTTGTAAAAATTTCAAAAGAAATAGAAAAAATCCAAGAAAAAACAAAACAATATTCTTTAGAAAACATACAAAATGAAATAAAAAAACTTGAAAATAATCTTGAAACTTTTCAACAAAATTTAAATAAAAATATTGCTTTGAAAGCGAGTTTAGAGGCAGAATTATCTCAAATGAAAAAATCTTGAGAAGAAGTTGGAAAAGAACTCAAAACATTACAAGATTTATGACAAGATGCTTCATGTCCAACTTGTAAAAGACCATTAAAAGAGGATTTTCCAAATCTTATTGCACTTTTTGAAAAAGATTTATGAGAAAAAAGAGAAATATATAAACAAAAATATTCAGCATTAACCATAATTATTTGAGAAATTCCAGTATGTGAAAAAAGTTTGTTTGATGCTAAAAGCGAACTTATGAAACTTCAAAATAAAGAAAAGGAAATTTTATTATTTCAAAATCAAATTCAAAATTATAAAACTCAAGAAAAAGAACTTTCAAATAAACTTTCTTCACTTCAAGAAGTCAATTACAAAGAAGAAAATCATCAAAAAATAAAACAAGAATTTGAAAATATTAACCTCAAATTTCAAGAATATAATAAAGTTTTATGACAAGTCTTAAAAAAATCAGATATCATTTTATTTCTACAAGATGCTGAAAAACACAAACAAAATCTTCAATGAGAACTTCAAAATCTTCAATGAGAACTTCAAAAAATTGAGTTTAGTCAAGAAAAATATGACCAAATAAAGCAAGAATTTGAAAATAGAAATGAAAAAATTCATACTTTAAATAATGAATTTTCACAAGTAGAAAAAGCAAAACTTACATTAGAGTTTGAGATGAAAGTGATTTTCAAACAAGAACAAGATTTTTTAGAAGACAAAAAGCAAATTGATGTTTATGTAGAAGCTGTGAGTCAATCGATGTATAAAAAACAAATTTTAAGCGATTATATTTTATATTTATTGGCGCATTTAAAACCACGTGTAGAAGATTTAGCGAGCGAATATTTTTCACTTATTACTGATTGAAAATATACTTCATTAACTTTAGACGAGGATTATAATATTTTAATTGATGAAAAAAATCTTGATTTATATAGTGGTTGAGAAAGGGATTTAGCAAATTTGTGTTTTCGTTTAAGTTTGGGACAAAACCTTACAAGTAACAAATGAAATCCAATTAATTTCTTAGTTCTTGATGAAGTTTTAGCGAGTCAAGATAAAGAAAGACAACAAAATATTTTAATTTATTTAAAAAAATTAGAAAATAAATTTTCACAAATTATTCTTATTTCACATTTGGAAGAAATCAAAGATTTAGCTACAAATCTTATAGAAATTAAAGCAAAAAATAGAGAAGAAAGTGAAGTAAATTATTATTAGAAGACACAATTTTTGTAAAAAATAAAAAAATATGTTACAATATCAATGTAAAATAATTTTGTAACTTTATGATATGTCAGAAATAATGAATGCATCAGCAAATGTAGAACCTCAAAAAACAGTAAATACACAACAAGTTATAGATAAAATTTCTTATGATAAAAGAGTAGATAGAATGGATTTACCAGAAGTTAGTGCTCTTGAGGAAGTAATTTCTCAAGAAAAACAAGGGATTCTTTCTCATACAAAAGAAAAATTACTTGCTCATATAGAGCAAAGTTTGATAGATGGTTTTACTGTTGAAACTCAAGAAGATTATGAAGTATTAAAAAAACTTCTTTCTCTTTTATGAAAAAAACAATCATTACCAGAATATAAAATGGCTCAACATTTAGTTGATACAACTGGAAAAAATCCATTTTCAGTAACACTTGATACCAAAAGCAATATTTTGAAATTATATTGAAAACTTCCACATGAAATAGCAAAAAATAAACAAGTAGGAAGCTTTAGTTTTATGGGATATATTTCATTAGTAGATGGAAGTTTTACTCAAAAAAATGTGATAAATCAGTATCAATTTGATCTTTTAGATAACAATAATCAATTTGATTTTCCAAAAAAATAATAAAAAATAGGTATTAATACCTATTTTTTATTATTTTCTCTACAAAACTATTTACATCTTTTCAAAGACTTGCTCTTTTAAAATGAAGTGAATATTTTTTGTATAAAATATCATTATTGATGAAGTTTGCTCCAAGCATAGTCCAAACTCTGTATGCTTTTTTTGGTGTGAGTTTATGCCAAAAATTTGAATATAATTCTTGAGTTCATTCTAAGAAATCTTCTAAATCATTTGCCCAATAATCTTCATTAAAACTTTCATGTTTTCCTTTTTCTTCTTGAAAACAAAAACTTCCAAAAGAGAAAAAATAATTTCTTTCAAAATATTCTTCACTATTTCCGTATCTTATTTTTATAACATATTTATGATTTTTTGATTGTAGCATTGCATTTTTCAAATTATCTTCACTATTTGCCAACCGGTATGGAAGAAATTTATTATTCAACATTTCTAAGAATTTTTGTTCTTGAGCTTTATAGTTTCATTTTCTTTCATCTAATGGTCAACTTTTATCTACTTTAAACAATTCTAAATCAAGATTTGTTGCTGGATTTGGCATTTCAATCGTTTTCAAAAAAGGAGTATTTCCAGAAATCTCAAACTTTCTTTTTTCAATAGTATAGATTTTTCCAGCTTCAAAATGAGTCATTGGAGAAGTTTTTCCATATCTTTTTGCGATACTTTTTTCCAAACTAATTTCTTCATCAAGTTTAAGAATTCTCAGTGGGAGGAAATCAAGATTTGGATGAACAATTCATTGCCCAATTACAGCTTTCATAAAATATGGAAGTTCTTGGATATCAGAACATTCTACAAAATCTTCTTCAAAACGGAAATAATTATATTCAATTTCTTGTTTTCTTTGTTCGATATATTCTTTATGAATTTTTTTTCTGTCAGCTGCTGATTTTGCTTCTAAGACTTTAAAATTTCCTGGAAGTTCATTTCTAGTAGATATATAAAGTGCTTGTTCGTAATTTTTTCCTGTAAATAAATCATACAATAAATTTATGCTTTCTTCATTTTCAGGAGGAACCGTATCTACATCAGTAAATACAAGTTCTGTATCATTTGAAACAGCCAAAGTCATTACATCATCTTCATTTGTCAGATAATTATTTTCAAAAATAATTCATGTAATATCAATTCCTTTGAGAGAAAAAGTAATTCATGATTTGAGAATTTGAATTTTTTGTTTTGGAAGATATTTTTCAAAAAGAGGAACAAGAAATTCTAAAGTTTCAGGAATCAGTAAAAGAGGTCTTGGTTTTATGTGTTCATAAATTTTTACTAAAGCATATGGATCAAGATGATCTGAATGAGAATGACTAATAAAAATAGCATCAACATCAAATTTTGCATAATCAAGTTCTATTTTTGGATATCTTGACATCATATCTCAAAGAGCATAATCAGAAAGCCAACTATCAGAAAGTATTTTTACTGTTTCTCAAAGTGAATTTTTCATCTCTATTACAAATTCAGAATGTCATAAATAATGTATTTTCATAAGAATAATTTAAGGGTAATTTGTGAGATTATATATATTTTTGAAAAAAGTGTTAATTTTTTGCAAAAGAAAAAAATATGTGATAAAATTGGAAAGAATTTATATTAATAATAATAATTATATGTCAGAAGTACAAAAACAACTTTCAAGTGACCCAACTAAAGCACAGGATTTTAATAGTTTAGTAGACTATATTTCAGCAGATAAAAGAATTGATGGAAAAGATAAACAAGCTATTGATGAATTAGTAGCACTCTATCAAACTGAAAAAGAAGGACATATTAAAAATACAAAAACAGAAGTAGTAAAATTGTTACAAGAATCTCTTGATAAAGGATATACAGTTGTAAATCAAGATGATTATGCAGTTCTTGGAAAAATTATACATCTTATGAATCCAAGTTATCAATTACCAACTTTTGAAGATTTAATAGCTTTAAGAGAAAAACAATACGTAAGTAATCCTGATGTAAATGAGAAAAAATTTCCAAGACATTTTTCAGTTACATATAATCCTCAAGAACATATGTTACAACTATATGCTCCTCAACAATATCTTCAACATATTACCTCTAATACAGATTTATTAGGAAAATTTTCTCTAGTAAGTGGACAATTTATTGAAAAAACTTTTGGTGATAGATTTCAATTTGATGATGATACACAAAATAATAATGAAATAGATTTACAAGGTGTAAAACTGGCAGATGCTCCAACTCCACTTCCTTCTATACCATGATTACAAGAAGCTATTGATTGATTAGGACAATATAAATCAATAGATGAAATGTCTGCAGAAGCAATAAAAGCTTCATTACCAAAAGAATCAGTAAAAACATCATGAGAACAAGTAGCTCCAACAGCGAAACCAACTGTTGAACCAACAAAAGTTCCAGTAGCAAAAGATGCACCTAAAGTATCATGAGAAAAAGTAGTTCCAACAGCAAAACCAGCTGTTGAACCAACAAAAGCTCCAGCAGCAAAAGAATCAGTAAAAACATCATGAGAAAAAGTATCACCAACAGCAAAATCTGAACCAACAAAAGCTCCAGAACAAGTGAAGCTTACTCCAGAACAAGAAGCAATCCAATATAACAAAGCAAAACATACTCCTGAACAAATTAAGGATATACAAAAAAATCTTGGAGTAGAAGTTGATGGAAAAGTATGAACAAAAACTATTGATGCAATTAAAGCATTCCAAGCACTTCATGGATTAAAAATAGATGGAAAAGTATGACCAATTACATCAAAACAATTAGAGTCATTTAAAGAAACTGCTCCGACTAATAGCGTTTCTGAATTACCAAAAGTTGAAATTCCAGAACAAAAAACTCCACCAACAGTAGTAGTTGAAGATGGAAGAGAGGTTATTATTGAAGATAAAGGAACACCTCTTTCAAAAAATGATGAATCATGACAACAAATTATAAGAGATATGCTCCATAAATGAGTAAATGTACAATCAGAAACATCATATAAAAAATTTGCAGAAATGGCTTGAGTACAACTTCCTGATTGGGGAAATCTTCCAAAAGAAATTACTCAACCAAAAGAATGAGAAAAACTTACTTTAGCATTATCAGATAGTTGAGTAAATATTTATTTTGGAGAAGTGAGACAAAATGAAAGTGGACAACAATATATTATGAAATATTGAGAAATCGTAGGTGGAAAATTTGAAAAAGCATCATTTTTTTGAAAAGCATTTGCATTTGATGATATAGCAAATAATGCTAACCTTGATTAAAAACAATAAAAAACTTGAAAATAAATCAATTTTCTATATAATTTGCCCATATTTTTGAAAAAAACAATTTATAATTTAATTTTTAGTAGGAATTATGGCAAATAGTCACGGGCTTACATCGAGAATCGTAAAAAAACAAGCAGCTGCAAGAAAACAAGCAAAAAATAAAAAAGCAGCTTACCAAGTGTATATAGGAAATGAAAATCCTCAATCAAGAAAAAATATGTCGTACAAATCAAGAACGCACTATTTTGAAAACAAACAAAATTTTCCAAAGAAAAAACTTGCAAATAAAAATATCCAAACTCTTATTGAGCAAGGTATTATTGATGAAAGAGGATTTTTTAAAACAGGAAAAAAGAAAAATTTTATTACAAAATCTATGGTTGATGCAAAAGGGTTAGACTTTTACGGAATGCCAAGATAAAAAAAATAAAAAAAAGACAAAAACTTTGTCTTTTTTTTATTTTTTTATAACATAGGTCAAATTATAAATAAATATTATTGTATGCAAAGATTTTTTTTAGAAACATCGGTTTTGTGAGAGTCAGAAATTATATTAAAAGATGAAGAAATTATTTACCAATTAGTAAAAGTTCTCAGAGTACAAAATGGAGAACAAGTAATATTTTTTGATGGAAAGGATTTTTTTGATTATATGTATGAAATTCGTTCTATTGATAAAAAAAATATTATTTTCACATTTGTATCAAAAATTCAAAAAGAAATAGAAGCAAAAAAATTGAATTTATATCAATCTCTTCCAAATAAAATTGATAAAATCGAAGATATTATTCAAAAGTGAACAGAAATTTGATATTCAAAATTTTATTTTTTTCGTTCAGAAAGAAGCCAAGATTTAAAAATTTCTGATAATAAAATACTGAGATTTCAAAATATTATTAAGGAAGCATCTGAACAATCAGGAAGAAATATTATTCCAGAAATACATTTTTTAGAAAAAATAGATTTTTCTAATATTTTAGGAGAAAATATTTTTTTCCATACAGATACTGAAAATACTAAAAAATTATGAGATATTTCTGTTGATTTTTACAAAGAAATTAATATATTTGTTGGTCCAGAGTGAGGATTTTCACCAAAGGAAAATGATATTTTTCTCAAACATCATTTTACAAAAGTATATTTAGGAAATAATATTTTAAGAACTCAAACCACTGGAATAGTTGTTTGATTTTATATTTTACAAAAAAATAATTAGTAATGGCAATAGATTTAGAAACAAAAATAGGAAATGGAAGAAGATTATTAGAAACTTCTGTTGAATGAATTTCTTGAGAATGATTACAAAGATTATCATGACAAGTAGAAATTACCAGAGAACTTATAGAATCAAATTTGGGTTTGTATTTAAGAAGAAAAATATCTGGAAATGTAGTACTCGAAGCTCGTAGAGTAATGGAAGAATTAGAAAATATGCATACAAAAATATTAGAATTACTTAAATAAAAAAAAATATGGTTCTACTTTTAGCTTTTATAACGATGCTTATTGATCATATCGGGATGATATTTTTTCCTTCTGAAGATCTTTTTAGAATTATAGGAAGAGTATCTTTTTCACTTTTTGCATGGTGAATTGTAAGAGGATATAAAATGACAAAAAATAAACTCAATTACGCAAAAAGAATTTGAATTTTGGCAGCTATATCACAAGTTCCTTTTTTCTTTATCAATCAAGATGTACTCTTTTTAAACGTTTGTTTTACGCTTCTTTTTGGGTTATTTTCTTTATCAATTATAGAAAATAATAAATTACCATCATATTTGAAAGTAATAGCAATTTTTGCAATTATTTTCTTATCAGAATATTTTCATTTTGATTATGGAATATATGGAATTTTAAGTGTGATTTTGCTCTATTTTACTTGGCAGAAAAAAATAATGTCAGTAGTATTTTTTGCTCTTCTGACATTTTTGTGTTATTGAATTGATTATAATACTATGGATATTTATTTTCATTTACAATTTTATGCTATTTTAGCACCAATTATTCTTTATTTCACACCAATTCAAAAGTATGATTTTAAGATTAATTTTTATTTAAAATATTGATTTTATCCAGGTCATTTAATGATTTTATATTTGATATATTTTTTTATATCGTAAGATTATTTTTCTATTTCAAAACTCACTTCTTTTACTTCTTTTTGTAGATGGATTGCTTTTTTTCCAGAAGAGAAAATCTTTCTAAAAATAAATGCAAATCACATATAAATATCAAACAAAAATGGGAATCTATATTCTCTTTTTTTTGTATATCATACTCCAAAAAAGACTAAAATAATTAAAAATATTTGATATTGAGCTTGTCCAAGAAGGAATAAAATACTCGATACAATAGTAATTAAAAGTCCATTTATGATATGATTTCTATTTTTTGAATACATATCAATCAAGCTAAGAACATTTAAATATGGAATATATGCAATAATTTTATTTAATTTTTCATCTGGAAGTGCCTCAAGAATTGTTTTATCTTGTTGTAAAGTTGCATTATAATTTTCTTTTTCTTTTTTAATAAGTTCTTGTAATCCAGTAAAACTTTTATTTCAGAAATAATTTTTTAAATATTTTATAAAAGCAAGTACATAAAAATAAATTTCTTCAAGAGTTGGAATTTTTGATACATCAAAAGAAATAATATTTTGTTTTCAAATCAGTAAAATAGAGTAAAATCAAATAAATATTAAATATCAGAGTAACAGTAAAAATCCAATATTTTCATGACCTTGAGTAAACGTAAAACTGATAATTACAGTAGCAATGAGATTTATTTTTATATTATTTTCTATGATGGGACTTTTGTAATTATAAAATCTTCATTTCAGTACAAATCCAAGAAATGGAATTAAAGAGAGAATAATGGTTAAAATTCATTGTTCATTTAAATTAGAATTTTTAATTTGTACAATAGTATCAGTTTTGGTCATAGTTCCAATTTCTTTAATTCAGAAATCATCACCAATACTTGCTTTATATGCTCCGTATAAAATCCATCAAAAAAGTCATAAGAATATTATTGAAGCCAAAACATGATTCAGATAAAATCACATAAATGAAATACTTCAAAGAAATTTATAACTGATAAAGATAATATAATTTATCAACATCATAAAATGAATAAAAAGGGCAGTTTTTGCATGTTTTTTTACAAAAGGATGATTAAGATTTTCCTTTTTTGAAGGAAGAAGCAAAAGAGCACTGAGTCCAAAATAAGCACTGATTGCATTATTTATAATTTTTTTATTCATTTTCTAAATTTTTATTAGGTGTTTTTAAAATCTTGGATATATTATACATCAAATATTCTCTAAACACAAATTTAGTATATGAAAAATCTAGAAGTTGTCTTTGACAAATCTATTTCTATTGAGTCAAATAAAGTTTCATTTGATAATAAAAAACAAATCGTTTTTGTTGGAAGATCAAATGTAGGAAAATCTTCACTTATGAATGCAATTTTTCAAAAAAAAGACTTAGTAAAAACAAGTTCTCTACCAGGGAAAACAAAATTAGCAAATCTTTTTAAAGTGAGTAATAAATTTCATTTTGTAGATTTACCAGGGTATGGTTTTGCCAAACTTGGACAAGAACAAAAAGCAAAACTTGATGCTCTTATCAGTTGGTATTTGGAAGAATTCCGTTTAGATATTAAAAAAATTGTAGTTGTTTTGGACTCTAAACTTGGGCCAACAGAAACAGATATTGATATGTTTAAATTTTTACAAGAATTTCAAGTTCCACTTATTTTTGTACTCAATAAAATAGATAAATTATCAAATAATGATATTTTTAAATCGGTGAAACATACAGAAGACATTTTCTTCTGACAAAGAGTAGTTGCTGCTTCAGCAAAAAGTAATACTTGAATTGATGCACTCAGAAAAGAATTAATGGAAAGTTTAAAATAAGAGCTTCGAGAGAAGCTTTTATTTTTTATTTATTTTCAGGAATAGAAATACATTTTTTATCTCAAATATTTTTTATAAATGCTTTTTTATCCTGAACTCTTTTGAGAGTGATTTTATAATCTCTGTATACCAAATCATATCATAAGAAAATTCACTTTTCTCCTGTTTGTTCCTCTGGTTTATAAGTTGGAAAGGAACTACCTACACTAAAATTTTTGATTTCAAATAATCTATCTTCTCAAAATATCTTGGTGAGTTCTTGAGAATATTTGTGAGACAGAACTTTTTTTCACTCATATTCACATATCAGCTCAAAAGCATGTTCAAATTCTCATTTATTTAACAAATTTACAAACTCATATTCCATTTGAGAATAGAGCATATTTTGAAGTATTATAGTCATAACTCATGATATCCCTACTAAGAATATAATAAATTTTATATTCAAGTCATTCCAGTGTATCATGGGAATTTGGGTAAAAAAATAAAGTAATTTTTTCAAATTACTTCTTTTCTTGTTGGCAGCAAAAAGGAGTAATTATCTTAAGTCGCCAAACTTATACATCTGTCAATATTCCTAAAGAAGATGAAGTAGATAATTACTCCATAGTATCCTTTAAGAATAGAAAAACACACAGTTGTATAAATTTGGCAAAATAAATATATTGTATTTAGAATATTTTGCAAGTTTACTAGTATGAATTTACAATTATATGATATTTTTTTGACTTTTTTACTTTAAAATATATACTAAAAATAGTATATAAAACATATTTAGCTTATGAAAACAATCAGAACCTGAGTATACGCAATATTAAAATATAAAGATAATATTGTGGTAATAAAAAAATGAAGATGACCTTTTACAGGATTATATGATTTACCTGGATGAAAAATTGAACATGGTGAGAATCATATCGAATCTTTAGAAAGAGAAATTATGGAAGAAGTTTGACTTCAAAAATGAGATTTTGTCATTGAAAAATTACGTACAGTTGAAGAAGATTTTATACGACATATTTGGGAATGAGAGCAAAAAGATGAGCATATTATAGCTATCATTTATGCAGTAAATATTATGAAAAATAGTTTTAATATGGAATATGTTGAACACTCTGGGGATGCAAATGGACTCAAATTAATATCTGTAAATGATACAGAAACTCCCAAAACAAATATTTTAAAAAAAGTTTTAGAAAAAAGTAAAAATATCTAGAGTCAATATTTTTGCATTTCAGCAAAAATATGTTATAATAAAAGAGTATTTATTTCATAACATACTAAAATATTATGAGTAATTTAAATAACCTTTCACCTCAAGAACAAGCGTGTGTTTTAGAAGTACAAAAAGCTCCAGAAGCCCAAAGACAAAGTACTTTTGAAAAAGCATGTAATGCCATTACAGACAAAACAAGAATTGCACTTTTAGCAGCAACTTTGAGTCTGAGTTCACCAGCAGGAGCACAAAATCTTCCACATTATGTGATAGATGAAGTATCTCTTACAACACTTCCACAATCAGCACAAATGTTGAAACCAACACTTGCAAATATCTCAAAACAACAAGCAGCACTCGTTAAATCAGGAGAAATTCAACAACTCTATCCAGTACAAGTACAAGTTGCAGAATGACTTAAAACTCGTGCTGATTTAGAATATATCCAAACAGGACTTTCAAGACAAACACCAGCAACTTTTTCTCAATTAACAGGAGGACAAACACAACTCACTTTATCTGGAGATACATCAAACTATGTTCCAGTAATGCTTGGTGTGCACAGCGTTGGAAAAGGAAAAACTCCAGATGTTTCTTGGAGACAAAAATGGGGAAAAGATAACACTAGATTAAACCTTTCACCAGAAGAAGTAAAAGTAGCAACTGATGATGCAACCAGAGAATGAATGAGACTTGCTAAAAAACCAAATGAATGGGTTGAAGCACAAAAAAAAGCAGTTATCAGACCAGAAATCCAAAAAGAATACGAAGCACTTTTTAACGCATGATTAGCAGCAATTCCACAAAATCTTCAAACTCAATGACTTCTTTCAAGACTCGACCAAGCAAGTAAAGAAATTATGGAATATTTTGCTACTTTCTCACAAAATGAAAAAGTAACTCCAAATGTGGCATACTTTGTAGGAAGTTATGTTTTAATGACAGTTCCAAATGCAAAAGTAACCGTTCTTCAAATCGGAAATGTAAAATATGCGTTTGCTTCAGCAGATGACATTAAAAAATCTCCACTTGGAAAAAGCACTTATATAAACCAAATCTTACAAATAAACGATGTCGCTTTAAAACAATTTTCTAGCCAAGCAGTTACTGAAGCACAAATACAATCTCTAAAAGAAAAAGGACAAAAAACAGAGGCTAGAATAGCTCAAAGTGAACAAAGAATTTTAGAGAGTCAGCAAAGAAGTCTTGAAATTAGAAAACAAACAGCAGCTCTTGATTCAGCAGGTAAACTGAGAGATGAAATATATGAAGCGATAAAAATATTAAATCCAAATGACCAAAAATCAGTAGAAATAATTCAAAATAAACTGATAGAAATGAAAAAAATACTTCAAGAAATGGATAAAAATACAGATACCTATAAAATATTAGAATGAGCCTATAAACAATCAGTACAAATAGCTCAAACTAAAATTAAAAATATATCATTTTAAAACGAACAAAAGTGTTCGTTTTTTTGATTTTTTGAAAAAACTATGGTAGTATAAAGATATATTTAAAAATAAAAATACAAATATGTCTGAAACTATTGATTTTTGAGATGCATTTGGCGCTCAAGAGGAAACTCTAAACCATAGTGAAAAACAACTTCAAGAACTGAAATCAGCACTTTGAGAAACAACACTTTCTCAAAGTGATTTAGATAGTTTGAAATCAAACTACGATGATATTTCAAACCTTTTAAAAAGTGAACATAAATCTGCTCTTGTTGCACAATTACAAGAAAATATTCCATTAGATACCGTAAAAATAATAAAAATTATTAATTCTATAAGAGATATAAAAGAAAATAATACTCAGAATAACGAACAAAAACAAGATGAGATAGAGGAAGGATATAATGTAGAATTAGAAAAAAAGAAACAGGAAATGCTTAATAGATGAATGGAAATATCTAAAGAAATGGATCTTGAAAATTTAACAGGATATCAAGAACTCAAATCAGAAGCAGAAAAACAAATTCTCTCTCAAAATCCAGAACTAAAAAACAACCCAGAAGAATTACAAAAATACACCAATACATTTATTTTAACCTATAATCAAGATGCACTTTTTGCACAAAATCCTTGATTACAAGAAAAATTTTGAACACAACTCGAAACCTTTAAAACACAAGTAATAGATTCAAAACTCTTTTCATGAATAGAATTAAGTAGAAAATATACTACCATTTCAGAAGCATTTTCAAACAAACCAGGAGTCCTAAAAAGTGAAATTGCTCAAGCACAAGAACTTCTCAGAGCAGACGGAGCAAAATTAAAAATTGAATGAAATCAAATCATCTCATGAATCCCAGGAAAAAATAATGAAACTCAAATCATTACCATCGATGAAAACGGAGTACAAAAAAGTATTTCAAAATACGGATACAAAATAAATGTTCCAAGTATGGTTTCATTTGATGAAAATGCAAAAAGGGAAATAGGAACACTCAAAGAAACGATTACTCAAAACAACAACACATTACAACAATCAAACGACATATTTTCAAAACTTCCAAAAACACCCGAATTTACCAAAAACGATATACTGAATCTGCAAACCAATACACATCTTCCAAGAGAATTAGCACTCAATCTTTCAAAATACGATGATATACAAACTGCATTAGAAAAAAGTAAAAAAGAAAAATGACAATTAGAATCTCAAAATCAAGATACAAACTATGTTGATATGATGATAGAACTCAGTCAAAACCAACTCGCAGAAACACAAAAACTCATCGAACAAGAATTTAAAAAACTCTATGAAACAACTCAAAACCTAGGAAAACAAAATCAAGTTTTAAATACCAGACTTCAAAATCTCCTCCAAACAGATTTTCAAAATGGATTTTCAAATAAAGAACACCAACAACAAGCAGACAACAAAGCTCGTGAAACTCTCGATTTTCTAAATAATTTATGAATAACCCACATTAACCAAGATGAACTACAACAAATAATCGACAGAATAAACATACATCCACAAGTATATTGATTATCAAAACCATTTGATTTAAGTGACTGACTTTCAGGAAGTCCAACAGACGCACTCAAACAAAAAAAGGAATTTTTTAATCTCTTCACAAAAATTTATGAAAAAGCTTGATTTATTCCACCAGTAAACGAAAGCATTATTTACGGATTTTCAAAAGATGAAAGACTGAAAAATGACACTATCTTCAAACAAAGATTAGAAGATGCAGGACTTACAAAATGATGATCACTTCAACTCGAAAGCGTGATGAAAGTATTATCAAAACCAAGCGAAGCAACTGCTTCATAACAAAAAAAGAATGAATTTAATCATTCTTTTTTTGTTATTATACTCTAATTTTTGTAATTTTTTCTCTATATTTTAAACATTTTGAAGTAATACATTTTCCAGTTATTCCGGCAAAAAGTGGAAGTAACCCCATAAATCAGATAAGTACATCAAAATCAAGATTTGCGCTTTCTTCAATACTTCAAGCAATATAGAATAAAGCAATTCAGAATACAACTTGTACAATTCTCATATGTTTTTTCTTGAGAAGACAAATATTTGTAAGTCCCATAAACATAGGAATAACTCAAAGAGCAGTCATAACATATTTTGCTATTTGAACTCAAGCATCATCAAGAACTACAGCTCCAAATAGATACTCACTGTCAATTCCTTTATTAAGGTAGATAAGATTGTAATACATTACTCCAACATAAAGTAATCAAAAAAGAATTCTTCCTCCTAAAATAGTTTTATCACTTGGTCTTTTTTGGATAAATTTAATAAGTCACATCATATTTTTACATACAATTAAAAAATAAACTTAAGAATATAGTAAGGAAAAATGAAAAAAAATCAAAAAATATTTTGACAAATCTAATTTTTTTATATAATTAGCTGGCAATCAAATATTGGGATGTCGCCAAGTGGTAAGGCATCGGACTTTGACTCCGACATTCGTAGGTTCGATCCCTACCATCCCAGCCATAGAATTAAGTGAAATATCGAAGACATAAAAAATAAGAAAATTTGGGTTTTATTTTTTAAGTTTTATAAGCTTAATTTTAATTTTTAAATAATATAATATGTTAGCCGTAGTAGAATTAGGTGGAAATCAATTTATCGTAAGACAATGAGATATAATTGATGTAAAAAAATTAAAGAAAGAAATTGGAGATACTATTAGCGTTGATGCTCTTCTTGTTAGTGATGAAGAAGGTAACAATGTGAAAGTTGGGACTCCATTAGTAAATGGTTCTAAAGTTGAATTAAAAGTTTTAGATCAATTTAAAGATGAAAAAGTAAGAGTTTTCAAAATGAAAGCTAAAAAAAGATATACAAGAAACTTGGGGTTTAGAGCAAGTTTAACAAAACTAGAAGTATTAAATATAGCATAAAAAGGGGGGTAGTATCATACTACCTTCTTTTTTGTTGCCTAGTAAAGTTTAATACTTCTATTTATTTTTTAATACACAGTAATGGTTTCTAAGGTTAATTTAAAAGCGAGAATTGATAGACACTCCAGAATCTTAAAAGACAATTTATGAAATATACATCCATTTAGGTCATTTTATCACAAATTTAATTACAATATTGTATTTTTATTGGTGGTATTTTTATTTCCAGTGTACCCACTGTTTTCATCATTTTTTTATGAAAACACAGTATATGACTTTTATAGATGAGATATTGATGAAAGTACTATCTTGGACTCGTATTTAGATACTCAAGATTCATCAATTATTGTTTCCAAAGATTCTTTCATCTCAATTAATACACTTATGGATTGAAGTAGAGATTTAACTTGATATAGTGAAATTATCGAATACGAAATCCAATCAGGGGATAGTTTATCTCTTATAGCACAAAAATTTGGAGTTTCAAATAATTCTATTTTATGGGCAAATAATTTTGATTCAAAAAAAATTCTTCATCCAGGAGAAAAAATCAAAATTCCACCAGTTTCTGGTTTAATTCATCAAGTAAAATCATGAGAAACTATTTCATGACTGGCTTCAAAATATAAAATTACAGAAGATAAAATTATTGCACAAAATGGACTTACATGAGCTCAAGCGACAATAAAAGATGGACAAATGTTAATTATTCCAGGAGCAATTAAAGAAGTTCCAAAACCAGTTGTTACACAAGTTACGAAAAAAACAAATACTTCTACAAAATCAAATACTTCTGCACAAGGTGGATATACTTTTACACAATGAGGAAGTTCTGAATTCATAGATACAGATGGTGCATATCAACTTGTAAAAAGAACTCCACAATGGACATTTTACTGGGGAAATTGTACATGGTATGTGGCACAATATAAAAATGTTAACTGGTCAGGAAATGCTAAAGATTGGCTTAGAAATGCTAAATCAAAAGGACATTCTACTGGTTCAACTCCAGGACTTTGAGCAATCGTTGTATTCCATGGAAAATGATATAATCCAGTATATGGGCATGTAGGTATTGTTATCGATGTAACTGCTACAGAAATTATCGTAAAAGATATGAACTACCGTAGACTAAATGAAGTAACAGTAAGAAAAGTTCCAAAAACAGATAGAGCAATTCAATGATATATCTATGTTGACTAATAAAAAAAATCTCAAATTTGAGATTTTTTTTTATTCTTTCATAGCATTTGAAATCTTATAAACTACTTGATTGATAGGATTTAATACGTTATGTAGCTTTTCTCTAAATATGTAAAAATCTTCTTTGAGTAATTCGAGTAAGAAATGAATAGGGAAATTATTTTCATATTCACTATAAGCATGGAAAGCAATTGGGAATACTTTATGTGCTTGAGCAATTTCTTGGTAAATATTATTTTGAGCTGAAGTAATTTTATTTGCAGCTTCTTGGAGAGAATATTCTTTTACTTCTTCATTTTCACTATCAAGTTCTTTTTGGTCTATTCAAAGTGCATTGGCAGGATTATTGTAGTATGTTTTTAAATATTCCATGTAAAAATTATAATCACAAGTCAAATATGTTGTTTGTCTTAAGATACTTAATTTGTTAAATACAGTATTTGTATCAATATTCAGACACTTATTTGCATTTGCTGTTACATCAAGTTTTTGAATTAAATTTTGTATTTTTGGTTCAATACTTTTTTTTACATTTTCATCTACTGGGAGATCTAAAAGACGATATAGTGAGTTTTTTTGTGCTCAAATAATGGCACATTTATAGATACTGTTCATATTTTCCTTATATACTTCAACAGCTTTTTGGATTCCTTTATGCTCACTTCATGATGTAATAAGTATATCAGAAAGTTCAAAATCTTTGTAACTTTCTGCAGTTTTAAACTTTTCAATGTTAAAAACTTTTTTATTTTCATCGTATTGTTTACAAATATTATCACTTCTACATTGATATTTTTTAAATTCATCAGTAAGTGTTTCACAATCTTTGGCTCCTACAAATGGTGTAGAAGCAAACAAAAAGAGAGAAATGAGAAATATTTTTTTTATCATAATTGTTTTAGATAACTTTTAAAACTTCTTGTATAGTTGTATATCATTTGATAGCTTTTAAAATACCATCTTCTTTCATAGTTATCATATCTAATTTTCTTCATTCTGCAATAATTTCTTGTGCATTTGCTCATCATCTGATAAGATTTCTAATTGTATTGTTGAGAGAAATAATTTCATAAATTCAAAGTCTTCCTTTATATCAGCTATTATTACAATGTTCACATCCTTTTCCATGAAAAAGTTTTATATTTGCAGCTGGAATATTATCCATTCCGATTTCTTTCATCATTTCTTTTATTAATTGTGTTTCCTCTGGAGATTTTTCTTTTTCTTCTTTACACATAGGACAAATTTTTCTTACTAATCTTTGAGCTACAATAGTATCAAGAGCTGAAGCAAGAATATATGGTTTTAATCACATATTAATCAGTCTATCAAGGGTATCTGAAGCACTTTTTGTATGCAAAGTTGAAAGTACAAGGTGTCAAGTAAGCGAAGCTTGAGTCGCAATTTCAAGTGTAGCTGCATCTCTGATTTCTCACATCATGATAATATCAGGATCTTGTCTGAGAAGTGCTTTTAATCACATTTCAAAAGTATATCCATTTTTTTCATTTACTTCAGATTGAATAATTCCAGAGAGTTGGTATTCTATTGGATCTTCAAGAGTAATGATTTTTTTATCACGAGTATTGAGTTTTGATAAAATCGTATACAAAGTAGTAGTTTTTCAAGATCAAGTTGGTCAAGTAACCAAAATAAGACCATTTTTTTTGTTAATAGCTTTTTCAAGCATTCTTTTTGTAGTCCAGAAAAATCATAAATCTTCAAAATCAATAATTGCTTTTTTTGAATCAAGCAGTCTACAAACCATATTTTCTCCATATGGAGTTGGAAGAGTTGAAACTCTCACGTCAATTTTATGTTCTCAAAAATCAAGAGAATATTTCCCATCTTGAGGAACATTGGTAATATTTAATTTTAAGTTTGATGAATGTTTGAGTCTTTCTAAAAATAATTTATAATGTTTTTTTTCTAAATGAAATATATCAACTAAAACTCAGTCAATTCTAAATCTTACTATAATATCGTGTTCAGTATTGTCATAATGAACATCAGAACTTCATAAATTTAAAGCTCATAAAGTAAGGCTTTTTAGAGTACTATCAGTATCTTGTTTTGCTAAAAAACTTTTTACAATATTTTCTAATTCTTGAAATTTTGAAGATGAATAACTTTTTCCTTCTTCTTTTTCTAATACAAGATCTTTTAAATCTTTTGAATTATCAGTTGTATTTTCAGACATTTTTTATATAATTAGGATAATATTTTTCTAGAGAAATTATATCATATTATCATTATTATTGCAAAAAAATATGAAAAAAAATAAAAAATGATCAATTCTTATTTGGAGTATTTTCTTAGTAGTATTTTTGTCATTTAGTTTTATTTATATTAGTCTCAAAATTCAAAATCAGATTCAATCAAATACAAATACTTCATTATTTTCATGACAGGATAATATTGTCACTCAAGATTTGGTAGAACAAAATACTGATTGGATATTAAAAGATACTCAAAATCTTACTTTTCAATTTAAAAATACTCAAAGTGGAATTATTTCTATTGTGTATGGTTGACCTATAGAATACCAAATATCATCTTGAGGAGTAGTTTCATCAGAATGATATATTTTTGATAAAACAAGTGTTATACCAATTCAATGAAAATTATTATTGAAAAATATAGGATGAATTACAAAAGTAAAAGTAAATGCAGATAGTTTTTCTGGAGTAACTTTTCCATATTCATATGAAAAAAGTAGTATTACTATTTGAGGGAAAGAGTTTGT
>JAUCDK010000022.1:0-19533 GCA_034675265.1 Patescibacteria group bacterium
AGAACATGATTTTGTATTTGAAGTACAGTATCCATTTTCCCAATGTTGATTTGAACTACAAGAATCATTATTATTGTAATTTCTTATACAAGAACCTCAAGAAAGGTAGTATCCAGAGTTACAAGATTCAGCATAACAAGATCCCCAATAACTTCCATTCCAAGATTGTCTTCCGTATCCGTTAGAAACAGAACAAGATTTTGTATTACTTACACAATATCCATTTTCTAAATGTTGATTTGAACCACAAGAATCATAATTATAGTTTCTTATACAAGAACCTCAAGAAAGATAATATCCAGAGTTACAAGATTCAGCATAACATGAACTCCAAGAATATCCATTCCAAGATTGTCTTCCATATCAGTTCGAAACAGAACATGATCTTGTTTGGTATCAATTATCGTTCCAAGAACCGTTTGGAATACAAGAATTTCCAGATAAAGAATAACCATAATTACAAGAATCTACATAACATGAACTCCAAGAGTTTCCATTCCAAGTTTGTCTTCCGTAACCATTATTAATAGAACAAGTTTTTGTATTTGAAATACAACTTCCTGCTTCATAATGTTGGTTATCTCAACAATAAAGATATTCTTTTACACAAGACCCTCAAGAAAGATAATATCAAGCATTACAATTTTCAGCGTAACAAGTTCCCCAATAACTTCCATTCCAAGATTGTCTTCCACCTCAATTTGCTACAGAACAATATCTTGTTTGAGATGAATTATTACAATATCCATTATAACAATTATTATCCCAATAATTTGTATTATTTCTTACACATGAATTATTATTTACATAATATCATTCATTACATTGAATAATACTACAAGTTCCCCAAGAATATCCATCCCAATATTGATATCCATATCCATTATTAATAGAACATACTCTTTTAGTAGATTGGTTTGCAGGATTTATAGTTGTATTTGTAGTATTTGAAGTTGATGAATCTTTAATACATTCATTATCTTTATAAATATATCCCTTAATACATTCTTTTTCTTCAATACCAAAAAGTTCATTTAATGTATTTGTAGAAGTGTTTAAAGCATTTAATTCTCTAGTTACTAGAGTATTTAAATACGTTAAAGCATCTCTTTCTACTTTTGTTGATCTTGTTTTTATTAATTTCGTAATATTTTTAGATGCTTGAGTATAGATCTCTTTCTTTTTTGTTGGACCGTATATTGCAAGGCTTTTTTTGATTCTCTCAAATTGAGCTTCGATAACCTTTAAATTTTGAGAATCAATAGATGTAGGTTTTTTTAAATCTATAGAAACTTCAGGAGCTACAAAAGTTTTATTTGGATCAAAAATATCATCAAATAAATTCGCATGTGCTCAAAATGAAAATAAGAAAGAAATACAAAATGCAAGTGTAAATAAAAGTCTTTTTTTCATATTTTTCATATGTTAATTATAAAGTCAAGGTAGCATTATAATATTTTTTTTAAAAAGACAAATAAAAAACCAAGTTTTCTTGGTTTTTTATTAAGATAAAGCTTCAATTGCTTGATGTACTGTGTCTACTGTTGGGATAATAGTCGTAATTCCAACTAATTCTAAAACATCTTTTACTCATTCATCACAATCAGAAATATACATTTGTCATTCGTTTTCTTCTACATTAGAATAAATATCAGCAATGTATCAGATTGATTTTGAGTTTAAATATTTCAAGTTTGCAAGATTGAAAATAATTTTTTTCCCGGCAAAACCTCAGATGCCTTCATAAATAGCTGTAAATGTTTTGTCAGCATTTGTTTCATCTAATTCCCCAGAAAATTCAAATATTAAAATTCAATTTTGGTCTTTTTTGTTTACTTCTACTAAAGTTTCCATACAATGATTAAGTTATTAAATAATGTATACATTGATATTATATAATAAAATAACAAAAAAATCAAATTTTTAATTACTTTTTACTTTATTATTTGCTATTTATGGTTAGAAAATATTTTCTTTCTGATTTACAGGATATATCCCTTGATATTCAGCCAGGAGACATCATATTTTTACACGGAGATTTGGCTTCTGGAAAAACAACACTTTCAAAACATATTATAGGAAATATTTTATGAATTTCAGATGAAGTAATCAGTCCAACTTATACATATTATAATAAATATTGAAAAAATATCTATCATTTTGATCTATATAGACTTTCAAATTATGATGAATTTTTTGCTATTTGATGAGAAGAAATATTAGAAAATTCAGATAATATTTCTCTTATTGAATGGCCAGAAATTATTGGAAAATATTTTTCTCCAACTATTGAAATATTTTTAAGAAAAACTCAAAATGAAGATGAAAGAGAAATAGAAATTATAAGAAAATAAAAAACTGACTTTTGTCAGTTTTTTATTTGTTTGGATTTGTTGAAACGATTTGTTCTTCATAAAAACTTGCAATAACTTGAATTCAAACGTGTTCACTTCCAGCAAAAAATAATCATTGTCATACTGCAGAGTTGAGCAAAATATATTTTTCTTGATCAGTGATTTTAAAAATATGTTGTAATGCGTCAATAGAAGCAGGGGATTGTTTGAGTAAAAGTTGTATTGAAGAGTTTGTTACGATAGGTTTTCCATAACTACTTCCAAGAAAATCTTCTACATCTTGAGTAATGGTAGTAACTCAAAGATTATATTTTCTGGCTCTTTTTACTAAACCAAATAAAAATTTTGCAGAATCTTCGTGTTGCATAATATTCCAAGCTTCGTCTATTACAAGAAGTCTTTTTTTATTTGAACTTCTTACTCTATTCCAAATATAAGAAAGAATTATGTACATCGCAGTTGGTCTTAAAATATCATCAAGATCTCTTACTGAAAATACTTGTAATCATTCTTTTAAACTAATATTTGTAAGTTCTGAGAACACTCAAGAAAATATTCAAGTTGTATATTTTTCTAGTCTTTGAGTTAAATCACGAGCTCCATCCATTGTTTCTAATACACTGTATAAATCTTTCATGGTTGGAATTTCTTTTCCAGTAATATCATCATCTTCAAGAGTGATTCATTTTAAGTTGTAGGTAACAATAATTGCTTTTTCCATAATTGAACTTTCATTTCCATTCAGATTTCCAAGCATCAAATTCATAAGTCCAAGTAGATTTACGATAGCATCTCTAAGCAAATCTCCCGGTCTGATGTCTTTATCTTTTACTCAAAGTGGTAAATCAAAAGGATTAATTCTTTCTCTTGAATTGAGCGAAACATCAAGATATGAACCTCAAACAGTATCTACGAGAGTTCTATATTCATTTTCAGGATCGATAACAATTACATCAGTCCCCATCATAAGACTTCTAAGAATTTCCAATTTTACAGCGAACGATTTTCACCCTCAAGATTTTGCAAACACACACATATTTGCGTTTTCACTTTTAAATCTATCATACAAAATCAAAGAATTATTATGAGTATTTACTCAATATAAAATTCCATCATCATGTGAAAGTGTTGAACTTGAAAAAGGAAATGTAGTTGAAAGTCATCCAGTTGAAATATTTCTGTATACTCATAATTCATCTCTTGCAAAAGGACCAGTTGAAATGAATCCTTGTTCACTTCTGAGATATGATTGTTTTTGTAGTACATTTCTTCCTGCTAAAATAGTTTCTACATCTTTTCCTATTTTATTCAGTTTCTCTTCTGATTCAGCATAAAGTGTAATATAAAGTCAAAAGTGAAAATATTTTTCTTGTCATCTTGTTAGCTTTTCTCTGAGTTCTTCTACATCTTGAATTTGCGCATTGAGTCCAGGATCATTTACGAGTCATTTTTCAGCATTAATACTTCTTTCTGAGTTTAATTGAGTCAGTCTTTTTCTTAAATATTTTTGAATATATGCACTATCAATAGGGTAAACATATAAACTCATATCGAATTTTGTATCCCAGTTGATGATAGGAGAAAGCCAATTTCATTCTAAAAAATTTGGATATGCGTAAACAAAAAATGTTTTTACAAAAGTATTATTGATTTTTAATTTATCAGGAAATACTTTCATATAAGCAGGAGCAATCATATCTTTGATGTAAGCAAGAGCTTCTTTATATTCTTTTTCTGCTTTTATTATTTCTTTATCTTCTTGTTTTGATGTATTTTTTACTCATTTTGTTTCTCAAACAGGAGTAATTTCTTTTTTTACTTCTTTAGTATCTTCAAATCCTACTGTATCTCAAGAGTATCTTTTTCAAACAAGTTGTTTTAAATTTTCATTTTGCATAGTATGACTTTAATAGTATTTGTTATATTTTATAAAAAAAATAGATTTTTAAAAATTTTCTTTTCTTTACAATTATTTTCTAGCTTTTAAGGTATATTTTTCTTCATAAATTTATTCCCAATCCCATTCTGTGATAAAATCTTTTGAAATATCTTCTGGAAAATCATTTTCTATTACGTTTGTCCCATTGTAGTGGGCTACTACCAGAGTAATATCATCAAATTGTTTATGTTTATATCATAAGAATTTTGATAATTCTATAGTAATATTATTAAAAACTCCTCTTGCTGTTTTTATTCCTGAACCTGATAAAGTTGGAGAATTTTGAATAGCATCAATAAGTCTTTGTTCTCAAAACATTACTTCATTTCCATCTTTTTGTCTTCTGTTTAAACTTTCAGTAATTCCATCAGTATATAAGACCACAATATCATTTTTTTCAAATTTAATTTCTTGTTCTTTGAGAATTTTATGAACATTTTTTGTCATTCCTAGAGCTAATCATCCAGACTTTATTTTAAAACATTTATTTAAAGAGTGTTTATAAATAATGAGATACTCATGTCATGCTCCAGTCATAAAAAGTCTTTTTTCATTTTCATTCCATCTTAAGAGAAGTAATGTCATCAAAATATTTGATTTTACACGAGGTTTTAGGATTTCATTGGTATTGGCAAGAATTTCATTTCATTTTTTAAATATTTTTGAAAATCAACTTACTAACGCATTTACCATCACCATTACAAATCAAGCACCAACTCAGTGTCCCGTTGCATCTCAAACATAAATATAATAATTATCATTTCATTTTATGATATCATAACTATCTCAACCGATTTCTCATGCTGGTTTTGATTTTGCAATTACTTTTAGAGAAGGGATTTCTTCTTGTTTTTTATTTAAAAGTTTTTCTTGTAGTTCTGTAGCTAATTGAACTTCTCATTTAATAGCTTTTCCAGATGTAAATTCTTCTTTAATGTTTTTTAAGGAATTTAAAACCATATCAAAAAAGAGTAACACATGCCTAATATTTGGATTTGAATAGTCAGTTTTTATATTAATATTTTCTCATTTTGTTTTTCCATTCATGAAGTTCATAATATGGAATTGAAGTTCATCAATAGGTTTTTTATAAGCATTTGTAATAATTAAACTAATAACAAGTGACTCTATTAAAAGAACTAAAATAATCCATATAATATTCACCGTTCAAACACTTTCACTTAAAGAGTCTATAAAAAAAACAAATCCAAGATTTGATAAAATAATCAGAGTTATGACGATATTTATTCACAAGTCAAAGTATTTTTTTGAGTATTTCATAGGTCAAAATTATATTATTTTTTTTTACATTATACCACAAAAAAAATATTTTTGCAAAGTTTTTAACATTAATTTAAAACTAAAATTGAAAAACACTTCTTTTATAAATATAATCTCAGAGTATTTTAAGTTTGTTTTTTACAAATAAAAACATTTTTTCTCTTAAAATAAAGAAAAAATTTGTATAAAAAAATAGAACATACGGGAAAAGTAAAAAATATACCTGCAAAATGAATTGCAAAAAAGTGAAATAATTTTTTTCACTTTGAAACTTTAATTTTCTAACATTTAATAAAGTTTATGAGTATTGAAAACGCTATCACTTGTATTGATATATGAAGTTCCAAAATAAGGACTGTTATATGAACTTTTGAAGGAGAAGATAACAGCCACTTACATATATTATGAGTTGGAATTTCAGATTCAAATGCAATTAGAAAAGGGAATATTCTTGATATGGAGGAATTCAAATCAAATATAGATAAATCTCTTGAAGAAGCTGAAAAAATGGCTTGAGAACAAGTTTCAGGAGCATTTATTTCATTTAATTCTTCTTCATTTGATGTAGTAGATAATAAATGAATTATTGCTATTTCTTGAGAAGAAATTTGACCATCAGATATTGAGAGAGTTCTTGATATGGCAAAAAATGGGATGAGTCTTCCAAATAGAGAAGTATTAAAAGTTATTCCTGATAATTTTGTGGTTGATTTGGAGGAAGGTATTAAATCACCAATCTGAATGAGCGCAAGAAAATTAGAAGTAAGAGCAAATATATTTTCAATTAGTACAAATGTTTTAAATAACATTAAAAAATCAATTGAAGATGTAGGAATTGAAGTCTATGATGTATTTCCAAATCTTATCTCAGCTCCAGAATGAGTATTAACAAAAAGACAAAAAGAATTATGAGTAGTATGTATTGATATTTGAGCTTCAACAACTTGAGTAACAGTATATGAAGAGGGAAGTTTGAAATTTTCAAAAATTATTCCTATTGGATGAGATAGTGTTACCAATGATATTGCACTTTGAGTGAGAACATCTATTGATACTGCTGAAAAATTAAAATTAGAATTTGGTCAATTATCTTTAGATAAAGAAGAAGGTTTAAAAGATGTAGAAATTGATCTTTCAAAAATTTCAAAATGAGAAGAAGGGAGTGTATCTGAATTATATCTTTCAAAAATCATTACCGCAAGATATGAAGAAATTTTATTTTTCATAAGAGAAGAATTAAGAAAAATAGGAAGAGATGGAATGCTTCCTGAATGAGCTGTTTTAGTCGGTTCAGGAGCGAAAATGAAATGATTGGTAGACTTATCAAAAGATGTTTTAAGATTACCAGTAGTTATAGGAATACCAACTATTGATGATTTTGTTTCTGATACTTCAGTAAATGATCCATCTTTTGCTTGAGTATTATGAACGATTATAATTGCTAATAGATATAGAGACGCAAGAAGCACTATTTCATTTAATTTTGGTTCTATCTTTGGTTCTATTACAAAAGTATTTAAAAAACTTTTACCTTAATAATTAATATTTAATTTTATATATATGATGAAAAAAGACGAAAAACTAAAAAGACTTTTATCTGGAAATGTATCATCTGGTCCAGAAGAAATAAGAGTTGGGAGTTATATTTCTCCAGTAGCAAATATTAAAGTAGTATGAGTATGATGAGGTTGAGGAAATGCAGTAAATAGAATGATCGAAGCATCTTTAGAATGAGTAGAATTTTTAGCAGTAAATACAGATTCACAAGCACTTTATAGTTCATTAGCTGAGAAAAAAATCAATGTTTGAAGAGCTACTACTGGTGGTCTTGGAGCTTGAGCAAATCCAGATATGTGAAAAAAAGCTGCTGAAGAATCATCTGAAGAAATTAAAGCAGCACTTGAATGAGCTGATATGGTATTTATTACTTGTGGTCTTGGATGAGGAACAGGTTCTGGAGCTGCACCAGTTATTGCTGAAATTGCAAAAGGTTTAGGAGCACTCACAGTTTGAGTAGTTACAAAACCATTTTCATTCGAAGGACAATCAAGAGCTTCAAAAGCACTTGATGCATATAATGCTTTAAGAGATAAAGTTGATACATTAATTACTATCCCAAATGATAGAATTTTAACTATTATTGATAAAAAAACTCCACTTTTAGATGCATTTTCAATTGTTGATGAAGTGTTAAGAGAATGAGTTCAATGAGTTTCTGATTTAATTACTCAACCAGGACTTATTAACGTAGACTTTGCGGACGTGAAATCAGTTATGAAAAATGCTTGATCTGCATTAATGGGAATTTGATATGGTTCTTGAGAAAATAGAGCTGTTGAAGCAGCAAGAGCAGCAATTGACTCTCCACTTTTAGAGTTATCAATTGCTTGAGCAAAAGGACTTCTTTTCAATATTACTGGTGGCACTGACTTAAGTATGTTTGAAGTAGATGAAGCAGCAAAAATTATTACTGAATCAGTAGATAGAGATGCAAATATTATTTTCGGTACAACTATTAATGATAGCTATACTGGAGAATTAAAAATTACGGTAGTTGCAACTGGATTTGATGAAGAATCAAATAAAAACTTCCAAGCAAATACTCAAACATCAAAAGTTTCTCCTTTTGGTAGAAAAACACTTTGAGATTCTAAACCTCAAGTTTCTGCACAAAGAGAAGTACAAAAAGAACAAGATGATTTGGATGTACCAGCATTTTTAAGAAAAAAAATATAATAATAAAAAAAGTGATTAAAAATCACTTTTTTTCTCTAAAAATAAGCTTTAGAAGATAAAATTTGATTTTTTGAAAAAATACATATAATAGCAATGAAGAGACGAGAATTTGCAAAAATTCTCGTCTTAATTTATAAAAATAATTATTTGCTTATGTTAGATGTTAAAAAAATTGAAGCAGCTATTAATCAAATTGCTTCTGAGAAAAAAATTCCAAAAGAAACTTTGGTTGATATTATTGAATCAGCCATCAAAACAGCATATAAAAAAGATTATGGTTCAAAAGATGAAAATGCAATTGTAAAATTGGATTTAGAAGCTGGAACTATTGAAATTACAGTTGAAAAAACTTTAGTAAAAGAAGTAACAAATCCTGCAACAGAAATCAGTTTTGATGAACTTGGAGAAGACGCAGAATGATATGAAGAATGAGAAATGATTGAAATCGATATGACAGACGAAGTATTAAATTCATCTCTTTGAGAATCATTTTGAAGAATTGCATCTCAAGCAGCAAGACAAGTGATTATTCAAAAAATAGGAGATACTGAAAAACAAAAAATTTATGAATTATTTAAAGATAAAGTTGGACAATCAATCAGTATGAAAGTGGTTATGATGGAATCAGGAAAAGCTATTTTTGATTATAATGGAAATCAAGTAATTCTTCCAAAATCAGAACAAGTTTCAAGAGATAATTATGTACCAGATGCAAGATTTTATATTTATGTTGCAGAAGCATCAGTTGATGAAAAACTTGGACCCAAAGTAGTGTTATCAAGAAAAAATAAAAATATTGTTCCATCAATATTTGCATTATATGCTCCAGAAATTTCAGATGGAACTATTTCAATAGATAATGTAGTAAGATATCCTTGAGTAAAAACAAAACTTCTTGTATCAACAAATTATGAAGAAATTGATCCAGCAGGAAGTTTAATTGGGCAAAAATGAATTAGAGTTAAATCTGTTATGGAAGAACTTTCAGGAGAAAAAGTAGATATTATTGTTGATAATGGTAATATTGCTGAAATGATTTCAAAATCACTTACTCCAGCTCAAGTATTAAAAGTAGAAGTAAATGAAGAAAAAATGGAAGCAAAAGCATATATTCTTCCTTCTGAAAGAGCAAAAGCTATTGGTAAAAATGGGGTAAATATTAATCTAGCATCAAATTTAATTGGATATAATATTTCACTTATAGAAGTGGAAGAAAAATAAGAATTTATTCCATAATATTTTAATTTTTAAATATTTAATAAAAATGAAAGTATTATTTTTAAAATTAGTTCCAAATGTGGGACATCCTTGAGAAATAAAAGAAATTAGTGATTCCTATGCAAGAAACTTTTTGATTCCAAAAGCTCTTGCCAAAAAACTCACTCCTGAAGAAGAAAAACAACTTCAAGCTCAAGAAAAAAAACAAGAAGAAGCAAGAAGAAATATTGTGCAAAACAAACATAAAATAATAGAAGCTTTGAATGGAAAAACTATTGTTTTTAAAGCAAAAACTTTAGATAATGGAAAAATGTTTTGAGGAATTTGAGAGCACGATATTTTAGCAAGAATTTCAAAAGATTTTAAAATAGATTTAGAAAAAAAACATATTGATATGTTAAACGGACATATTAAAAAACTTTGAAGCAAAGATATTTATGTAAAACTTTGAGATAGTATGGCTAAAATAACTATAATTGTAGAATAATGAACTACTTAGCAATTGATTTATGAGATAAACGTTGTTGACTTGCGTACAGTAATTTAGGGTATATTTTTACCCTTCCTTTTGTACCAAGAGTTGAAATAGTTTCAAAACTCAAAAAAATTATCATTGAGAAGGAAATTTCAAAAATTATTATTGGAATGCCTTATGATTTATATGGAGTAGAAAAAAAACAATTAGAGAAAACGAAAAAATTTTCTGAAAAATTGAAGGGAGATTTTCCTCAGTTGGAAATTATTGAAGTAGATGAAAGATTTACAACTTTTCAATCTCTTGATGTATTGAGTCAATTGTGAGAGAAAAATATTTCAGATAAAAAAGATAGTTTATCAGCGTATTTTATTTTAGAAACATATTTAGACAAAATAAAAAACTCCTTTTAGGAGTTTTTTATTTTACTGAAAAATTATTCAGCAGTAGTTTCAACTGGAGTAACAACAGTAGCATCTCCATCAACGTTAACTTCAACTTCTGGAGTAACTTCTGGAGTAACTTCTGGAGTAACTTCTGGAGTTACATCGATAACTTCTGGAGTTACTTCATTTTCAGGAGTAACAACAGTAGCATCTCCATCAACGTTAACTTCAACTTCTGGAGTAACTTCTGGAGTAACAGTAGTATCTTCTTGAGTACCACAAGAAGCTAAACCTAACATAGCAACGAATGCTAAAGTAGCTAATAATTTTTTATTCATTTTTTTTAATTTTATGAATTAAAATATAATAATAATTGGCAGTCGTGATTATAGATAAAAATGAGAAATATCAATTTTAATGCTATTTACAAAGTTTATTTTTATGTTATATAATTATTGTTTTGCCTTTTATTTGACATTAGTAGGAATAATAATAGTATAAGAACATTTATTAATGAATTATTTCTATGAATAAAAGTTTTTTAAAAGATTTTCAATGAAAAAAAATTCAAAATGAATCTTGAGTTGATATATGAATCCTCTCTGGAATGCTCTTAGATATTGAACATCACAAAATTATTTGATGTATTTATAAAAAATGATTTTTACAATATAGATATTTTTTGTTTGATGATATATTAAAAGAAGAAAATAATATTTATATTATTTCTGAAAAAGAGCAAAAGCAAGAATTTTATGAAATTGATGGAAAACAAGTGAAAAATGAAAATGGAAAAAATATATGATATGTTGATGATATTGAAATAAATCTTGTAAATAAATTACAATATATCTATATAAATAATGGATATAATCTTTCATTTGATAGAAAAAATATTTTGAAACGAAATATTATAAAAATTTCACAAAAGGCTATTTTGGCATATGAGAAAGATTGTGTAGTCATACAAGAAAAACAGACTATAAAAGAAAATAAAAAAACACTTGAAAATATTAGAAAAGTTTTTATAAATATACCTGAACCAAATTATAATCTTAATTTTAATAAATATGAATAGAAGATCATGAAATAATAAAAAAATTTTAAAAACATTTAAAGATTATTTAGTACCAATCTTTTTTGTTGTGGTTATTTTTATTTTTATATTAAATTACATTTTTTGAGGAGATTCAACGCCTGTTGAAACAACAGGAGATAATTCTTCTCTTTCTCTTACACTTTCTTCTCCTCAAACAGAAGCATATGTAGAATACACATGAGGAAATAAATCAAAAATAGAGTGAGATGTATTACTTTATAAATCAGAAAAATTACAAGTAGCTTCAGAATCAGTAAAACTTTCAGAAGAATGAGTAACTTTTCACTTAAATAGATTGTGAGAACTAAGATTTAATGAAGACAAAACATTTACTCTTTATTCATCTGATTTATGGGGAGACACAAAAAAGGATATAAATATTGAAATGAGATATGCAAAAGTAAAAGCAATAAGTGGAAGTGTGTTTTCTCTTTCTCAAAATGAAGTTGCTAGTACAATATATGTAGTTTCAGGAACTATAGAGGTTCAAAATTTAGCATGAGCATCGACAGTATTAAAAAAATGAGAAAAATTAGTTATTATGAGAAATAACGCAAATGATAAAAATGCAGATTTAGCACTTTTAAAAGAGGTTATTGACGAATATATTAAAAATGAAGATTGGTTTTTAAAAAATAATTGAAATTTCTACCTTTCTCAAACAGAAGAAAGCAATACACAAACTTGAACTACTCAAACAGGTTCAACACAAGTAAGCACTTGATGAGGACAACAATCATATATAACATTTAATAATCTTTTTGATGATGCGGAAGTATCTGCAGATAAAACAGATATTATCGGAACTATTGTTGATGATAGAGTAGCAATTATAAATATTAATGGAAAAAGTGCAGATGTTGATACTGCAAATAAAACATTCTCGATTAAAGAAGTAAGCACTTCAGCAAGAGTAAATGATTTGGTTTATAAAATATATGATTCAAGCTCTACATTACTATACAAATGAGTTATGACTCTCCATAATTCAAAAGGATCTGGAAATACTACTACTTCATGAGGAACTCCATCATGACTTGCACAAGTACAAAATTATCCAATTGCGTCATCTCCACTTTATCAAATACTTACTCCAAAACAAAATCCATATACAACAACAGAAAATGTAGTAAGAATAGAATGAAATGTACCAGCAAGAACCGTTAAAAAAATTGTAATTAATGATTTTCAATTACAAAAATTTACAGCAAATTCAACATATTGGCAATATTTTGCAAATAGTGAATTTGGAAATTTAAAACCAGGTGTAAATATTTATAAAATACAATTTTATTGAGAAGCAGATACAGTGGTATATGAAACAAACTTTACTATTATCAAAGAAGAAGAACAAACAACTCCTCCTTCTGCACAATAAAAAAAGAATCTCTAAGAGATTCTTTTTTTATTGTTAGTTATTTAGCTACATGTACAAGTAGCAACTTTTTGTTTACTACTTCCTATTTCATATGCAGATCTTCCATTGAGAGATGAGCTACATGCAGTTGTATTTGGGTCTATGTCAGTAGTTCATACTGGACCAAATACAGCGTGATATTGCCATTTACAAGAATTTCCTGTATTTGTACTTGTAGAAGAACAAGAAGTAAGAGAAGCAGATCAAGCAGAAATAATTTGATTTCCATAAAGAGCAAAAAATTCATAATTTCCAACTGGGAATTGATTTGCTTGTCCAGAAGTAACAATTCTATTATTTCCACTCCATTCACTTGCAGTATAGTCTCTGAAATCAGAAGCACTTGTACAAGCAGAAGTTCCAGCAACTCTCGCACATCCTTTAGGTGGATTTGATTTATCAACTCAGTCAAGAACAGCATACCAAGTTTGATTTACACAAGCAGAGCTTGATAAACTACTCATAGAATTTCAAATTTTTGTAGTAGGTGTTGGAGTCGTACCATTTTGTAAGTATATTTTTACAATACTGTTTTCCATTTTTACACCATCACAATATAAGTTTCCACTTGTTACTCTTGGAGTACATCCACTTGCACTTGCAATTGAATAACCTGATTTTTTTACTTGTAAAATATGTCACATTGCTGAAATTGGTGTGAAAGTTTCAGTAGTTTTTCCATTTGTATCAGTTGTATAACTTCATACTACAGAAGTACTCATTCAAATTACTCCAATAACATCTACTCATACTCATGACATTGGTTGTTGAGTTGCATTGTCATAAACATATACAGTAAGCCCACTTCCAGCTGCTTTTGGTTCACAATTATTTTTTGCAGCATTTAATGTATATCCAGTTTTACAATCCCATGTACATCTTCATCATCCATTTGAATATTTCCAAGTCGTATTTGTGTCTGGTCCAACTACTACATTTGTAAATGGTCTTACATTTACTCCATTTCCTGTTGGTGGAAGAGTTCCAGTACAAGCTTCTACAGAAGTATTTGTATTGGTGTTTGTATTTGTATTGGTGTTTGTATTTGTATTGGTGTTTGTACTTGTTTCTCAACAATTTCATAATAATTGACATAAGAAATTATCAACATCAATATTTGCATTTAATTGAGATTGTAAATTTTGTACTCCACTTAAAAGATAAGTAATCATTTCACTAATAGTTGTGTTTGATCTATATTTTTCAGAAAAAAGTTGGAGTTGTTTATTTAAAGAATTTAGAAGAGCTTCGTATTTAGTATCATTATTCATATCAGTTCTCATTTGAGACACTTTTACTAAAAATGCATCTAATTTTTCTTTATATGGGACATTGGTATAAGTAGTCATAGTAGATGTAGTAGTAACACTTGCTAATTGGCTTGTATTTGTTACAGCACAACTACTTGAGGCATCACATATAAAATAATAATATTTTCCATTATATGAGAAACAGTCACTTCTTGTATAACTTGAAAAATCTTTATTATATTTTGTTTTTATAGTAGTACATTCATTATTTGTACTAAATCAATCAGATAACACATTTCCTTGATTTATTTGTGCATCTAGTTGTGATTTTGAAATTTCTACATTTCATAATGAGATGAGAGGAACAAAAAGTAACCCTAGTAATATACATAATTGTTTCATTTTTTTCATATATTTGTAATAAATAATTTAAAATAAATTAGTTAAAGTAAAGGATTAATTTTTTTTATTTCATAGGCTTTTTAAATTACATAATAAAATATTACATATTCTATTATAATAGTATATTTATGTCAAATTTTTATTTGAGAAATAGACGGATGAAAAAATTGACAAATACTTGAAAAATACTATAAATATATTATAAAAATCAAAATCAAAAAGAAAAATTTAATTGCTTTAATAATTCACATAATATGAATAAACTTACTTGAATAAAAAAGATATTATCTACTCTTTTAATTGTTTCATTGTTTTTAAATTTTATATTTCCAATAGGGAATGCTTTAGATACAAATGGACTTTCAAGTCCATGGACATTAGAAAAAGCAGAGCATTTGGCTGGAAGAGCTTTGATAGGTGCAACGCCTGAAATGATTACGAAATTATATAATGCAGGAAGTGCAAAAAATGCAGTAGATATATTATTTCCAAGTCAAAATGGTCCTGATAGAACACAATTTGAACAAAATTTTGAAAATTTTAAATGACCAAGTTTTAATGTAAGTGATACAAATGCGAATAGAAGAGCGTATGCGTTTCAATATTATGCAGATCCTTATGAAGCAAAAAGAAAATTATTTTGACTTTTTGAAGATATATTTCCAGTAGATAGGGATGGTGCTTGAGCAACAAATATTAATTTCCCAGATATTGATAATCATTTTAAGATTTTATATGAAGAATCTCTTTGAAACTATAAAAAAATGGTAAAAAGAGTATTATTTGATACAAAAAATCCAGAAAATAGTTTTGCAATGGGGAAATATTTAGATGTACTGAATGGACCAAATAAAAATCAACCAAATGAAAACTATGCAAGAGAACTTATGCAACTTTTTTTGATGTTAGAACATAAACCTTGGGAAGATTCAGAAACTCCTTGAGCAGTGAGAAATTATACAGAAGAAGATGTGGCTGCTTTGGCTCGTATTCTTACATGATTTAGATATTGAGAAGATAAAAAAGTATACTTTGATGAATCATATCATAATACAGGAACATGAATTGTATTTTTATCATGAGCTTTAAAATCAGGAACAAGTTTTCCATTTTATGATACAGCAAGTGGAAGTATAGATAATACAAAAATTACTCAACCAATTTGAGGAAATAACGGGCTTTGAGATAATATTCTTGACTATATTTTTTCAAAAAGAGAGTCTGAGATCGCATATTTTCTATCTTGGAGATTATTGAAGTATTATATAAATGATAAACCAACTCAAATAGAAATAGAAACTTTAGCAAATCAACTTATTAATAATAATTTTGATTTATTTCCAACAGTAAAATGGTTGCTTTCGAGTGATATGATGTATACAGATGTTGCTATGAATTCAATAAGATATAAAAATCCAATTGAATTAATGATAGGAACTTTAAAAATTCTTCATTCAAAAGATCAAAATTTTGTGGTAGATCCATTACTAAATGATGCGGGATTTTTAACTACAGTTGATTGGACTCCATACAATCCAAGAAGTATTTTTGGAAGAGAAGGTTTTGATCATAATGAAGCATTTATGAATGCATATTTTCATAATCAATGGGTAACATATGCAACTAAAATAGCATTTACTACAGGAACTGGATATTATAATTTAGAAAATTTTATTCCACAAACCTATAATACAAATACGGGAATATTTGATGTAAAAACAAGTAAGACAAATACTTTTTCAGGAAATCTTTCTCTTGGGGCATTTTCTCTTTCTCTTGATCTTCCAACAGCTAGTTGAGCTGATGTTGCAAGCGAAACGGTTCAACTTCAAAGATCATCACTTCTTTTAGAGGATGCATTGTTACTTGAAGAAATAAATGAAGTGGAACAAATAGTTGAATTGTCAGGGTCTGAATTACCAGAAAATACACAATTACCATTATCAGAAGTATCAGAAAACACTTCTTCTTGAGAAGTAACTAAATCAGAATCAGAAGAAATAAAACAAGAGATAAATGTACAAACTCAAGAACAAATTGTGGAAATACCAAAAGTTGTATCAGAAGATGTTATTATAGAAGAAAAAGTAGAGGAATCTTCAACAGAAACTCCAGAAGTAGTAGAAGAAATTTCTACTCAAAAATCACAAGAAACAGAAAGTATTTCGCAAGATACCCCACTTCCTTCTGAATCAGTTGAAGTGAATGAAGAAATAATTTTACCAGAAGTAAAAGAGGAAACAAATAATGAAATTTCACTTTTGAAAAAAAGTTTTTCTCATTTATTTCCTGTAGCACACGCAAGTCAAATTCAAGAAAATACACTTTCTTTTTTAAGTGGAACTATTGTTTTGCCGGATTTTTACATACAAACAGCTTCTTGAAAAATTAATTTAGAATGAAGTTTTGATGCTGAAAAATGAGTACTTACTATGTCTTCATGAAGTTTGGTAATTGGAAAACAAACATATAATTTTTGAACTTCAGTTATAACATTAGAAAAAGGATATAATTTTCATAGTGATATTTCCATTGCACAAATGTTTGAACAATTAGAAAAAAATCTCTATATTTGAAGAAAAATTCCAGAAACTGTGAAGGAAAAATTAGCAAATTTTCTTCAAGTAGATCAAAATGGTCTATCAAGAACATTTTTACCAAATAATACAACATATAGAAATAAATACATAAGAGCTGTGATTTCTGTATTATTTTCACAACCAGAATTTCTACTTTTAAGTTGATATGATAAACAAGATACCTGACTTGGTAGTTCTTGAAATACTCAAATCAAGGATAGTTCAAAAAAATTAATTATGATTGAATTGTATGGATGATACGATTGGATTAATGGTGTGATTCCTAAAAATGAATATGAATATTATTCTCAAATTAGATGAAGTCTTGCGTATAAAAAAGAGGATTTAATAGAAATGTGAGATTTTTATGTAAATAAAGCATTTGAAAGTTTTCAATCATTTTATCAAAATGGAGACTTAAGAGTGGTAAATAGAGTTGGAACTCCAAATCATTCTCGTTGACATGATACGGCAGCAATCCAAGTAGCAAGTCAAAAAGCAGTACAAACAATTTGAACTCCATGACTTATTTGAGAATTAATAAAATATGATGCAAATCCATTGAATAATATTGTTTTATGAACAAGTAGACCAGCTATTTATACAAATGGAAATTTTATAAATATTTGAGGAAATTCTATTTTGTATAGAACCAATGGAAGTACAACAGCTCAAGAAAAAGAATATCAACTCACAGTATTAAAAAATATTTTAAATACAAGAGAATATCCTTGAGATACAAGCAATAATTTTAAAAATTCAATTACTCTTGATGCAGTTGGAAATGGATGACAATCTTCAGTTTGATACACATTAGCAACGAGACTAAATTTTACAAAAAGTTTAATCGATAATGGACTTGGAATTACATATTATGTTCCGGGATGAGGATGATATGATACACATGGAGATCAATTAAAATCAGGAACATATAATTTATGAGACAGAACTCGTGATTTAGCAAATGATATTTCTACATTTTTTACTCAAATGAAAGATGCTGGAAAAGATGTAACTATTATTGTGTATTCAGAGTTTGGAAGAACTTTGAAAGCAAATGGAACACTCGGAACTGATCACGGACAATGAGGATGATATTTTATTCTTTCTACAAATAATGAATTAAAGAAAAGTTTCTCAGAAAAAATGATTGGAAAAATTTCTTTAGAAAATGAATATAATGATTGGTTGGGAGTTTGAGTAGATTATAGATCTATTTATTCAAAAATTTTAAAAAGCCTTTACAATGTAGATGTTGAAAAATATTTTGGACAAAAATTTTCTTTAGATGAAGATTTAAATACAGATATTCCAGTTCCTTCATTGCTGAGAAGAGAATATAAAGATAGTTGGTGGGGAAGTGTGAATACACAATTAATGTTTCAAGTTGATGATAGTAATTTCCGTTTTAAAGATGGTTCTTATTTAAAATTAAAACATGGTCAAGATCCTGAAAAAATGACTCAATTTTCAAGATGGACAATGGATAATTACACATATAATGAAAAAACAAATTCATTTAATATTAGTTTGAATCTTGCAAAAGGGAAACGTTATTACTACGAACTTGAAATTGTTGATAATCAATATGATAAATATGTAGTGACTTGAGATTTCGTCGTTCCAGAAAAATACGAATCAAATTCAAATGTAAATATTATTCCTCTTACTTCAGATAGTTTTTTTGCTAAATATAATAATACTGAGGTTGTAGGAGAAAAAAAGATTGATAAATTGGTATTATTTAATAATCCAGTTCAAGAAATTATTTCTACTGGAACTACTATTAATGAAGCAGGAGAGGAAGTAGAGGAAAAAACTATTACATATAGTTGAGGACTGAAAGATATGATATTTGATGAAAAAATTACCATGACTTTTGGTACGGGTGAAACGTTTATTGATACTTTAACTCATTCTTGAGTTTGGAATGGATGATTTGTTACTCCAAAATTGATAAATAAAAATGAATTTATTTCAGATAAATCTTCATATAGTGGAAGTATTTTAAAAAATCTTCATATAGAAAATATTGTAAAAGTTGGTGCTGATAGTTTATGAGTAGGAATGCAACTCAATCAACCAGTACAAATAAAATTACCAATTCAAGATACTAATGGAGAATATAAAGTGATTAAAAGTGAAGACGGAATTACTTGGCAAGAAGTAGTAAGCACACAATCTTGAAGTAATATTTCTTTTGCTACAAATCATTTCACATATTTTGCAGTATATGATACAAAAAAAGTAGTGGTTATTCCTCCAGTAAAACCAGAAGAACCAACTCAACCAGAAAATCCAGGAACTGGAACTGGATGAGATAATTCTGGATGATCAAACTCAGGAACTGGAAGTACATGAGGATGAAGTTCTAGCTCATGAAGTTCTAGCTCATGA
>JAUCDK010000023.1:0-17899 GCA_034675265.1 Patescibacteria group bacterium
CTCTTGCTTCTTCAAAAGAAAGATCATATTGTTCAAATTTTTGGTTTTGTTTGATGATTTGTTTCATCTTTTTTTCAAGTGCTTTTAAATCTTCTTCTTTGAATTCGATTCCATTGAAATCAAAATCATAATAAAATCCAGTATCAATATCTGGACCGATAGCCATTTTTACATCATTTCCATAAAGGGCTTTTACTGCTTGTGCCATAATATGACTGAGCGAGTGTCTTTTTGTAGAGATTTCCATAATTTTTGTGGTTAAAAAGTAATGAGTAATTTATAATGAATTATTTAGATTTTATTTCATCTCAAACAGGTTATTGATTCTTAAAATCTAATTTTTTCATAAAAAAACTCCTAAATTTCTTTAGAAGTTCTTGTTTTTAATATTATTACACAACAAAAAAACATCTAAATTTTAGAAGTATTTATAGTAGTTATGGTTACAAGTTGTGCGAAGCTCATATGTCTTTATTAAAAAGTAACATTTATAGTTTATAAAAAAATAATTATTTGTCAAAAATTTGATTTATTTTTGTGTTTATGTTAAAATGTTGCTAAGAATTATTTTTAAAAAATATGTATGAATAAAACTTTAAACTGACTTTGAGAAGAAACAGAGGTATTTTCTCAAGCAAATTTTATGCTTTTGGAAGATGGAAATATTGAAATGACTTTATGGGAAAATGGGAGAAAAAAACAAAGATATATTCAAGATTATATCAGTATTTCGTATGATGATGCGGAACAAATTAAAAGATATGAAAGAGTTTGATATAAATTATTATGGAGTAGTGATTTATGAAAAATTCCAGCAAACTTAACATCACTTATATCTAAAAATTGAGATAAATTTGAAGATTATAGAGATTTTTCAGATAAAAAATGATATTTTAATCGTTGATTAAATATTGAATGAAAGCAATCTATGGCAATTTCAGGAGCTGAATGAAAAATACTTTATTTTATTAAAAGTACACAACTTCATCCTCAGGTTGCTCAAGAAGTTGTGAGTATAAAAAAAATACTTCAAGATTTTTTCGCTCAAATCTGAGCAACAAAATAATTTATATCTTTATAAAAAAATATGCAAATAGCTGATATATTGAAACTTGCATTAGAAAAAAATGCATCTGATATCATTATTACTGGTGGTTCAAAACCAAGCTTAAAAATTAATGGAGATATTTATTTTTTTGATAATATTGAATCAATTTCAAAAGAAGAATCTAAAAAACTTACTCTTTCTATTATGAATGAAAGCCAAAGAGAAATGTTTTTAAAAACTTTAGAACTAGATTTTTCTATTGAATTAAAAGGTTTTTCAAGATTTAGAGTAAATGCATTTGTGCAAAAAGATTGATATAGTCTTGTTTTTAGACCAATAAAAACACAAATTCCAGAATTTGAATCACTTCATTTACCTGAAATTTTAAAATCATTTATTCATAAAAAAAATGGACTCGTTCTTATAACTGGTTCGGTTTGAAGCTGAAAAACAACAACTTTAGCATCACTTTTATGAGAAATAAATAAAACACAATCAAAACATATTATTACAGTTGAAGATCCAATAGAATTTGTCTATGAAAATAAAAAATCAATTATTGAACAAAGAGAAGTTTGAACTCATACACTTACTTTTGATAATGGGTTAAAATATGCCCTGAGACAAGCTCCTGATGTGGTGATGATTTGAGAAATGAGAGATTTGGAAACTTTTAGACTCGCACTTCGTGCAGCTGAAACTGGAAATCTTGTGTTTGCTACACTTCATACTTCTTGAGCTGCAAGAACGGTAGCTAGAATTATTGATATGTTTCCGGGAGATGAAAAAGAAATCATTAAACAACAACTTTCAGAATCACTTTTATGAGTAGTTTGGCAACAACTTTTAAAAACTGCTGATGGGCAGGGAAGAGTTCCAGCTGCAGAAGTACTTATAAATACAGTTCCAGTTGCAAATATGATTAGAAAATCACAAACTCACCAAATTCCAAATGCAATGGAAACAGGAAAAGAGAGTGGAATGATTACGATGAAAGATTCTTTGGACAGCTTATTTCAAAAATGATTGATTTCAAAAGATTTATATGAAAGCAATCTTGCGTTACTTGATAGATATAATTAATAGTTTATAACTAAAAAAATATGTTAAAATATATAAAAATTGATTTATTTTTACAAAATAATTTTGTAGAATCTGAAAATAGAAGTAGAGAAGAAGTAAAAACGCCAGTAGAAAATAAAGAACCTGATTTATCTCATTTATCTCCAGAAGATAGAGAAAGAATTGAAAAAATACAAGAAAAAATAAAAGTATTAGAAAATGAATTACAAATTACCAATGCATGAGTAAATGTAGTTTGAGCAAGAAAAGAAGTTTTAGAATGAAAATCAGATTCTCAAATTTCTTTTAGAGAATTATCAGAAGATTGAGCCTATCAAGTAAATGAAAGAGTTTTAAAATTAAAATGAGAATTATGAGAATTAAAAGAACAAAAACAAATTCTTTTAAGAGGTATTGAAGTTGCAAAAGTAAATAAATTATCTGATTCAGAAATAAAAAGTATGCAAGCTATCACTTCAAAAGAATTTTTATCAACTCCTGCAAATGAAAGATTAAGATTTATTACTCAAGGAAATATCGAAGCAAAAGATGTAAAAGAAGGATGAGAAAAATCACTAAATTTTACTTTTACATTTGATGGAAAATTTAATAGAGAATTATATATTAGAACGACTGCTGGGCAAATTTTACCTGAAAATGTAAGAACTATAAAATCAGGAGAAGTTGAGTATACAAGAACTGGACTTAATGGAGAATTTTTCTCAAATGAATGAAAAAGACTTTTGATTCATGAATGAACACAACTAGAAGTAGTTAAATTTTGAGCAGAAGATGAACTAAAACAAATTCAAGAAAATCTCAGTAATTGATTAAAAGAATATAAAGGAACTCCACATGAAGAATTAGCTTTAGAATCTTTGAAAAAATGATATGATCCAAAATTTGTAATTTCATTATTTTGAGATAAAATTGCGTCATTATCAGTTTGAAAAAAAGAAACTATTGAAGATAAAATTACTGATATTGCTCGTTTACAAGATGATTTTCAGGAAGATTATCCAAGCGAAAAAGCTATTTTAGAATGAGGAAAACCTTCAGAAAAATTTTCTTGATATGTAGTAAATTCACTTAATCCATCAAAAATTTCTGAAGTTTCACAAATATATTGATATAATTTAGAAGTCGTAAAACAAACCAGAAGAGCAAATAATCCATCTCTTGGATGATGACCGATGAATTTAGAAAATATCAATATTGAATGAATTTCAAAAGAAGAAGTTGATGCAATATTAAATAAACAAAAATTTACTCCAGGTTCAAAGGATGCACAAGTTTTATTTCTTGCTGCTTGTCAAGCTGCTGATTTACCAAAAGATTGGTGTAATAAAGAAAGTCTTCATAGAATTTTATCTCGTGAATCAAACGGAATGGTTGGAAGACTGAATTATACTATCAAATGACATAGTGTAGATAGTTTTAAAGAACAAGCACTTTCTTCTACAAGAAATAATCCAATTGGAACGGTTTCAACTGCCTCATGACTTGGACAATTACTTTTGTCAAATGTTGATAAATATTATCCAGAAGGAAGAAAATGAATTTGAGATCCTCTCAATGAAGCAGTATGAATGCTGAGATATATTAAGGATAGATATGGAAATCCAGATATAGCTTGGTCTGTATACGGAAAAACATGAAATTTTGATCATCCTCAAACATGAAGACAATATAAATGATTTGCTGAATGATATTAAAAAAATAAAATGACCTCTCAAATTGAGAGGTCATTTTATTTTAAGGCTTTAACATATTTTGATAGAATTATTATCCAACAATTTTATCAGAGATTTTTTCGTAAGATGTAATTTCTCCATCTTTGAAAAATCTTTTTAATTCAACTGCAGCAGTTTCTGGACTGTCTGAAGCATGAATGATGTTTGCATCAATAGTAAGAGCAAAATCTCCTCTAATTGATCCAGGAAGAGCTTCAGCTGGATTTGTTGCACCAGTTAAATTTCTTACGGTTTTGATTACATTGCTTCCAGAAATTGCCATAGCAACAACAGGAGCAGAAGTCATATAAGCTTTAATTCCAGGAAAGAAAGGTTTATCAGCTAGGAAATCATAGTGTTCACTTACGATTTCATCACTTAAAAGCATCATTTTCATTCCAACGATTTTTAAACCTTTGTTTTCAAATCTTGAAACTATTTCTCCAACTAATCCTCTTTGGATTGTATCTGGTTTTAATAGCACTAAAGTTGTTTCCATTGTATGGTACTTAACAAATAAAATGTGTGTGAATTATACAAAAAAAAATTAAAAATCAAATTTAAGATTATATTTTATTCTAAAATATATCAAATATGAGGAATGGTTTGAAGAGGGAAGTTATCTCAGAGCTTTTTTCTGAGTTTTGAAAGAGTTGCATTTATTGTATTATTTGTTACATCTGTAGAACGGTGTCACCAAATAACTTTTATAAAACTTTCTTTTTCTACTAATTTTCAGAGATTTTTTAAGAAATAAGTGAGAATAATTTTTTCTTTTTTGTTGAGAAAAGTTAAAACTTCTCCATTTAAAAATACTTCATTACTTAGAATATCAAAATAGATTCCTTTGTAGCGTATTTCTTTATTATTGAGATTTTCATTTGATCTTCTTAATAATGCTTTAATTCTTGCTATGAGTTCATCTGGTGAAAATGGTTTTGTAATATAATCATCAATTCCAATATTAAATCCAAATAATTTTTTATCTACTTCTCAAAATCATGAAATCACAATAATTGGTTTATTTGTTTTTTTACGATTTCTTAGTTCTTTTATAATTTCATATCAAGAACCGTCTCAAAGCGAAATATCAATAATGTATAAATCACTAATATCTTCATAAAATCAACGATGCATAAATTCCTGAAAACTATAAAATGCATCTACAATATATCAACTTAATTGTAGTTTTTTTGAGATTTTATTGGCAAGTAATTTTTCATCATCAATAAGTGATATATGCATACAAGTATGAATTATATATATTTTCTGAGATTATATATGAAAAATTTGATAAATCAAGATTTAAGTGAAATAAAATTGAAATATATTTTTTAAGTAGTATTATATAAAAAATATATTTATTTTCTTAAAAATAAAATTATGAAAAAAGTTGTACTATTTATAATATTTTGTTTTAGTTTTTTATCACAAGTAGAAGCTTTTGATTTTTATGCAAATAGATATGTGTTAGAAAATATTCAAACTTGAGAAAAAAAATATTTTCAAAATTCATTTTGATGAACAGGGAATATAATATTACAACAATTTGAAAAAATATTATTTAATACCAAAGATTGAGAAAAAGTATTTGAAAATTGGAATCTTATTTGTTTTTATATTCTACCTGAGGAACCATACCATAAAAAATCAAAATGTGAATATATTTGAGAAATAAAAAGCGAAATAACTTTAGATGATTTATCAAATAAAGATCATATTAAAATCATTATATCAATCATGATAAGTCAATTATGGTTATTTATAATTTGTTTTCCATTTAATTTTTTTGTATTTTTTGGAATTTCATATATTATTTTATGATGAAAGGTTTCTTTAAAAATGCATATGATAATTATTGGGCTTTTAACTATTATAGTTGATTTAATATTGTGAATAATTGGTTTAAACTTCATGCAATTAGTACCAGTATTTTTTTGAATAGTAGTTTATTTCCCTTTTGTATTTTTACCTAAGTTTGTATTTGCATTATTTTGAATTTATAAATTTGTTTATTATAAAAAATATCAAAAAATAAATTCTATCGTAAGCTAATATAATTTGTATTTTTATTTGTAAAATAAAATTTATTTTTTATTATATAGGATACCATAGAATTAATAAATGAAAATATGAATCAAGAAAAAATACCAACCAAAAAAACTCTTATGAGTATTTTGATACCATATAGAGGACTTATCATACTTTTAGTTATTTTTACTCTTGTTTGAAATACCATCAACCTCTTGATTCCTAAGATTATTTCTAATGGAATTGATAGTTATTCGGGAGTTGATTTTTCTCTGATGAATGTAGTTATAGAATTCTTTTTTGCATCACTTTTTATATTTATATTTTTGTATTTTCAAAATTTACTTCAGGTTTATATTTCAGAAAAAGTAGCAAAAAATTTGAGAACACAAATGATTGAAAAAATTTCATATGAAGATTATAATTATGTTCAAAAAGTTACTCAAGCAAAACTTTTAACCAATTTAACTTCTGATGTAGACGGAGTAAAAATGTTTGTTTCTCAAGCTATTTCATCAATTATTTCATCAATTTTTTTGATTATAGGAACAAGCATTTTACTTTTTTCAATAAATTGGGAACTTACCTTAGCTATTTTACTGGTTCTGCCAATTATTTGAGGAGCATTTTTTATTGTTTTTGGGAAGGTCAGAGTTTTATTTAAAATCAATCAAGAAAATATTGATAGATTAAACAAAACTATTAATGAAAGTATTTTATGATCAACTTTGGTGAGAATATTAAATTCTCAAGCTTTTGAATATGATAAATTTTTAGAAATTAATGAAAAAACAAAACAAAATTCTGTAAAAATTCTGAGATTATTTGCTATTTTAATGCCCGTTATTACTTTTACAGTAAATATCGCAATTTTAATTATTTTAATGCTTTGATGATATTATGTTATTATTGAAAGTATGACACTTTGAGATTTTACAGCATTTAATACCTATCTTTCTATACTGATTTTTCCAGTAATGATTTTGGGTTTTATGAGTTCTCTTATTGCTCAAGCAACAGCTTCTTTTGAAAGAATTTCAGAAGTTTTATATTTGGATAATAAAAAAGTTGAAGGAACTATCAAAAAAGATATGACTTGAGATATAAAAGTCTCAGATCTCAATTTACAATTTTGAGATAAACTGACTTTAAAAAATATTAATTTTTCTATAAAACCACACTCAAAAACAGCAATTATTTGACCAACAGCAGCAGGAAAAAGTCAGCTTTTATATATTTTAACATGATTATTAGAGCCAACTTCAGGAAGTGTAAAATATGAAAATATTGAATTAAAAGATTTTGATAGAGAATCACTGAGTTCACAAGTAGGATTTGTTTTTCAAGATAGTAATTTATTTCAATTGACTTTGAGAGAAAATATAGCGTTTAGTCCTGATGTGAGTGATGAAGATTTACAAAAAGCAATAGAAACTTCTGAACTGAAAAATTTTATAGAAACACTTCCTGAAAAGCTAGATACTTTAGTAAGTGAAAGATGAACGAGTCTTTCATGAGGACAAAAACAAAGAATTATGTTAGCAAGAGCATTATCGATACAGCCAAAAATACTTTTCTTGGACGATTTTACTGCTAGACTTGATACAAAAACAGAAAAGAAAATACTAGAAAATATAAGTAAAAATTATCCTGATATTACGATTGTTTCAGTAACACAAAAAATAGATCCAATAAAAAATTATGACCAAATAATTTTGATTATGGAATGAGAAATATTAGCTATGGGGAAACACGAAGAGTTAATGTCAAAAGTTCCAGAATATGTTCAAATTTATAATTCACAACTAAGCACAAATAACTATGAATTACAAGCTGAATAAAACTGATGTAAATCAGTGAAAGGAATCGTTTTTTACATCTATTAAAAAACTTTTTCCACTTATGAAATGAGAAAATAAAAATTTAACTATTACTTTAATAATGGTTATTATTACTTCTCTTGCTTCACTTATTACTCCAATTATTATTACTCATACGATTGATAATGCGGTAAAAAATGGAGATTATAATGGAATTTTAATAAATTCTCTTTTCCTATTTTTGATATTTATTGTTTGAGCTTGAGCAAATTATTTTCAAACGATTGTGATGTGATGAGTAGGGAGAAGGATTTTATTTAATCTCAGAAATACTTTATTTATCAAACTGCAAGAATTACCAGTTTCATTTTTTAATCAAAATAAATCTGGAGATTTAATTTCAAGAATTAATAATGATACTGATAAATTAAATATGTTTTTTTCTCAATCATTAATGCAATTTCTTGGAAATTTTTTTCTCATTTTTGGTTCAGGAATTTTTATTTTGGTGTTGAATTTTGAATTATGACTTTTTGTTTTACTTCCAGCACTTTTTATTTTTATTATTTCTCAAATTCTATCTTCTTGGGTAAAAAGAAAAAATAAGGAAAATCTCGAAGCAACTTGAGCGATGAGTTCAGAAATTCAGGAAAATTTGAACAATTTTAAAGTAATTGTTGCTTTTAATCGTTTGGATTATTTTAGAAAAAAGTTTGAAAATTATAATCAAAAAAATTATATCGCTGGATTAAAAGCTTGAAATGCAAATAATATTTTTGTTCCAATTTATAGTTTTGCATCAAATGTAGCGCAACTTATTACGCTTTGTTATGGAATATATTTAATTCAAAATGGAAATTTAACGGTTTGATTATTGATAGGATTTTTATTTTATGTGAATAATTTTTATACTCCTTTAAGACAACTTGCTTCTGTTTGGTCGTCATTTCAGTTGGCACTTGCTTCTTTGAGTCGTATTTGAGAAGTTTTGTCTTTGCAAACAGATTTAGAGGTAATTCAAGATAAAAAAATATATGAAACAAATGCTATTTTAGAATTTAGAAATGTTTGATTTCATTATGTGGAAGGAAAAGAAAATTTAAAAAATATAAATTTTTCTTTAGAAAAATGAAAAACATATGCACTTGTTTGACCAACATGATGAGGAAAAACAACAACAGCTCAATTGATGGCAAGGTTGTATGATCCAACTTCTGGAAATATTATTTTGGATAAAAAAGATATGAAATCATATGCATCACTTGAAAGAACGAAAAAAATATGATTTATTTTACAAGAGCCATTTTTATTTACTGGAAATTTAAAAGATAATATTTTGTATGCAAATGAAGAATATATTAATTATTCGATTGAACAAACAAATACACTTTTAAAAGAAATGTGACTTTCTGATTTACTTTCAAAATTTGATGCTGGACTTGAAACAGAAATTTCTGTAAATGGTGATTCTATCAGCTTATGACAAAAACAACTTATTGCTTTTATAAGAGCTATTTTAAGAAAACCAGAACTCTTAATTCTTGATGAAGCAACGGCAAATATTGATACTGTTACTGAAGAGCTTCTTGAAAGTATGATTGAAAAATTACCAAAATATACAACAAAAGTAATTATTGCACATCGTTTAAATACGATAAAAAACGCAGATTGTATATTTTTTGTAAATTCTTGAGAAATTATTAATACTTGAAGTATGGAAAATGCTATTGAGATGCTTCTTCATGGAAAGTCAGAGAGTTAAAAAACTCTCATTTTTAATTTTTAGGTTTATTGAGATGAAAAAAGTTACGTTATGTTTTATATTTTTATTTTCTCTTAGTTTTCATTTTGTACATGCAAATGAAGAGAATAAAATAATTGAAATTCAGGGAAGAAATATTTCGTATAATCTATTTTTTCAAAGACTTGAATCTATTATAGAAAAACAAAAAGTAAGTAATTTATATCAAAAAAAACATTATATTCTCAAAATAAAAAAAGTTTTGAATCTTTTGAAAAATGACGATATAAATTTGATTCTTAATAATTTGTTAGAGAAAATAAATAATGAAATCTATACAGATGAAAATACTCTAAAAGAAGTGGTTATTTGAAAAAGTGTGCTTGGAAAAGAAATAAAAGTGACTTATAAATGAAATATTGCTCAATGATTTACATTATTTATTTGAAGTATTCATGGAGGATATGAATATGGAACGTATGAGAGCATAAAAGCATTGGCTGAAAAACTTAAAAATAGCAATAAAAAACAATGGATGATTATTGAAACACTCAATCCAGATGGTTTGCAAATATTTAAAGAAAATGGAAATAAACAAGAAGCTTATTTAGAATGAAGATGAAATTTTAATGGGGTTGATTTAAATAGAAATTTTTGTACGCTGAATTATCAAAGTGGAAGTTATGTAAAAAATGCAAGTAATGATAAGGAAAATTCTATGGGGTTTTCTTTATGAGAACAATGTGGAAGTGAACCAGAAGTACAATCAATGGATTATGTATTGAATAATTTTAAAATCAATAAAATAATAGATATACATTCAAAATGAGGAATTATTTTTATTCCAGATAATTCTATTGATGATACAAGAGTGCAAAATTTATGATATGAAGTGAAAAAAATATTAGGAAGTGATTATGAGTTTGATATCAGTTATACCACACAACAGCAAAAAATGAGAAAAATAAAAATCTATGAAGTTGATGAAGGATGAAGCTGATTGTATACTTGAATGTTAATTACATATGCATATGAAAAATTTAATATTCCATCTATTATTATTGAACTTAAAGAACACTGAGTTATTGAGGAAAATATTAGCAAATTAGTAAATATGCTAGATTAAAAATATGTACATTGTACTTGATTTTTAGGTTATTTTTTTATAATAAAATATTATTTCTTAATAATAAAAATATGATTATTTTAAAATACTTTTTGACTTTTTTAGCTTGATTTTTTACGTTACTCATTCTTGATTATATTTGGCTTGGAAGTGTTACCAAAGATTTTATTATTAGAGAATTTTGAAATATGGTAACTGTTCAAGATGGAAAAATTACTATAAATATTTTCGCTTGAATATTAGCGTGGATAAGTATTGCTCTTTTGGTAGTTGTTTTTGTTTCTACCAAATATACAAATGTGAAAGATGTATTATTTTATTCAGCGCTTATATGATTTTTAAGTTATAGTATGTATGATTTAACCAATTTAACTTTTTTGAATAATTATTCTCTTAAGTTTACTATTGTTGATATTGCTTGGGGAACTTTTGCTTGTAGTATGGTATGACTTACAAGTTATTTAGTTTTTAGTAATTTTTGAAAATAATGGTCCATATATTTTTCATAATACTTTTTTTGTATTTTTTACTTTTTTTGCTTTCAATACGACTCAAAGATAATTCTATTGTGGATGTTTTTTGGTGATTTTGATTTATTGTCATTTCTTGGTATTTATTTTTTTATTATCAATATTTTAATATTTGAAATATTTTATTTTTAGCTTTGATAAATCTTTGGTGACTGAGACTTTCTGGGAGTATTTTTTTAAAAAAGATACAAACTAAAAAAGAAGATGCTAGATATGCAAAGTGGAGGGGAGAATGGAAAAGTTTTTATTTGAGAAGCTTTTTTCAAGTGTATATTTTGCAGATGATTTTACTTTTTATAGTTTCAGTACCTCTTTTTGTTGTTTTTGAAAATATTTTAGAGATAGATTCTGTATTTTTAGCTTGATTTCTTGTTTCAATATGTTGACTTATATATGAGACTTTGGCTGATTATCAGCTATCAAGTGCTATAAAAAATAAAATTTTCAAAAGTGATGAAATATTTACTTGAGGTCTTTTTAAATATTCTAGGCATCCAAATTATTTTTGAGAAATATTCTTTTGGTTTTGAGTTTTTATAATTTCTCTCAATTTTAGTTTTTGGTGATTTTTTGGATTTTTTATGATTACTTTTTTACTTCTTTTTGTTTCAGGAGTTCCTATGAAAGAAGAAAGATATAAACTAAAATCAAATTGGTGAGAGTATAGCAAGGTTTCAAAGATATTACCAAAATGGTGGTAGATGGAAATATTTGAAAAAAGTGTGTTTCAGTAAAAAACCTAGAACGAATGTTCTAGGTTTTTAAATTTCCTTACTTGATATATCAAAAAATCTTTCAAAGAAATTAGTTAATTTTTCTATAACAATATTTCTTTTTTGAGTTCTTGTATTATCTTTAGAAAAACGAGAAACTTGGGGTAAAATTTTTGTTATTCAAGTTCAAGTTTTTCCAATAAAACCATCTCTAAAAGAATTTTCAACAAAACTATAAGTTTCATCTTTATTCAAATTTTCTTCTTCAATTATTTTATCTAACTCTTCTATTTTCTTTTTTTCAACATATTCTAACCAATCATCATCTACAGAAGTTGAGGCATCAAGATTTAATATAAATTGATCTATTAAATCTTTTTTATTACGAAGTTCAACACTCGAATTAATTGCTTTATTAATATCACTTAAAATTTCTTTATCTTTTGTATTACTAGAGTGATATTTTTTAATAAGTTCAATAATATAATCAATATTAATTTCAACTTGTTTAATGAGTTCCATTTCAAAAACTAAATCATCATTAATAACTTCTTTTTCACTATCTTTTCATTTTCTAAAATCATTGTAAAGTCCAATATACATACTATGATAATCTTGAATATCTCTTGGTGTTAAAATTTCTTTTCATTTGAAATCATCAAAAGTAGTTAGAATATTACGAAGTTTCAAAATTCAACTATATAATTTAACAAATTCTTTTTGATCTTTTTCAGAAACAATCATTCCTCAAAGAGAAAATTCTTCTTGTAACTGAGAAATTAGTTCAACATATCATTTTACTTTTTTATCTGATTCTTCATATCAATTATAATACTCATCAAAAGTTTTTAGAAGTACGATTCAACAAGCTTGTCTATCTCAAAATAATGAAATTGCATCATTAGTAGCTTTTTCTAAATTTCTAAAACAAACTATATTTCACTGAGTTTTTACACTGTTTAAAATACGATTAGTTCTTGAAAAAGCTTGAATTAGCCCGTGATATTTTAGATTTTTATCAACCCAAAGAGTATTGAGAGTTGTTGCATCAAAACCAGTTAAAAACATATTTACAACAATCAAAATATCAATTTCTCTATCTTTTACTCTTTGGCTTAAATCTTTGTAATAATTTTGAAATTTATCAGAGCTTGTATCAAATGAAGTTTGAAACATAGCATTATAATCTCAAATTACATTTTCTAAAAAATCTCTTGAAGTTTGATCTAAATTACTTGTATCTTCTACATTTTCATCATAAGTTCCATCTGGTTCTTCTTCATTAGCTGTATAACTAAAAATAGTTCCAACTTTTAATTGTTTATCACTTGGTAATCAAGCTAATTGTTTTTTAAATTCTTCATAATACAATTTTGCCATTGGAATAGATGAAACTGCAAAAATAGAATTAAATCAAGCAAGTCTTCTATCTTTTAAAGTATAAAAACTATTTCTTTTAGTTTTTTGGTCAAAATGTTCACGAATATAATTTACAATATTTGAAATCCTTTGTGGATCAGATAAAGCTTTTTCTCTATCAATATCAGTAATTGATTTATCTTCAATATCTTCAGCTTTTTTTATAGTAGAAAAATATTCTATTTTAAAAGGTAATACATTTTTATCAGCAATAGCATCAACTATTGTATAAGAATGAATTGAAGTTTGGTGATCATCTTTTGGACAATTTTTTGGATCTCAATGTTCAAAACAACCAAAAGCTTGAATAGTCGTTCTTACATCTGGATGTTTTCATCAAATTGAGTTTTTAGCAAAAATTGGAGTTCCAGTAAAACCAAATAAATAATATTTTTTAAAAGCATCAGTTATTGATTTATGCATATCACCAAATTGGCTACGATGACATTCATCAAATATGATAACTATTTCACCTTCAAAAATAGCATGTCATTTATTTTTTTTGATAAATTTATCGAGTTTTTGAATAGTTGTAATAATTATTTTAGATTTTGGATCTTCTAATTGAGCCGTTAATTTTGCAGTACTTGTATTGCTATTTGCAGCTCACTTTTCAAATTTGTCATATTCTTTCATCGTTTGATAATCCAAATCTTTTCTATCAACTACAAAAAGTACTTTTTTAATATTTGGTAATTTGCTTGCAATTTGTGATGTTTTAAAACTTGTTACTGTTTTACCAGAACCAGTTGTATGCCATACATATCAACCTGCATCAATTGTTCCATATTTTTTATAATGTGAACTTACTTCAATTTTATTAATAATTTTTTCAGTAGCTACGATTTGGTATGGTCTCATAACTAGTAGCTGTTTTTCTGCTGTAAAAATACAATATTTCGTCAAAATATTTAACAAAGTATGTTTCGCAAAAAAAGTTTTTGAAAAATCAATCAAATCAATAATTGGTTTATTTGTATAATCAGCCCACCAACTCGTAAACTCAAAACTATTACTAGATTTTTTTCATTTTGTGCTTGATTTACTTCATTGTTCTTTTACATGAGAGAATCTTGTAGTATTACTATAATATTTCGTATAAGTTCCATTTGAAATTACAAAAAGTTGAACATATTCAAAAAGTCCACTATCTGCCCAAAAACTTTCTCTTTGGTATCTATTTATTTGATTAAAAGCTTCTTGTAAGGCTACTCATCTTCTTTTTAGTTCAATATGTACCAAAGGCAAACCATTTACAAGAATAGTTACATCATAACGATTTGATCTAGTTCCTTCATCTGTTGCATACTGATTTATAACTTGCAAGTTATTATTGTGAATATCTTTTTTATCAAGCAAATAAATATTTTTATCTTCTCCGTTATCACATTTTAAAACTTTTATATAATCTTCTTGAATAGTTGCCGTTTTATCCTCTATACTTTGATTTGGATTTGCAATTTCTGTTTTTAAAAAATGTTCCCATTCATTATCACTAAAGTTATAATTATTTAGTTTTTCAAGTTGTGTTCTTAGATTTTTAACTAAATCATTCTCATTTGTAATATTAATATATTCATAAGCTTGATTTTGAAGTTGCCAGATAAACTCTTTTTCAAGAGCATCTTCACTTTGATAGCTTTCAGCTTTTCTTTCTGATGGGATGTATTCAGTTACTACGGTACTTTGTGGATTTTGAGCAACTAGGTTTAAGTTTTTGGTTGTCATGAGTTTTAATTAAGTTAAAATAATGTTTAATTCTTCTTCATTTTTTAAAATTTCTATACATTTATTTATAAAACTTTCATTATATTTTGTAATAGTATTTTTCTGATTATGCCAACAATATGTAATATTATCTACAACTACTTTTTAAGAAAAAATGAGTGTTTTATTTCATTTATCTAATAACAAAAGTAATAATTTGAAATACTATTTATGAGTTTTATAAAAGTCATCAAATATTACAAAATAACAAACTAAAAGAAGCTTTATATTATGCTTTTAATATCTTTTGATGAAAAATATTTTATGACTTGAAAGCTATAGATAAAAAGCTACTAAAAAATAGTTCTATACAAATTGAAAATATTATAAAAGATATAAATAATTATTTCAGTAGTTATGATGTAAGAGTTGAAGATTATAATATAAATTGAACAACTAGAATATTTGATCTATATCGTCCAAATTGATTAAAAGAATATGAACTGACAAAACTAGAATCTAAAGATATAATTCATTGAATCTGATTATGAGTTGAAAAATATAATCTAAACTTAAATGTAAAAGGTAAAATTCAACTTATAATTACTGAAATTATGGATAATAAAGAATATCCTATAAATGAATATATTTGAGAATTTAAAAAAGACACTATTTACTTCTGATTTGATGATCTTTGAAAAATAATTTCAAAACCATTAAACTTTGAAGAAGCAAATCATTTTGGGATTTATGGAACAACTGGAAGTTGAAAGACAAATTTTACTTCAACGATGCTTTACTATCTCTATTTGGTAAACCAAAATTATAACTTCATAGTTATAGATCCGAAGTGAGATTTAGGAGCGTTTAAAAATGCAGAGAGAATAAGATATGCCCATTCAAATGAAGAGATGATTCAACTCCTGGAAGAAACAAATGCAAATATGGAATTTATTAACAAAGAATTCAACAATATTTGAGCTAGAAATTATAATGAGTACTTGAGTGAATCTAAAGAAAATCATCCACTTATTCGTCCTACTTTTATCTTCATAGAGGAATTCAGTCTACTTTTATCTAAAGCTGAAACTGTAGATGAAAAATATAGAGAAAAAATTATAAAAATAGTAAAAAATATTGCTATTGCTGGTCGTAGTGTTGCATTTAACCTTGTTTTCTCTCTTCAAGTTCCACTTATTTGAGTCATCAAAGATAGTGAAATTTCAAGAATGCTCAAAACAATATCATTTAAGCTAGATAATTCACTCAATTCAAATGCTTTTGGAACTCAAGTACCAATTGATATCAGTACTCTAAAAACCTGAGAATGAGTTTTCAAAGACAATATTTGATACAAAAAATTCAAAGCATTTTTTATTCCAAAATCTGAGAATAAAAATATTCCTCAAAAACTTACTCCAAAAAAATCTAATCAAGAAAAGTATCTTGAATATGCGACAAAAAGTTGAAAATTTAACTATAATGAAGCATTAAACTTTTGATTAAACAATGAGGAGGTAAAAAATCTTTCTCGTGAATTACAAGAAAAATGAGTACTTAAAAAACTCCCTGATAACTCACTTGTTTTCACTTCATATAAAAAAGTATAAAAATACTTCAAAATCTAAAACCATATAAAGTTATATTTTTAATTTTTGGCTAAAATATAGCTTTATATGGATATCTAGATTTTAGCTCAATAAAAATATAAAATCGTTTTATTAAAGAGAAAAAACACTCCGATAATCACTCCGATATCTATGCAATTTTTACATTTTAATACATCAAATATGAACACAAAAAAAGACTTCAAAATTTATGCAGATATAACCAAAGATAACACTTCTTTATTCAAAGAAGTCAGTGAATACACAAAGTTATTTTTGAAGGAAATTGATATTTTAGAAATATCTGGAATGTCTAAAAAGCAGCTTGATCTTTACCTCTTCAGACACCCTGAAATAATAAAAACAAAAAACTGAAAACAAAGAATTATTTCTATTAATATTCTCCCACATGTATTAAAAAATATTCATAGAATGAAAAAAGTAGACTAGCTAGTCTACTTTTTCTTTAACTTTATTTTCTTCCATTAAAAGTACTATTTTTTCTAATTTATTGTTTATAGAAAATCAGAGCATTATAAATTCAAAGATAAATCTCACCACGATATAATAAACTAAATAAACAAAGATAATAGCAAAACCTAAATCTTCTCTACCTCCATTACGATTATCTATTATTTGTACAAAAATTATGAATCATATTGTTTGAGATAAAAAATGAAAAATATTTCATAAACTAAAAAATAGATACTTATCTAACGAAAACAATTTTAAAATATATTTAAATCAATGATAAAGAATAAGTAAAAAATCAAGTATTATATTCATATCTTTACTATCATTTTCGATAGTACTTTTATTATTTTCCATAATATTTTAAATTAAAAAGTAAATTACTTAATTTTTTCTAAAATAGCTTTTATTAGTTCAAATTTTCTAGTTCATTCTTTTTGTTTCAATAATAAATTTGATAAAGCTTTTTTATATTGATTTTGCTTTGATACACTAAGTTTTTTGATAGTATTAGAAGCATTTAAAACGGCTTTTAAATCTTTTTGACTTAAATTATAATCATTAGTAATTGTATTATTTACAGATGCTGAACTTGTTATAGTAGTTTGATTTATTGTATTTTCTGATACACTACAAGTTTGTTTTATTATAATATTTTTTCAATCTTTTTTTGCTACATAAGAAAAAGATTTTGAGTCTGGAGAGTATGTTGGAAAATATGAGTTATCATATTTATTAATCTCAACTCAGTCTTTTACTATAATTAATTTTCAATCTTTTTTTGCCACATAAGCAAAAGATTTTGAGTCTGGAGAGTATGTTGGAGAATATGAGTCATCATATTTATTAATCTCAACTCAGTCTTTTACTATAATTAATTTTCAATCTTTT
>JAUCDK010000024.1:0-17225 GCA_034675265.1 Patescibacteria group bacterium
TACTGAAGATGAAATTTGATATGAAATATTTTGAGAAAAATATTATACTGATAAATCATCTTTAAACACATCTTGAATTCAATGGAAAGATATTCCGGGAACAAGTTGTAACAATGATGATTATGTATTTACTCAATGATGAGTAACTTATAGATGGGCTTGATGTAATTCTGTTTTATGAAATGGAGTCGAATGGGGAAAATTAGATGATGGTTCAGATGGAAATATAGGAAGTTGTTATAGTTATAATTGAGTAAGTAATACTGTAAATTGTCCAATAGCTGTATCAGGAAATGCAATGTATTCTTCATCAAAAGAAAAAGACTGGTCAGAAGCAAATGCAGTAACACATACTGTAAATAATATATGGTGAAAATTATATACTTATGCTCAAGCTACTTCCACTATAGACTGAGCCTGTCCAAGTGGTTGGAGTCTGCCAAGTGAAGCAGACTGGAGTGCACTAGAAACATATTTAAATGAAAGTCTATGTAGAACTAGCGACTGATTCCAATGTGAATGATTATGATGGTCTGGAGATGCGAGTAAAAATATGGTAAAAGAATTAAAAATACCATTAAGTGGTTTCCGTGATGCTACGAATCCTAATAATTTTATGTTTCGTGGATATGCCTCTGGGTTTTGGTCAAATTCCTCTCCATGAACAACTGTATATACAAGATCTTTCTCTTATGACAACAATTGAATTCAACGTTTTCTTCATGATATGAATTATGGTTTTAGTGTTCGTTGTATCAAAAAATAAATCTTTCAAACATAAATACAAAAAATAGCTAAAAAGCTATTTTTTTATTGCAAAAAAAAGAAAACCATTATAATTTTATCAATAATTCTTAACTTTTATAATATGTGTTGAATTTTTGCTTATAAATGAGAAAAACAAGCGATAAATATATTGCTTGGTGGTTTAAAAAGTTTAGAATATAGATGATATGACAGTGCTTGAATTACTGTTATTAATGACAACGGAAATAATTATACGGTAAAAGCATTGTGAAAAGTATCAAATCTTGCAACTAAAATCCAAGAAGAAAAAAAAGATACACAAGATTTTTGTGTATGAATCGCACATACAAGATGGGCAACTCATGGATGAGTAACATTAGAGAATACACATCCTCACTCATCAAGTAATGAAAGATTTTTTCTCGTTCATAATGGAATTATTGAAAATTATATTGAACTAAAAAAATCTCTTGAAAAAAAATGATACCATTTTTATGGAGATACTGATTCTGAAGTCGTTGCAAAATTGATAGAAGATATTTTTGAAACAGATTTAGAAACAACTCTAAAAAAAGTAAAAGATTTAATTACTGGAGCTTATGCACTTGCTGTAGTTGATAAAAATAATCCTGATACCATTATAGCAATAAAACTTTGAAGTCCGCTTGTTATTGGATTTAAAAATAATGACTTTTATCTTTCAAGTGATTCAAATGCTATTGCCAATATTACTGATCATTATATTCCTATTGATGATCATGAAATGGTAGTTATTAGTAAGAATTCATATAAAATTATTAATGCTGAAAAAGAAGTAAAAAAAGAAAAAATTGAATCAATTGCCTATAATACAGAAAGTGAAATGTGAGCATTTAAACATTTTATGGAAAAAGAAATTTTTGAAGTTCCAAATATTATTGAAAATATTTTAGGATGAAGAATTGATTTTAATTCATGAGAAATTAAAAGTAATGCTCTTTCAAAACTTGATCTAAAAGGAATTGAAAAAATTGAAATTATAGCATCAGGTACAAGTTATAATGCGTGATATTGCGGAACATATTTATTTGAAGAACTTGCTTGAATCCCAACACAAATTCATATATCAACTGAATTTAAATACAAAAAACAATTTATTAATGATAAAACTCTCTATATTTTTATCTCTCAATCAGGGGAAACAGCAGACAGTTTAGAATGTTTAAAAATCGTGAAAAATAAATGATGAAAAACATTTTGAATAGTAAATGTGGTTGGTTCATCTATCGCAAGATTATGTGATAATGGTCTTTATACTCATTGTGGAATAGAAGTTTGAGTTGCAGCAACAAAAAGTTTTATTTGACAATTACTTACCATTTTAATTATTGCTCTGTATATTGGAAATAAAAAATGACTTGATTATAATGAATATGCTTGAGTTATTTCTGGTTTAGAAAAATTGAAAGATGATATTAATATGGTTTTATTACATGCAAGAAACATTCAAGATATCGCCAAAAAATATAGTGAATATAAAAATATGTTTTTCTTAGGAAGAAATACTTTCTATCCTCTTGCTATGGAATGAAGTTTAAAATGTAAAGAAATTACCTATCATCACACTGAAAGTTATTCATCTGGAGAACTCAAACATGGTCCTTTAAGTTTAATAGAAGAAAGTTTTCCAACCATTTTAATAAATCCTGCAAGTGCTCTTTATGAAAAAAATATTTCTACTTTAAAAGAAATTCAAGCCAGAAATGGAAAAGTTATCTGACTTATTTCACAAAATGATCCACATGCTCAAGAATATGATGATGTTCTTGAAATACCAAAAACAAATGTGCATAATGCTTTATTTACTTCATCTGTTGCATTACAACTTTTTGCTTATTATATGGCAGAAAACTTAGGAAAAGAAATTGATAAACCAAGAAATTTAGCAAAAAGTGTTACTGTAGAATAAAAAAAAGAATTCCTCATATGAGGAATTCTTTTTTTTTAAAATTTTAAACTATATGTAATCTCAGCTTTATTGTTTTTCCCAATTCATACCGAAATATGTTCACGTTGAAGTTGAGAGTTACTTAATTGATATTTTATTCCAACCACATTTCATGAAGTATGTGATTTAAATACTCATCCCGATATATCTTGAGTAATCGGAAGTTTTATTTTAGGAAGCACTTGTTCTTGAAAATATATTTTATTTTCTTTAGAAACATAGTTTGGTCCATTTTTTCAAATAACATGATATGATGAATCATTATTATCTAATATATTAAAGACTAACTGCTTATTTTTTTGTAACTCATTTTGCATACCTACATTTTCTGCGAGAGCAGATTGGTTTCAAACTACTAGAGTTGAAGCCAATAAAATTCCTTTTACACCATTCATATATTAAAATAATTATTTGGTAAGAAAGTATTATACTTACTTTTTAAAATTATCAAATTTATATGTAAAACAAAAATAATGCTGTTAACACTCAAAGTAAACTTCATGCAAATGCTTCACTTGGAAGATGTCAAAGAGATTCTTTAAATTTTTCTCATATCAATTTATTGATAGCAACTGCATGAAGTCAAGCTTCATAACGAATATTTATTGCATCATAAATAATAATTACCGTAAATCCTAAACTAATAGCAAATAAATCAGAAGAAATTCAATATTTTAAAGCAACTGCTGTTGTGAGTGATGTTACTACTGCAGAATGAACTGATGGCATTCATCCACTTCCAAGAGCCTTTTTAATATTAAATTTTCCACTTTCATACATTGAAGAAATTCATTTTATGATAACTGCTATCAAAAAAGCCATTGATGGAATTGATATAAGGTGTGAATAAAAAATATTAAATTCCATGAATAAACGAATAAAAAAATAAATCAATACGATAGAGTATTTTTACATAACTATAATTTCCCTTTTAAAAATTATTTAATTTCATCTATTGTATATTCATAATTTCCTCCTGGTGTTTTTACTTTAATTTTGTCTCATTTTTTCTTTCCAATAAGAGCTTTTCAAACTGGAGATTCATTAGAAATTTTTGGTGGACTTACTAAAATATCAGCCTCTGTTGTACCAACTATTTTAAAAGTTTCAGTTTCATCTTTTTCAATATCAGTAATAGTTACAAGCGCACCTATTTTCACTTTATTTTCATCTTTTTTCGATTCATCAATCAAAACAATATTTTTTAATTGTTCTTCTAAATCAAGAATTCTTTTTTCAACTTGAGCTTGTTCATTTCTTGCATCTTCGTATTCAGAGTTTTCACTTAGATCTCAAAAAGAGATTGCTTCTTTTAATTTTTCAGCAATTTCAACTCTTTTATGACTTTTTAAATTTGCTAATTCTTCTTGTAGTTTTGCTAATCATTCGGCTGTAACATAGATTAAATTTTCACTCATAAGTGCATAATTAAAAATTAAAAATTTTGTAATAATATATTTTTTATGTCATTATAATAACTCTTTTTCATTTTCAGTCAAAATAAAATATTTCCATTATCTATAACTAATCTTACCATATCATCCTGAGGTACTAGATTAATAAAAAATGCTTTTTTTCAAAAACTATCTACTTTATTGAGTTCAAAATCCCTCACCATGACATCATTAGATAGAAGAGTAAAAATATTATAAAATGAGTCAAATGTTGATTCTGGAAAAAAATACATTTCTAAATCAGTATTTGAATATGTAAGATATTCATTTGGATATTCATCACTAATATCAAACATTTTATAATACTCATCATATGGTTTTTCTACCAAATTATATTTTGAAAATTTTGGAAGTATTTGTGATATTTTATTTACTACTTCTTGTTTTTTGAGTGCTTTTTGTTGTTTTTCAAACTCTGTTTCTTGAGTAGTTTGCTTTGGAGTATTTACAATATTTCCTGAAGCAACACTTGTTTTTTCTCCCACATCATCCAAAGTTTTTTCTGAAGAAATATTTTTTGTTCAGGTATTTTCACAACTACACGAAGCATCTCATCAAGAAAAATTTTTCAGTAAATAATCATCAGTAATTAATGATGTATAATCTTGTGGAACATCTTCTCAATACTTCATTTGTTTGAGAAAAATACTATATGCATCACTATAAAAATAAAGTCCTATATTTCATAGAAAAACCAAAGAAATCAGAAGTATTGTATAAACTACTTTTTTCATATTTAAGACTTATTTATTTTTATAAACGATTATTTTACTTTGATTTGTCAAAAATCAAGTTCAATTGGAGTATCTCTTCCAAGTAAATTGATATTTAATTTTATCACTCATTTTTTATCATTTATTTCAGAAATTACTCATTCATTCCCTTCAAATGGTCCTTTAATGATAGTTGCAATATCTCAAACTTTGTATTTTGTTGAAAATGTTTCAGAATTTCTTTCAAGCATTCATTTTAATTGTGCTAATTCTTCCCCAGAAACTGGAACTGGAACATTTCAAGCTCCAAGAAAACCGGTTACATTTGGAGTATTTCTAACAATATACCAACTTTCGTTTGTAACCACCATTTGCACTAAAATATATCCTGGAAAAATATTTTTTTGTTTTTTTGTCTTTGCTCCACCAGCTCTAACGGTAACTACATCATGAGTTGGAACAAAAACATCAAGAATATATTCTTGTAAAGAAAAGCTTTCTCTTCTTTGAAATAAAGATTGTTTCACATTTTCCTCTGTTCAAGAAATTACTTGAATTACATACCACTCTGCTTTCATAATTCTTAATTTTAGTTATTGATTAAATCTTTTAGGTAGAAAATTACATTTGTAAATAATGTTGAGAATACAAAAATATATATTCCAAATAATACAAGTAATGTAACTACAATAATAAAATATTTTTTTGTTTCCTCTTTTGTAGGCCAAACTACGTGTTTCATTTCTCTCAAAGAATCCTTTAAAAATTGTATCATAGAAAAAACTTTAATAATAAAAAAGTGTCACAATAGTATTTTGCGACACCTGTCAATATTGATTATATAGAAAATATTGTTTTGTCAAAGGAAAAACTTATTTTTGACCTTGAAAAATGAGGGAATTTTTTGAATAAAAAAATAAGGCCCCCTGATTAGGGGGATCCTTCTTTTGACCTTTTCAGGCCTTTAGCCAGGATGATAGAGTAAGAAAGCCATCAGAAATATCAATACTGGAGGTGAAACATTTGCAATGCCCAACACCAATGGTATGCCATAATTTTTTTCGTTCAGTTCCGAGTTAGGAGAAAAAGCTTCTCCAAGAAATGCTCCAAATCCGTTCATAGCCAGCTCCTTTTTTGAAATGGAAAGTTATTATAGCCAACTTTTTTATTTGTCAAATTTTTTAAATTCTGCGTAATGAATTTTTTGCTTTTCACCTCTAAACATACTCTCAAATTCAGTAATTTTTTTCTTGGTAAACTTTTCACTTTCCGCTTCATAATCATAACTTACAAATATTTTTTCCCAACCTGATAGTTCACTCATAATTTCTAAAACATCTTCAAAATATTTTTTATGGTCAGTTTTAAAGAAAAACTCTCAACCATTTTTTGTAACAGTATAAAGATTTTCTAAAAATTCTTTTTGAAGAAGTTTATGTTTTTTTTGTCTATCTTTATTATCCCAAGGATCTGGGAAAAATATATAGGTTCTTGAAAGCTCATTGGGAGCAAAAATTTTGTGAATATTTTGACCAAAATCTTTTAAAAGTACAAAGTTTTTTGTTCATAGATTTCTTGATTTTTCAGCTGTTTTATGAAGCCTTTTAAATTTTATTTCCATTCAGATAAAATTTTTATCTTGATGTTCGCTTGATTCGTGTGAAAAAAAATGCCCAAGTCAAGTTCCAATTTCAAGATAGATTTCATTTTGATTTCAAAAAAATTTATTCCAAGCTCAAGAGTTGGAATAAATTTTTGTTGTATCTTGAAAAATATGTGGATCAGTTTGTATAATTTCAATGTATGGATTATTTTTCATATTAATTTTTTAATGCATTAATTCTTTTTAAAACAGTTGGATGTGTATAATGAACAAATTCATATACTGGATGTGGATTTAAATTGGTTAAATTATTTACAGAAAGTTTTTGAAGTCCTGAAATAAGTTTTTCTCCAGAATAATTTTCTTTTGCATATGCATCAGCTTCATATTCATTTTTTCTTGATAATATATTTCAAATAATTCCTAAAACTAAACTCAGTGGAGTAAATAATATTCAAAATGCAATCGCACCAATATGAAAACTAGGATTTGTGCTTCCAAGTGCCATAGCTACTTCCCTACTATCAATAACAAGTGAAAATAAAAATAAAATTAAACCCGTTTGTAATATTGAAAACACAAGCATTTGTAAAGTATGTTTTCTTTTATAATGTCCTATTTCATGAGCTAAAACTGCAACGAGTTCATCAGTAGTTAAATCTTTTATCAATGTGTCAAATAATACAATTCTTTTTTTCGGTCCAAATCCTGAAAAATATGCATTTGCTTTTGAACTTCTTTTACTTCCATCAATAACATAAATTTCATTTATATTAAATCAAACTTTTTTCCCAAATGCTTCGATTTTTTCTCTTAATTCTCAATTTTCCAAAGCAGTTTGTTTATTAAAAATAGGAACTATCACACTTGAATAAAACATCATTATAAAGAGTGAAAAGAGAGAAAGAGAAATCCAAGCTACCCACCAAAAATTGGTTCCAATCAAAGTATAAATCCATACAATAAAAGAAAGTAAAAGTCCTCAAATAATAGCAGTTAAAATAAGTGATTTAAGAGTATCAAGAAAAAATAATTTTTTAGTCATTTTATTAAATCAGAATTTTTCTTCTATAACAAATGTTTGATAATATGAAAATGGTAATCAAATTATAGTTTGTAAAAAAACAATAACTCAAAAAAATGATAATGCTAAAAATATTTCTCCTGAAACGTATTGTCTTAAAAATTCATCTAGTAATCAAAAACCTCATCATGCTAAAACGCATAGAGTTAAAACAAAACTAAAAATTCAAGAATAATTTCAAAATGTATGTTTTACTTTTTCATATGCTTGAGATTTCGCATATTTTTCTTCATCATAAATTCCTGAAGCTTCCTTTGGTAATGTATCTGACCAATTGAGAGTATTTAAATAATCAACCACCTTATCAAACAGAAAAAATATTACTACTATTGCGAGAATCAAAAAGTATAATTCTGACATAAAATAAAGTAAAAAAATAAAATATTTTTAATAATATACAAGAGTTGCTTTTTGTAAAGGTTTTTGCATTTATTCACAAAAGAAAAACTTTACAAATAAAAAATATTCTTACAATAATACTCACATACTTCATAATTTTAAAAAATGGAAGATATTATACAAAAATATAAAAAAGAAAAAAGAAATAAAAACATTATAATCGTTGTTACAAGCTTTATGTTAGCACTTGGACTCAACTTTTTACTTGTAAATACAAATAATGGAAAATATTTAACTTCAAGTGTATTAAATAGCCAAATAACTTGAGAAAAACAAGCAGATTTATACTTAGAAACAGTAAAAAATTCTGGAAATAATGTTGTAAATCTTAAAACTTCTAAAGAAATTTCTCAAGTAAAAAGTTTATCACTTTCAATTGTATACAACAAAGAAAACATAAAAGTAAAAGATAAACTTCTTAGTATTGATCAAGCAGAACTCATCAATGTGATTGAAAATGATGGATTTAATACTATTATTATCAACTTTGAAAATCCAACAAATATTAAAGTTGGTGAAGATATTCTGAATATTGTATTTGAAAAACAAAATGTTTGAGAAATGGAAAGTATCAATCTTGTAAACTCAAATATCACTGATAATGAAGGAAATATTTTTTCACTTTCTACATCAGGAATTGAATTTTAACTTGCAATTATAAAACAAAAAAATAAACTTGAAATCAAGTTTATTTTTTTGTTTTATTGTGATGAAAAAGCTCAAAATTATCATTTTTATATTTCTTATTTTTTATGGAGTTTATTTTTTCTTTCCGTATTTTATAAAAGTCAAAATAAATCCAATTCCAACATCAACACTCATATATGATAAAAATAATATTGAAATTTGAGAAATAGTTACTGATGGAAAATATAGACACAGAAATACTGATTTTCAAAATTTTCCAGAATTTTTAAAACAATCTTTTATTTGAATTGAAGACCAAAGATTTTATTTTCATAATTGAATTGATTATATTTGAATCGTAAGAGCATTGAAAAATAATATTTTTTGATGAAACACTCAATGAGCTTCAACTATAGAAAATCAAATTATCAGAAATCAATATTGGCTGAATGAAAAAAGAGGTTACAAACTCAAAATAAAAGAATTTATATTCTCACTAGCACTCAATAAGAAATATTCAAAAGATGAAATTTTAAGCTTATATCTCAATACAATTCATTTTTGATATCTCAATTTTTGAGTAGAAAGTGCTGCAAAATTTTATTATCATAAAAATCTTGAAAATCTTACTCAAGCAGAAATTATTTGACTTTTAACGATTATAAAAAATCCAAATAATTTCAATCCTATAACAAAACTTTCTGCATTTAATAGTCGTTTTAAAATTCTTGTTTCTGCTCTCGAAAAAAAATGAATTATTTCGCAAAAAGAAAAAGATCTGATTTTAGAGGAAAAACTCACTTTTTATACATGAGAAAAAAACACTCTTCCCTATATCGTTGATTTTATAAATAATTCTTCTCTAAAAAATACACAAAATAATGGAAAAATATTTACAACTCTTGATTATTATCTTACTCAACACATTGATAATTTAGCAAAAACTACACTCAAAAATCTTGCTTGGAAAAATGTAGGAGATTATTCTATCATCATCATCGATAAAAATACGATGAATTTAGAAGTCATGATTGGATGACAAGATTATGATGCGCAGGATTGACAAGTAAATGCTAGTTTAGCTCTCAGACAACCTGGAAGTACACTCAAGCCTTTTTTATACGCACTGTATTTTCAAATTTTCTGAAAAACACCTTCTTCTACCATTCTTGACTTACCAGTCAGTTATAAAACAAATTTTTGAAATAGTTATGAACCAAAAAATTATTCTCTCAGTTATGCCTGAGAAGTTTCTCTAGCAGAAGCGCTTTCTCAAAGTATAAATATTCCAGCTGTAAAAATACTCAATGAAATTTGAATTGAAAATTTTTTGCATTTTTTAAAAAATATTTGAATAAATTCTCTCAATCGTGATGCAGATTATTATGGGCTTTCTTTGGCTTTATGAAGTTGAGAAATCAGTTTATATGAACTCACAAGAGCATATAGCATTTTTGCAAAAAATTGAGAATATTGTGATATAAATATAGTTGCTTGAAAAGATGTATTTTCAGATTTTCAATCTTCAAAAACTCAACCAATTTGATTCTCAAATTGGGATTCAAACAATTTTCAGAATGAAAATCTGAAAAGTACATCTTGATGTAAAGCTCTGATAAATAGAAAATATACTGATATGGTAGGAGAAATTTTAACCAATCGTTATTTTAAACTTGCTTGATTTCCTATCAATTCAAACCTTGACTTTCCAGATAGAGAAGTTTTTGTAAAAACAGGAACTTCAAGAAATTTTAAAGATAATTGGAGTATTTGATTTACAAGCAATTATATCATTTGAGTTTGGGTTTGAAATAAATCTGGAGAAGAAATGAAATGAGTTTCTGGAGCAACTGGAGCATGAGATATTTTCAAAAAAATTGTGTATGAACTTGATAATTATGAAAAAAGTTCACCAATAATTTCTCTTGAAAACGAAAAAAAAGATTTTATAAAAATTATTTCCCCTCTTGAAAATACTATTTATAAAATCGATCCATCCATTCCGATAAAAAACCAACAAATGAAATTAAATTTCAGTTCAAATTTTGATTATGATGAAATTGTTTGGTATGTAAATTGAGAAAAATATCCAAGTAATTTTGTTTCACTTTCAGATATTTGAAAAAAAACTTCAATAAAAATTGAAGCGTATAAACATCATGTATTACTATGAAGTGATGAAATTAATATTTACTTGCAAAACTAAGATTTTTTTACTAATCCATATTTTTTATTGAGTCATTCAATTGCCGTTCTCAAAATATTATACGAATTATATGCATTACTCGAATATGAAGCTCATTCCAATCATTCTGGAAATTTTTCTACTCAAACATAAATTCATTTTTTCAAAAAAGTTTCTTCTAAAAGTTGAAGATAATACGCAACTGAATTGAATGATGAATGAAAACGAAATGCGATATGTTTATCTTTCGATCATTGAAGTTGATTTACTTGAATATTTCCAAATTGGTCTTCATCAAATCAAAGTGTACAAGCTGGATAAGATTTTCCGTCTTTTTCTCTTTTATATCTCAAAACTAAAGCAAATTGTCCATCAAGTAATAATTTTGAAGAAAATTCAGAATCTTTAAATTCTCCTGAAGCTTCTTTTGCTCATCATAATATTTCTACCATAAGTCTGGTTGAATCAATCACGGGGCAAAGTTTATTTCTTGGAGTTCTTAAAAACTCTTTTTTTTCAAATTCTGGAATTACAAGGTTGTTTAATGTTGACATACTTTTCACTTAATAAATAACTTTTCCCTATTCTATCATATATTTTCAAAAAATACAAAACTAATACTTTTCTCTAAAGATATTTTCATCTCAAACTCAAAAATATTTGAGTTTTTTTTCTACTTCATCAACCATATTTGGATTTCAACAGATATAAAATTCTTGAAATTTTTCTATATTTTCTGGTGTTAAAAAGTCTCATACATATCCATTTTGAAATCCATCTTTATTTTCACGACTCAAAAATATATGAAAATCAAAATTTGAAAATTCATCTTTCAATTGTTGAAATTTCTCTAAATAATACATATCTTCAAAAGTCCTATTTCCAAGTACAAGAGTTAATGTATGTTGAAATCATTTTTTGAGTAAATCATTCACTAAAAAATAAAGTGGCACCATTCCAGTTCCTGTCCCAATATATAATTTATTATTTTCTTTTTTACTATCAATAAAATGCCCTGTTGGACCAACTCATTTTAAAGTAATTCCAAGATCGTAATCACAAATTTCTTTGCTTCATCATCTTCCATTTTCCAGTCTTTTTATGATAAAAGAAATATTTTTTCCTTGCGTTCCTAATACTGAATACGCTCTTCCAAATCAAGTTTTTGGAAGTAAAAATGTAATAAATTGTCCTGGCAATATTTCAAAATCATCTTTTGACTCATAAATAAGTTCAAAAACATCTGATGTTAAATATTTTTTTTCTATTAAAGTAAATTGATTGATTCACATAATTTTTTCCTCAATATTTAATTTGAATTTTCATTCTTAATGGATAATATATAAAAAATAAAACTTAGCAAAACAAAAAATGAAAAAAATATATATCTTTCTTACTCTTTTTCTCCTACAAATATGACAAATATTTGCCAATTTAGAAGTAAAAACGAACTTAGAATCAGGAAAATATAATTTTCCTATTGAAATAAATCTCATTTCAAATGATAAAAATGCCAAAATTTTTTATTATACCGATGGAGTTGGAAGAATGGATAATATTTTTGAATTTACAAAACCAATTTTATTAAAATCAGATACAACCATTGATTTTTTTGCAACCACAAAAGATTTTGAAGATACTCCAATACAAACAGTAAATTATTCTTTTGAATATTCAGATAAAATTATTCTTATTTTAGAAAAAGATAAAATTATTTTAAAAAATACTGATAATGAAATTCAAAATATTGGATATTGGAAAATAGAAAGCAATAATTTAAATTATGAAATTACTCCAAATACTTTTTTAGAAAAAAATAAAACATTTTCTATCAATTACACACTTGGAAATAATGAAAAAATCTCTCTGTATTCTCCTGATAAAAAAAAGAAATCAGAAGAAATATATCAAATTCCTCAAATAGAAGAAATAATCACTCCTTCAAAAAATAATCAAAAAATAGAAACTATTTCTGAAGTTCCTGAAGAAATATCAACCCTAACATGAGAAGAAAGTGTTCTCTCATGAGAAATAAGCTCTCAAGAAAATATTTCTATAGAAAACCATCTTTTATCTGGTTCACAACTTGAATCAACAGAAAATAGTTTTGAAGTAAATGAAAATATTACTGCTTCTGTTTGAGAAAAAAAGATAAATAACAAGATTTTTTTCTTTTTGTTTTATCTTTTATCTATCATCATACTTTCTATTATAAGCTATAATATTTACATCGTTCAATCAAAAAGTACAAAACTCAAAATAAGCGCTAAATTTAGAAAAAATAAAAAAATATAAAAACTTGAAAAAACAAAATTTTTCTTACAATTATCAGAGTTTATTTTTAACATGAAAGGTATGAATTCTCACTTAATTCCAATTTTTTCTTTTTCACTTGCAACATTTTTAGTATGACTTTTCATTATTCCATATTTTATCGAGCTTTTAAAAAAATATAAAATTGGAAAACAAATCAGAGAAGAAGCCACTATTTGAAAAGCAATTGAATTTCTTAAACTTCATAAAGTAAAAACAGGAACTCCGACAATGTGATGAGCAATCATTCTGATTATTGTTTTTGTCATGGTGATTTTCAGTATTATTTTACAAAAATTTTGATTTATTAACAATTCCCTTTTTAATCAAAAAGAAACATATCTTGCCCTTTTTACGCTTCTAGCAGTATGACTTTTATGAGCTATTGATGATTTTTTAAATGTAAGGGGAATAGGAAGAACAAAATGACTTTCAGCAAGATTTAAAATGTTTTGGCTTCTTGTGTTTTCTTGAGCAGGAGCTTGGTGGTTTTATGACAAATTAGAATGGTGAACAAGGTTACTTGATATTCCATTTACTGGATGAATGGAAATTTGAATTTATTTTGTACCTCTGTTTATTTTCATAATTATTGCAACTGCTAATAGTGTAAATATTACTGATGGATTAGATGGTTTAGCTCCTGGATTATTATTATTTTCATATGGAGTATATGCTTATATAACTTATGATCAAGGACTTTATTTATTATCAACTCTTTGTGTTACTATTATCTGAGCATTGATTGCATTTTTATGGTATAATATAAAACCAGCAAAAGTTTATATGGGTGATGTTTGAAGTTTAGCGCTGTGAGCAAATTTATGAATTATGGCAATGCTTACCAATACCATTAGTGTACTTATAATTGTATGAGCAATATTTATTTTTGAAACTATTTCTGTTATTATCCAACTTACCTCTAAAAAACTCAGAAATGGGAAAAAAGTATTTAAAATTGCTCCTTTCCATCATCATTTAGAAGCGATTTGATGGAGTGAAGAAACGGTTGTTTTTAAACTTTGGCTTGTATGAATCGTTCTGAGTGCTATTTGACTTATTGTTTATAAACTTTAATGTTATTAAATATCTTCATTAAATATTAATCATATTAATATTTTTCTATATAAAATAAAGAGAAGGAAAACCTTCTCTTTATTTTATTTTCCATCACAATGTTTATGTACGCTTTCATGATGAGAATCGCAATGATATTTTTTATGAAGTAAATATTCTCCAAGAAAAATAAATATTCATAAAACTACCGTAGAAATTATTAACCAAAATTCTGATCCATGTGAATGTGCTCAAATTAACTCTACTGTTTCGTGTCAAATATATAAATGTCAAAATACATGAAATAAAACTGGAAGATATGTCGCTAAAAATCTGATTTTATATCCTTTCAAAGACTCTCTCAAATATCATGCAAGAAATATCATTACCCAATATGAAAGATGAATAAATCATAATTCTTCAAAAAAGCTAATTTCTGGAAATTCATGAAGAATAATAAATACAAAAGCAATTTCAATAACCACAAACACTAAAATATGTAAAAATGAAGAAAGAAGTCTTTGTCTCATAAATAATTTTTAAAAATAATGTCTCAATTCTACAAAGAAGTATAAAAAGTCAAATAAAAATATTTTCCTTGATTTTTTGCTTTATTTTTTTACTATTCAAAAAATATTAACTTTAAAAAACATGTCTTTTAAAATGATAAATGAAAATTTTACCTGTGAAAATTGTGGTAAAATAATAGAAAAACATCCTGAATGAAGTGCGAGAAATCATTGTCCTTTTTGTTTATATTCAAAACATTTAGACAAAGATTTTCCTTGAGATAGACTTTCTGAATGTGGATCAATGATGGAGCCTATTTGAATTGACCATAAAAAAAATAAATGATGGATGATTAAACATAAATGTAAAAAATGTAAAAAAGAAATTCTTAACAAAGTTGCACCAGACGATAATTATCTTGATTTAATAAAAAAATTAAATTGATTATAAACTTATTATCATGTTTTTTTCTTGACATTTTTTCAATTTTTATAGAATGAAACTTGCTTAGTTCTAATGATACAAATATGAACATTTTTTCTTCTTACATGATGTGTTGTAAAAAGTCAGATACTGTCTGAGTTTTTTAGCATATTCATTGTTATAGAAAAATGTCTAAACTCTCAGGGAGCACTTGAGAGTTTTTTTGTGTCTTTTATTTTCCACTTGTTTTTAAAGGGAGTATGTGAAAATGAAAGCTGTTAACTACTGCGAAAATCCTGGTGATGTTCCTGCTGGTGTGGAATTTCCAAAGCCTCCACCGAAACAGAAATAAATCCAGTTTCTAAAAAAGAGGGCGATTATTTATATCGCCCTCTTTCATTTTTTAACTTTTTAATCAATATCATTTTTTAAATAACCACAAACATCCTGCAAAAAGTATAAAATTTGAAAGAATTAATGCAAAAAGTGAAATTCAAACATTTACCTCACTCACTCATAAAAAACTATATCTAAGTCAATTTACCATATAATAAATTGGATTCAAGTGGCTAAGAGTATACCAAATTCAAGTTAAACTCGAAATAGGATAAAAAACTCATGCCAAATATACCATTGGAGTAATAATAAAAGTTGGAATCAAATTTACATCATCAAAACTTTTCGCAAAAAATGCATTTAAAAATCAAGCAAAACTAAATAAACTTGCTGTGAAAAATACAAACAAAAATGCTAAAATCGGATGAGCTAAAGAAATATCTGTAAAAAAATGTGCGATAATAAATACAATTATTGAAATCAGAAATCATCTCACCACTCCTCAACTTAAAAATCCAATAATAATAGAAATATGACTGAGTGGAGAAGTTATAATTTCTTCAATATTTTTTTGAAATTTTGCTCCAAAAAACGAACTCGCTACATTCATATAACTTGAAGTAATCAAACTCATCATAATAAATCATGGAACTAAAAAATTGATGTATGAAACTCCATTAATATTTCCAATTTGAGAACCAATAAAGCTTCCAAAAATCAAAAAATAGAGCGAAGTTGTTACAATTGGTGGTAAAATAGTTTGTTTCCAAATTCTAAAAACTCTTTTTACCTCTTTTCAAACTAAAGATTTGAGTCAAATATATTGTGCTTTCATAGATTAATTGGTTAAAGTTTCAAATAATTCTTCTAATTCATTGGTGATATTTTTTACATTTACATATTCAATATTATTTTTATTTAAAATATGAAATACTTCATTTAAACTTTTTTCTTTTGGAATAAAAATAATCAAAGAATTTTCTTGAAAAGAATGTTCATAATTTTTTAATTCTTCTAAAGAATTTATTTTATTTTTGAGTTCAATTTCAAATTTATAATTTTCCATTTTTGCAAAAAATTCTTTTTTTGAAGAATTAATAATAATTTCTCATTTTTTTATTACTGCTAAAGAATTACATAATTTTTCAACTTCTTCTAAATAATGAGTCGTAAGTAAAATAGTCATTCCTTTTTTATTGAGTTCTATCAAAAATTCATAGGTTGATTTTCTCAAATTTATATCAATTCAAGCCGTTGGTTCATCCAAAATTAAAAGTTTTGGAGAATGCATTAACGCTCTGGCAATCATCACTCTTCTTTTCATTCATCCAGATAATTGTCCTACTTTTGCATTTTGTTTATCAGAAAGTCAAAGTTTTTCTAAAAGTTCTATAGCTTTTGGAAGAGCATCTTTTTTTTCAATTCCATAGTATCATGCACTTGAAATCAACACATCTATCACACGTGCAAAAATATCTAAATTAAATTCTTGTGGAACGACTCAAATCATTTTTTTTGCTTTTGCAAAATCATCATCAATATCAACTCAAAATACTTCTACTTTTCCACTTGTTTTTGTAACTAAGTCTGTTAATATTCAAATAATGGTTGTCTTCCCTGCTCCATTTACTCATAAAAGAGCAAAAAAATCTCACTCTTTTATTTCAAAGTTAATATTTTTTAGTGCAAAATGTTCTTTATATTTTTTCACTAAATCGGTTGTTTTTATTGCAAACATAAAAATTAATATATTTTGTAAAGTGTTTGAGGAGTATAGTTTTTTTCAAT